>DATNAR010000150.1:0-5527 GCA_035607385.1 Casimicrobiaceae bacterium
TCGTCGGCCGGCAGGTCGACATGTGGAGGAAGTGACGCGGTTGTCCGAGGGCGAGGCGCGAAGCGCCGCAGCGATTGGACACGGCAGCGTCATCCCGGCCCCCGATTCAAGCATTCGGGGGCAGGCTCCGGCCGGGATCCAAGTTGCTGTAGCTCGCTATCGCTGCCTGGGCCCCGGCCTGCGCCGGGGCGACAGCAGGGTTAGACATTAGTCAAAGATCCGCCCGCGTATCGACGTCGCGCAGCACGCCCGGGTCGTCGACGGCGATCAGCTCGATCTCGGCGCGGTGCGCCGCCAGCAGTTTTTTTGCGCCTTCATCGCCGGAAAGCCGTCGCAGCTCCGCGAAATAGCCGGCGCCGATCGCCACCGGATGACCTCGCGTCCCCCGATGCATGGGCGCCGCGAGGACGGCGCCGCGCCGCAATGCGGCCGCGATGCGCGCGACGGTCGACGGCGAAATCCAGGGCATGTCGGCCAGGGCGATGATCGCCCCGCGCGCGTCGGGAAAGCGCTGCTGCACTTCTCGCACGCCGCAGCCGAGGCTGGCGCCGATCCCTTCGGCTGCGTCGGGGCATGCGACGACGAGCGCGCCGGACTCGCTGAACAGCGCTTGCAGCGCGGCGTCACCGGGTCGCACGACGGCGATGACCGCATCGACCGCAACCGCGAGCGCGGCCAGCGCGGCCGACGCCAGCGGCCTGCCGTCGGCGAGCGTCGCCAGCAGCTTGTCACCGCCGAAACGCGAGCCGCTGCCCGCGGCGAGCAGCACGCCGACGACCGGTCGCTGCGGCATCGCGGCCCCGGTGCTTACGGCGACAGAAGCCGGAACCTGCCGTCCTTGACGACGACCAGCACGCGCGCCCGCTCGTCCATGCCGTTGTGGTTGCTCGCGCTCATGTTGAACACGCCCTGGCAGCCGACGACGCCCTGCTGCTGCTCGAGCGCATCGCGCAATGCGACGCGAAATTCCGCGGTGCCGGGTTTGGCCGCCTTCAGCGCAAGCGGGATCGCGCGCTGCAGCAGCAGCCCCGCGTCGAACGTATTCGCGCCGAAGGTCGCCGGGCGGGTCCCGAAGCGCTTTTCGTACGCGCTCATATAGCCGGCCGCGACCTGCTTGATCGGATCGGAATCGGCGATGTCGTCGATCACCAGCATCGACCCGGCGGCGAGTATCGTTCCTTCGACCTTTTCCCGGCCCAGCCGGATGAAGTCGTCGGTCGCCACCGCATGCGTCTGGTAGACGCGGCCCTTGTAGCCCTGGTCGTAGAGCGTGGCCTGCGGCAGCACCGCGGGCCCGCCGACCGCGGCGATCAGGACGGCATCGGGCCTGGCGGCAATGAGCTTCAGCGCCTGCGCGGTGACGCTGGAGTCGTTGCGCGCATAGCGCTCGTTGGCCACGATCGCCATGCCCGATTTCTCGGCCAGCGCGCCGAACACCTTGTACCAGTTCTCGCCGTAGGCGTCGTTGAAACCGATGAAGCCGACGGTCCTGACGCGGTTTCTGCGCATGTGCTCGATCAGCGCCGAGGCGATCAGGTCGTCGTTCTGCGTGGTCTTGAACACCCAGCGCCGCTTGGCGTCGATCGGCTCGACCACCGATGACGTGCCGACGGTGGCCAGCAGCGGGACCTTGTTCTCGGCGATGATGTCGAGGATCGCCAGAGCATTCGGCGTCGTCGACGGACCGATGATCGCATCGACGTGATCTTCGGCGATCAGCTTTTTGGCGTTCTGCACGGCGCGGGTCGTATCGGCGCCGTCCTCAAGCTGGATGTAGTCGATCGTCGTCTCGCCGATCCGCGTAGCGAGCAGCGCGCCGGTGTTTTTCTGCGGGATGCCGATCGCCGCGGTTGGGCCGGTCGCGGACACCATCAAGCCGATCCTGACCTGCGCGACCGCCGGCTGACAGCAGCCGGCGAGCGCCGCGAGCAGCAGAACGATGCGATACGGCATGGCAGCTCCGGCGACGACAAGAAAGTGCGAATGCTATGCCCTGACGGCGGCCCGCGCAAACACCGTGTTGGCGCGAGCGCGCCGGCCGCGGATCGCTTGCGCAGTCCGCGCCGCAGCGGTAGAGTGAGATCGCGAGTTGATTCGCCATGGAGGCATGCGATGAGACGCAGACTCTACTTCGTCCTGCCCGACCTCCCGAGCGCACGCAAGACGATGGACGATCTCCTGCTGGCGCGCATCGAGGAACGTCACATCCATTTTCTCGCCAGGCCCGGAATGCCGATGGACGGGCTCCACGAGTGCAATGTGCTGCAATCGACCGATCTCGTGCACGGCGCGCAAACGGGCCTCGTCGCCGGAGCCGTGCTGGGCTGCGTCGTGGGTGGCGCCGCCGCCTATTTTCTGCTGAATGAATCGCGTTTGCAGATACCGATCGTCATCGGCGCGGCGCTGGTCGGCGCGCTGCTCGGCGCGTGGTTCTCCAGCATGGTCGGCTCGGCGCTGCCCAATTCGCGCCTGAAACAGTTCGAGCCGATGATCGCCGAAGGCAAGCTGCTGCTGATGGTGGACGTGCCCGAGCACAGCGTCGAGGAGGTGAAAATGCGCGTCGGCCGCGACCATCCGGAAGCAGTTTCCGGCGGCACCGACCCGCACATCCCCGCGTTTCCTTGACCGCGGATTTAGGCGTGCTGTCCGGCCGCGTAGGCGGACGACCACGCCCATTGAAAGTTGTAGCCGCCGAGCCAGCCGGTGACATCGACGACCTCGCCGATGAAATAGAGTCGCGGCACTTTGGCTGCGGCCATCGTCTGCGATGACAGCGCGCGCGTATCGACGCCGCCCAGCGTGACTTCCGCTTTGTTGTAGCCGAGCGTGCCCGACGGCAGCACCGGCCAGGCGTGCAGCAGAGCGGCGAGCTGGTTCAGGCGCTTGGGGCCGATCGCACTGACCGGCACGGCGGCGCCGTGCGCTTCGCTCCATTGTTGCGCGAGCCGCCGCGGCAGGCGCTGCGCCAGGATGTTGTCCAGCCGCGCCGTCGACCGGCGCTCGCTTTCCAGCCAGGCATGCGCGTCGCCATCCGGCAGCAAGTCGACCGACAGCGTATCGCCGCCGTTCCAGTACGACGAGATCTGGAGGATGGCCGGACCGGACAGGCCGCGATGCGTGAACAACAGCGCGTCGCGAAAACTGCCGCGGTTGCAGGACACTTCGGCGTCGACCGAAACACCCGAAAGGTCGCCGTAGCGCGCCAGAGCCGCGGGATCGAACGCCAGCGGTACCAGCGCCGGCCGCGGCGGCACGACGCCGATGCCGAACTGCTCGGCGATACGATAACCGAACGGCGTCGCGCCTATTTTCGGCACCGTCAAGCCGCCGGTGGCGATGACCAGCGATTCGCCGCGAACCGTTCCCATGGCGGTCGACACCGCAAAGGCGCCGCCTTCGTGCGCGACGCCTTGCACCGCGCAAGGCATTCGCCATTGCACACGAGCGCGATCGCACTCCGTTTTCAGCAGCGCGATGATGTCGAGCGAGGTCCGGTCGCAAAAGAGCTGCCCGAGCGTCTTTTCGTGCCAGGTTATCCGATAACTTTCGACCAGCGCGATGAAGTCGCGCGGCGTATAGCGCGACAGCGCCGAGCGGCAGAAATCGGGATTTTGCGACAGGTAGTTCGCCGGCCCGGCGTGAAGGTTGGTGAAATTGCAGCGCCCGCCTCCGGAAATGCGGATCTTCTCGCCAAGCTTGTCGTAGTGCTCGATCAGCAGGACGCGCCGCCCGCGGCGGCCGGCGACGGCTGCGCACATCATTCCGGCGGCGCCGGCGCCGACGACGATGACGTCGAAGCGCCCACCGTCGCCGCCGGCGTTTCGCTTGCTCACCAAGGCGGCAAGCTCGGCCGGAGCGGGTCCGTCAGGGCCCGAAGAACTCGCGCACGCGGTCGAACCAGTTCTTCGCGCGCGGGTTGTGGGCACCCGGATCTTCCGCGTTGATCGCCTCGAACTCGCGCAAAATATCCTTCTGGCGCGCGGTCAGGTTGATCGGCGTCTCGATCGCGACGTGGCAGAACAAATCGCCGTGCGTGTGGCTGCGTACGCCCTTGATGCCTTTGCCGCGCAGGCGGAAAACCTGCCCGCTCTGCGTTTCGGGCGGCACCTTGATCTTGGCATGGCCGTCGAGCGTCGGGATCTCGATTTCGCCGCCGAGCGCCGAGGTGGCGAAGCTGATCGGCATTTCGCAATGCAGGTCGTTGCTCTCGCGCTGGAATACCGGGTGCGGCTTCAGGCCGACGACGACGTACAGGTCGCCCGGCGGACCGCCGTTGAGTCCGGCCTCACCCTCGCCAGCGAGTCGGATGCGATCGTCCTGGTCGACGCCGGCGGGAATCTTTACCGACAGCGTCTTCTGCTTCTTGACCCGGCCGGCGCCGCCGCAGGTCGCGCACGGCTCGGGGATGATCTTGCCGGTGCCGTGACATTGCGGACAGGTCTGCTGGATCGAGAAGAATCCCTGCGACACGCGAACCTGGCCCTGCCCATTGCAGGTCGGGCAGGTCTTGGCCTGTGTGCCCGGCTTGGCACCCGAGCCATGGCAGGCGGCGCAATTCTCCAGCGCCGGAACGCGGATCTTGGCCTCCGTGCCGCGCGCCACTTCCTCGAGAGAGAGCTCGAGGTTGTAGCGCAGATCGGCGCCGCGATAGACGCCGCTGCCGCGTCCCCGCCCGCCGCCGCCGAAAATCTCGCCGAATATGTCACCGAATGCATCGGCGAAGCCGCCGAAACCTTCGGGCCCCGCGCCGCGCGCCCCGGCCGCCCCGAAGCCGGCCGAAGGATCGACGCCGGCATGTCCGTACTGGTCATATGCCGCGCGTTTCCTGGCGTCGGAAAGGATCTCGTAGGCCTCTTTGGCTTCCTTGAATTTGTCCTCGGAGCCCTTGTCCGCATTGCGATCCGGATGGTGCTTCATCGCCAGCCGCCGATACGCCTTCTTGATGTCGTCTTCGGTCGCGTCGCGATTGACGCCGAGCGTCGTGTAATAGTCCCGCTTAGCCATGCCTCTCCAGTGCCCCAATCCCAAGCGGATCGATCAAGCGCCGATCCGCGCACTCGTACCACCCATATTCCATTACCACATCAACACGACAAACAGCCGGATTGAGCGTCGCCTTGAGGTGACGCTCGAATCCGGCCAGTTAGTCACGCCGCGGCAGGATTGAGCGTCGCCGACAGGTGACGCTCGAATCCGGCCAATTAGTCACGCCACGGCAGGATTGAGCGTCGCCGCGACGCGGCGAGCGCTCGAATCCGGCCAGATATTACGTCGCGCCGCGCCAGCGCCTCAGCTCGGCGTCGACGCTACTCCGGCGTGACGCAATATCACTTCTTGTCCTTGACCTCCGTAAACTCCGCGTCGACCACCTTCTCATCTTCGGGCTTGCCCGCCCCGGACCCGTCGCCGCCCTGGCCGCCGGCAGCGCCTGCCGCCTGCGCTTCGGCCTGCGATTGCGCGTACATCGCTTCGCCCAGCTTCTGCGACGCCTTCATCAGCGCTTCGCTCTTCGCTTCCAGCGCGTCCT
>DATNAR010000187.1:0-2025 GCA_035607385.1 Casimicrobiaceae bacterium
CGCGCATCTTTCGGGCATGGCGCTGAACGGCGAATTGCGTTCGCTGGGCGGGCGGCTGATCGAAGCCGCGGTCACCTCGCCCGATTACAAACTCTATGCTCTGCCGACCACGCCGCCCAAGCCCGGCATGCTGCGCGTCGAACCCGGCCAGGGATCGGCGATCGATTTGGAAATCTGGTCGCTGTCACCGGCCGCGTTCGGACAATTCGTTGCCGCGATCCCGCCGCCGCTCTCGATCGGCACCATTGCGCTCTCCGACGGCCGCCGCGTGAAGGGCTTCATCGTCGAGGCCGCCGGCGTCGAAGGCGCGCGAGATATTTCCTCGTTCGGGGGCTGGCGGGCGTATGTGGCGGAGAAGGCGGCGGTGTGATGCGAAGCGAATGGCGAGTAGCGAATAGGGAGTGGCGAAGAACGGTCCCCATTCGCTACTCGCCACTCCCCATTCGCAAGCCTACACCGATACCGCGTAGATCTCGTACTCATCGCGCACGAGCTCGATGTGGTCGCGCATCGCCGCCGACGCGCCGGCCTTGTCGCCGCGCAGGATGGCGACGACGACGCGGTCGTGCTCGGCATGCGATTTGGCCAGGCGCCCGAGATTGCGGAACTGGGCGCGGCGGAACGGCTGCACCCGCACGCGCGTGGCGAGCGTCATCTCGGCGACATAGGCGTTCTGCGAGCCGGCATAGATCGTGTTGTGGAAGCGCTCGTTGACCGCGTGGAAGCGATCGGGATTGCCGGCATGGCTCAGTACCCGCAATTCCTCATGCACCGCCTCGAGCCGATGCCGTTCGACCGGCGTCATGCGCTCCGCAGCGAGCCCCGCGCACAGAGCCTCCAGCTCCGCCATCGCTTCGAACATGTCGGTGAGCCGCTCGATCGAGGGGCGTGCCACCACCGCGCCGCGATGCGGCCGCGCCTCGACCAGGCCGGAGGCGACGAGCTGGCGCAGTGCCTCGCGTACCGGCGTGCGCGACACGGAAAAGCGGCGCGCAATGTCGGTTTCGTCCAGCGCGGCACCCGGCGGCAGCGCGCCGCGCACGATCTCATCGGCGAGTTGGAGCCGCAATTCCTCGGCGCGGGTGATCTTCACCACCGACGGCGACGCACGGTCGATGCGGCGCACCGCGGCCTCGCTTCGGCGCGCACCATTCGCTGGGAGATCGTCGAGGCTCATGCGGTTCAGACCTTCGGCTCGTCGATCACGCTGACATGGGCCGCGACGATTCGCCAACCCTCGGGACAGCGCACCCAGGTCTGCATCTGCCGGCCGACCTTGCCGGGCAGGCTGTCGCGATAGAACAGCGTCGAGGCGACCGCGGTGTCGCAGCCATAGGTGGTGATCACGGTGCGCGCCGTCCTGCGCATCAGCCCGACCGGCGAGCGCGCGGCGCGGAACGACGCGATCTCGCCATAGCCATAGAGATTTTCGCCGATGCCATAGCGCAGCGTGTGCGAATCCTTGCGGAACAGCTCGTCGAGCACGGCGACGTCATTGGTCATCAGCGCCTTCTCGTAGCGTTCGAATTGCGCCGAGACCTCGGCCAGCACGTCGGGCAAGTCGATGTCCATCGCTCAAATTCCCCTTGGCGGCGGCGCCGCGACCACGCCCATGCGCTCCAGGGAATAGGCGACGCGAAGCGCGATGTCCTCGCGCCAGGGCGGGGCGATCAGTTGCACCCCGATCGGCATCGGCTGAAGCGGCACGGGAACGGCGACCACCGGCAGGCCGATGAAGGAGATCGGCTGGGTGTGGATGCCGATATTGGCGCGCACCGGCAGCTCGACGCCGTCGAGCACGAAATTCACCTGACCGAGTTTCGGCGCAACGCAGGGCGTGGCGGGCGCGATCAGCAAATCGACCGACTTGAAAATCTCCAACAGCTTCGCGCGATACCAGCGGCGGAATTTCTGCGCGCGGTCGACCATGGATGCCGGCACCATCGCGCCCGCGATCAGACGGTCGCGCACCGCGGGATCGAAATCGTTCGGGCGCTGGCGCAGGCGGTCGAGATGCAGCGACGC
>DATNAR010000251.1:0-4428 GCA_035607385.1 Casimicrobiaceae bacterium
GCCGGCGGCGAGCAGCATGTCCTGGTTGTGGAACAGCTTGTCGTACCAGCCGAACGTGAAGCCCACCCACTCGGCGTTCAGGCGCGAATCGTTGAACGAGTAGACGACGACGATCAGCAGCGGCACATAGAGGAAGGCGTAGCCGGCCAGCGCCGCCGCCCACAATCCGATCGGGCGTCTACGCACGAGCCGGCTCCGTGCTGGAAGGCGTCCCCAGGCTGCCGCGGCCGATCCATGCCGCCGCGCCGGCGAGCACCAGTGCCGCGACGGTCAGCACGATCGACAGCACGCTGCCGAACGGCCAGTCGCGCGTCTCGAGGAACTGCTGCTTGATGACGTTGCCGATCAGGCTGTCTTCGGGGCCGCCCAGGATGTCCGGAATCGCGAAGATCCCCAGCGCGGGAATGAAGACCAGCGCCGCACCCGCATAGACGCCGGGCAGCGACAGCGGGAACGTGATGCGCCAGAACCGCTGCCATGCGCCGGCGCCCAGATCCTGCGCGGCATCGAGCAGGGCGCGGTCGTGCTTTTCGAGGTTGGCGTACAGCGGCAGCACCATGAACGGCAGATGCACGTAGACGAGACAGACGAGCACCGCGAACGAACTGAACAGCAACGGCACAGGCTCGTGTCCGAACCACCCGAGCACGCCGTTGACCGTCCTCGCCAGCGCGGCGTTGGGGCCGAGGATGATCATCCAGGCATAGATGCGGATCAGGAAATTGCTCCAGAACGGCAGGATTACCAGCAACAGCAGCAGATCGCGGTGTTTTTTGGCGCTGCGGGCGATCAGCGCGGCCAGCGGATACGCGAGCAGCAGGCAGAAGACCGTCGTCAGCAACGCGTACCAGACCGATTTGACGAAGATCTGCGCGTACACCGACTCGGTGAAAAAGCGCGTGTAGCTGTCGAGATTGAGATCGAGCCGGCCGTTCTCGATCAGCGGCGCGAGGCCGCCGAAATCGCCGGGCGTGCGAAACGAGGCCAGCACCATGATCAGCGCCGGCGCCGCGAAAAACACCAGCAGGTAGAGCACCGGCGGCCCGCTGACCAGCCATCGGCCCAGCCGCGCTCGCGCCTGCAGCGAAATCGCGGGCCCGCTCATCGGGGGTAGGTCATGTCGGCTCACTGGCCGATGAAGTGGCCGGCGTCGACCGGCCAGCTCACCTCGACCGCATCGCCGACTTCGAAAAATTTGGTGCGTCCCGCGCCCGAATTGGCGAGCAGCGTTTCGAGCTTGCGGCCTCCTGGCGTCGTGACGATGTACACGGTCACGTCTCCCAGGTAGAGGTATTCGGTGACGGTGCCGCCGAAGCGATTGTCCGGTCGATCGCCGCCGACCGACGGCGCTCCGGACGCCTGCACGCGGATCTTTTCCGGGCGCAGCGCGATCGTGCCGGCGGCGAGCGCCGCGGGCGGTGCGGCCGCCACGCGAACGGTGCCAAGACCGGGAACCTCGAGCGCGACGATGCCGCCCGCATTGGATGCGACCGACCCCTCGAGCAGGTTGCAGGTACCGATGAAGTCGGCGACGAAGCGCGACGCCGGAAAGCTGTACAGGCGCGAGGGCTCGTCGATCTGCTCGACCCGCCCCTTGTTCATCACGGCGATCCTGTGCGACAGCGCGAGCGCCTCGGTCTGATCGTGCGTCACATAGACGAACGTGATGCCGACCTCCTTCTGCAGATTGATCAGCTCGATCTGCATCTCCTCGCGCAACTTGGCGTCGAGCGCGGCCAGCGGCTCGTCGAGCAGCAGCACCGTCGGATGCGTGACCAGCGCCCGGCCGATCGCCACCCGCTGCTTCTGGCCGCCGGAAAGCTCGTGCGGATAGCGTTTGCCGAAGCCGGTCAGGCGCACATCCTCGAGGGCTTCGCGGATCTTGCCGGGAATCTCCGCCGCCGGCGTCTTCGCCATCTGCAGCGGAAATGCGATGTTGCCCTCGACCGTCATGTGCGGAAACAGCGCGTAACTCTGGAATACCGTGCGCACCGGCCGTTCTTCAGGCGGCCGGTCGGCCAGGTCGGTGCCGTTGAGCAGGATGCGCCCGCCGTCGGGCAGATCGAACCCTGCGATCATGCGCAGCAGTGTCGTCTTGCCGCAGCCGGAAGGCCCGAGCAGGGTAAAAAACTCGCCGGCCTCGATGTCGATGCTGACGCCGTCGACCGCCGTGAACTCACCGAACCGGCGCGTCACGTTCTGGATTTCGAGCAGCGCCATCGCGGACGGATTCGGCCCGTTCAGAAGATGGCGGATTGTAGCAAAAGGGGAGCTTTCAGCCGCGGATCACCGTCTGCCCGTTGGTCATCGCTGTCAACCGATTGGCGGCGGCGGACGTTGATCGGCGACGGTGACTGCTGATGCGAATGCCTGCGCTGCGAAGTCTTGCTCTGCTTGCTGCCGCCGCGGCGCTGCCTCTGCCGCTGTTCGCCGCCGACACCTATCAGCTCGATCCTTTCGAGCAGGCAACGGCGGGATTCGCAGCCTGCCCGACGGTAGCGGCGCCGACGCTGACTCCGGAGCAGATGCGTGCGCAGGCGCACTCGCGCGTCGAGCGGGGAACGTCGTGCTGTCTCGCCGGCACCTGCGAGTGCGGTGGCAGCTACAAGCACGATCCGGAGATCAACGCGCACGTGGCGGCGGCGATCCGCAACGATCCGCGGTTTCGCGACGCAAGCGTGTGGATCACGACGACACGAAAGTTCGTCACGCTGCAAGGCTGCGTGCGCACGACGGCGCAGAGGCGCGCTCTCGAGCGCCTGGTCCGCCGCCAGCCCGACGTCGCGCTGGTGTGGAACGAAACGACGGTGGGGCCAGTCAGACACGGTCCGCTTCAGGCAAAATAACCCTTTTTCCATTCACCAACATAGTGAGGCAACGATGAAATTTCTGATTTTCGGACTGGCTGCTCTGCTCGCCGGCGAATGCGCGCTGGCGCAAACAACGGCCCCCGCCACGGCGCCAAGCGAGCAGGCACAAAAAGACGCCGCCACGCAGCCGGGGCCGGTGAAAGGCGCTGCCGCTGCCAAGAGCGTCGGCACCAAGGACATGACCGGCACGGCCGACGCCTACCTGAAGGCGCAGGAAAGGAAGAAGGCGGCCATGGCCAGGAAGATCGAGGCCAGGGGCGGCGAACCCAACGCCAAGAACAAGACGGCGTCGGCTGATGACTCGGCGGTGCGTCCCAGCACGATGATGACCGACGACGAGCGCGTCGCGCACCGCAAGAAGCTGCGGAGCTTCAAGACGCTGGCCGAATGCGAGGCCTACGAAAAGCAGCACCAGGCGGAAATGGAAACGCGCGCCAAGGCGCAGCACAAGACGCTGCGCGAGCCCAGCGGGGCGGCGTGCAACCGGTACAAAGTGGCCGCCGGCGCGGCAGCACCGGCTGGCGGCAAAGCGCCGGCCAAGTAAGCCCCGCGGACGGCGCGCGCGGCTCCGCCCTTCCTGGTCCGGATGCAGTGGGCGGCGAGCCGTCCGCACACGGCGGCCGCTACCAGCCGCGCCAGATCAGGATCGCCGCCGCCACCGCGACCAGCAGCGCGATCAGCGCCAGCCAGCGATTGCGCACGCGCTGCATCGCGGCGAATTCCCGGATCGCCGTCTCCGATGCGGCTGGCGGACTGTTGAGCCGCTGGTAGATCAGCCTCGGCAGCAGCGGCAGCGCGGTCGCAAGAAACGGGGCCTCGTCCCGCAGGCGCCGCTCGATGGCGCGCCAGCCGATCTGGTCGTGCATCCAGCGCTCGAGAAACGGCTTGGCGGTAACCCACAGATCGAGATCGGGGTCGAGCTCGCGCCCGAGCCCCTCGACATTGAGCAGCGTCTTCTGCAACAGCACGAGCTGCGGCTGGATCTCGACGTTGAACCGGCGCGATGCCCTGAACAGCTGCACCAGAATCCGCGCCAGCGAGATTTCCTTCAGTGGACGGTCGAAGATCGGCTCGCAGACGACGCGGATCTCGGCTTCGAGCTCGTCGATCCGTGTCTCCGGCGGCACCCAGCCGGACTCGATATGGGCGGTCGCGACGCGGCGGTAGTCGCGGCGAAAGAAGGCGAGGAAATTCTGCGCGAGATAGCTCTTGTCCTGCTCGGACAGCGTGCCCATGATGCCGAAGTCCAGCGCGATGTACTTGCCGCGATTCGCGGGATCGACGGCGACGAAAATGTTGCCCGGATGCATGTCGGCGTGAAAGAAGCCATCGCGAAAGACCTGGGTGAAAAAGATCTCGACGCCCGCCCGCGCCAGCCGCTTGATGTCGATGCCCTGCTCGGCGAGACGCGCCCGGTGGCTGATCGGCGTCCCCTCCATGCGCTGCATGACCATCACTTCGCTGTTGCACCAGTCCCAATAGACCTCGGGCACCATCAGCAGCGGTGAGCGCGCGAAGTTGCGGCGCAGCTGCGAGCAGTTGGCGGCCTCGCGCGAAA
>DATNAR010000254.1:0-2261 GCA_035607385.1 Casimicrobiaceae bacterium
GCCGGCGATCGCGACCGGCATCGATCCCTCGACGCTGGTCGTCAAGACGGTCCTCAACGAGCAGGAGAGACAGAACTATCCGGTCGCCGATATCATCTTCCCGCCGGCGAAGCTGGTGAGCCTCGTTTCGCAGGACATGACGCTGGAGCCGGGCGACGTCATCGCCTGCGGCACCTCGGTCGGTGTCGGCTCGATGAAGCCGGGCAGCACGGTAAGCGTCATCATCGACGGCATCGGCACGCTGACCAATCGTTTCGAATAGCGCGACACCTCGGCAAGGGCGCAGCGCCGATGCGACGGCTGCTGCATGGACTCGTTGCCCGGGCGTGACTGCGCACTGCAGGAGGAGATTATGCGTATCGCGGTGATCGGAGCGGGTGCGATCGGCGGCATGCTCGCCGTCCGGCTCGCGCTGTCCGGCCAGGCAGTGACGGTGGTCGACCAGGGCGCGCATCTGGAGGCGATACGCGCCAATGGGCTCAAGCTCCTCCATCACGACGGGCGTGAGGAGCTTGCGCGGGTCCGCGCGGTGGCGAGCTGCGCGGAAGCCGGCGCGCAGGACCTGGTTTTCCTGGCGCTGAAGGCCTATGTGCTGGAAGCCGTCGCGCCGCAGATGCCGGCGCTGTTCGGCGAAAACACCATCGTCGTGCCGCTGCAGAACGGGCTGCCGTGGTGGTACTTCCAGAATTTCAGCGGCCCGCACGCAGGATACCGGCTGCAGACCGCCGATCCGAACGGCACGATAGAACGCAGCATCGAGCCCTCTCGTCTGATCGGTTGCGTCGTCTATCCGGCCGGCGAGATCGCCGCGCCGGGTGTGATCCGCCATCTCGAAGGCGACCGTTTCCCGGTCGGCGAGCTCGACGGAAGCGAAAGCGCGCGCGTCAAAACCCTGTCCGAGACGCTGACCGCTGCCGGACTCAAGTCGCCGATTCTCGCCGACATCCGTTCCGAGATCTGGCTGAAGCTGTGGGGGAATATGAGCTTCAACCCGATCAGCGCGCTTACCCACGCCACGCTGGTCGACATCTGCGAGGAACCGACGACGCGCGCCTTGGCGGCCGACATGATGCGCGAAGCGCAGGCGATCGCGGCCAAGCTCGGTGTCACCTTCCGCGTTCCGCTGGAAAAGCGGATCGAAGGCGCCGCCAAGGTCGGCAAGCACAAGACGTCGACCTTGCAGGACATCGAAGCCGGCCGCGACGTCGAAGTCGACGCGCTGATCGGGTCGGTCATCGAGCTGGGCACGCTCACCGCGACGCCGATACCGGCGACGCGCGCCGTGCACGCGATGCTGAAGCTGCTGGTCAGGACGATGCGCGAGCAGCACGCGCGGGTCGCGCTGCAGCCGCTGCCATCCCCTTAGGTTCGCAAAGCGCGCCAGACGCGCTCGGGTGTCAGCGGCATCTGCAAGGCTGCGGCGCGCGCACCGGCGCCGGCGCGCGTCAGCGCGTCGATCACCGCGTTGACCACCGCCGGCGTCGCGCCTATCGTGCCCAGCTCGCCGACGCCCTTGACGCCCATCGCGTTGTTGCGGCACGGCGTCGATTCGTCCATCGTCATCTCGAAGTGCTCGATCATCGCCGCACGCGGCAGCGCGTAGTCGAGCAAGGTCGCCGAAAGCGCCTGCCCGGACTCGGCGTCGTAGACGAACTGTTCGCACAGCGCCTGGCCGATGCCTTGCGTCGCGCCGCCCTCGAGCTGGCCGACGACGATCATCGGATTGACGACGCGGCCGACATCGTTGACCGACCAGTAGGCGACGACGGCGACGGTGCCGGTCTCCGGGTCGATTTCGACTTCGCAGATGTGGCAGCCGTTCGGCCAGGTGGCGTCGGCCACCGAGCTTATCGAGTCGAGAACGATCCTGTGCTGCGGTTGCCGCCGCGCGAGCTCGAACAGGCCGATCCGCCGATCGGTCCCGGCGATGCTGAACACGCCGTCACGGTACTCGATGTCGCCGGCCGCGGCCTCGAGCTCCTTCGCCGCCAGCGCCTGGGCGGCGACGACCGTGCGCTCGGCGCCGACCTTCACCGCCGAGCCTCCGACGAACAGCGAGCGCGATCCGGCGCTGCCGAAGCCGGTGCCGCGGTCGGTGTCGCCCTGAACGATCCGAATCGACTCCAGCGGCACGCCGAAAACGTCGACCGCGAGCTGGCCATAAGTGGTCGCGAGTCCCTGCCCCATCGCCTGCGTCGCCGAGAAGATCTCTATCGTGCCTTGGCCGTCGGCCGACCCTTCGACGGTGACGGTCACTTGTT
>DATNAR010000261.1:0-5206 GCA_035607385.1 Casimicrobiaceae bacterium
TTCGGCGCGAGCTCGCGGGCCAGGGCAAGCAGGCGGTTGGTCTCGCCGCTCATCGCCGACGGGACGATGACCAGCTGATGTCCGGCGCGGTGGAAATGCGCGACCCGCCTGGCGACGCTGCGGATTCGCTCGATGCTGCCGACCGAGGTGCCGCCGTACTTCTGGACGATCAGCGCCATGACAGCGTTCGGTCCGCGGCGCCACGACGCCGGTGCGGGCGCGGGCCGCTCACAGCAGCCGGAAGGCGAGCGTCGCGTTGGTGCCGCCGAAACCGAATGAGTTCGACAGCGCGGCGCGGATTCTCATCCGGCGGGCCTCGTTCGGCACGAAGTCGAGGTCGCAGCGCGGATCGCGGTTGAAAAGATTTGCCGTCGGCGGCGCGACCTGGTCGCGCAAGGCGAGCACGGTGAACACCGCTTCGACCCCCCCGGCGGCGCCGAGCAGATGCCCGGTCATCGACTTGGTCGACGATACCGCAAGCCGCGACGCGTGATCGCCGAAGCAGCGCTTGACGGCGACGCATTCGGCGACGTCGCCTAGCTGCGTCGACGTGCCGTGTGCGTTGATGTAGTCGATGTCGCGGACGTCGAGCTCGGCGTTCTTCAATGCATTGGTCATGCTGCGCGCGGCGCCCGATCCATCTTCGGGCGGCGCGGTGATGTGATGCGCGTCGGCGGACATGCCGTAGCCCACCAGCTCGCAATAGATCCGCGCGCCTCGCGCCTTCGCATGCTCAAGCTCCTCGAGCACCAGCACGCCCGACCCTTCGCCCAGAACGAAGCCGTCGCGGTCGATGTCCCAGGGCCGGCTTGCCGTCGCGGGGTCGTCGTTGCGATGCGACAGCGCGCGGGCGGCGCAGAAGCCGCCGATACCCAGCGGACTCACCGTTCCCTCGGCACCGCCGGCAACCATGATGTCGGCGTCGCCGTATTCGATCAGGCGCGCCGCCTCGCCGAGGCTGTGGTTGGCCGACGAACAGGCGCTGACGGTGGCGAGGTTCGGCCCCTGGTACCCGTAATGAATCGACACCAGGCCAGCGATCATGTTGATGATCGATCCCGGCACGAAGAACGGCGATATCTTGCGCAGTCCGCCCTCGAGATAGGCACTATGCGTGTCCTCGATCATCGGCAGTCCGCCGATGCCGGAGCCGATGCAGACGCCGACGCGCTCCAGGTTCCCGCCATATCCATCGAGCCCGGCGTCGGTGACCGCCTGCATCGTGGCGACCTGCCCGTAGTGCACGAACCGGTCATAGCGGCGCGCGTCCTTGCCGGACAGATACTTGGTGACGTCGAAATCCTTGACCTCCCCGGCGATACGCGAGGGAAAAGCCGTGGCGTCGAACCGTGTGATTGCGACAATGCCGGACCGGCAGGCAAGAATGTTGTCCCATGCGGTCGCGACGCCGGTGCCGACCGGCGACACGATACCTATTCCGGTGACTGCAACTCGGCGTCTGGACATGAGTCGATCGTGGATGGGCGGACCGGCATGCGGCCGCGCCCGCTCGCGCGGGACGGCGGCCGGGCCGCCGGAGCATGACTGGATGCCGCTCTCGGCTGCCCGGTGCGGGGGATGCTACTTCTTCACGTGCGAGCCGACGTAGTCGATCGCCTGTTGCACGGTGGTGATTTTCTCGGCGTCCTCGTCGGGGATCTCGGTTTCGAACTCTTCTTCCAGCGCCATCACCAACTCGACCGTATCCAGCGAGTCCGCGCCCAAGTCGTCGACGAACGACGATTCATTCTTGATCTCCGCTTCGTTGACACCGAGTTGCTCCGCGACGATTTTCTTGACTCGCTGCTCTACGTTTTCCATGCCTCTCCTCCCCTCACGGGATTTGAACTTCACAACCTGCGAATTTTACCAGATAGATGCTACTGCATATACATCCCGCCGTTGACATGCAGCGTGGCGCCGGTGATGTACCCGGCACCGGCGGAGGCGAGAAAGGCGACCGCCTGCGCGACGTCTTCAGGCGTGCCCAGCCTGCCCAGCGGAATCCGTTCGACCAGCTTCTCGCGCTGTGCCTCGGCCAGGGCGCGCGTCATGTCGGTGTCGATGAACCCGGGCGCGACGCAATTGACAGTGATGTTGCGGCTGCCAACCTCCTGGGCCAGCGATTTGGTGAAGCCGACCAGCGCTGCCTTCGCCGCCGAATAATTGGTCTGGCCGGCGTTGCCGCTTGCGCCGACGACCGAGCCGATATTGATGATGCGGCCGAAGCGCGCTTTCATCATGCCGCGCAGCACTGCCTTCGACAGGCGATAAACCGATTTGAGGTTGGTGTCGATGATCGCGTCCCAGTCATCGTCCTTCATGCGCAGCAACAGATTGTCGCGGGTGATGCCGGCGTTGTTGACGAGTATCGCCACGTCGCCGTAGCGTTGCTGAATCGCGCTGATCGTCGCCTCCGGCCCGGTCGCATCGTTGAAGTCCAGCCGCATCCCTGCGCCGCTGTTGCCTGTCTCGTTGAGATAGACGTCGATCGCCGCCGCTCCGGCGTCGGTGGTCGCGGTGCCGACGACGATCGCGCCGTGGCGGGCCAGCACCTGCGCGATCGCCTTGCCGATCCCGCGGCTCGCGCCGGTGACCAGCGCTACGTGGGCGCCGAGTGTCATCGCTCAGGCTTCCTTGATCGCGGCCAGCGCCGCCGCCAGCGCGTCATCGTCGTTCGTTGGATGCACGGGGACCTCGGGCACCGTGCGTTTGGCCAGTCCGGTGAGCACGCCGCCCGGTCAGCATTCGACGATGTGAGTGACACCGTCGGCGGCAAACGCGCGCATCGTGTCGGCCCAGCGCACGGGACTCGCGGCCTGCCGCGAGAGCGCCTCGCGGATCGCGGCAGGCGTCGCGGCGGTGGCGACGCCGACGTTGTGCAGGACCGGAATGGACGGCGCGCTGAGGTCGACGTTGGAAAGATACGCCGCGAGGCGCTCGGCCGCCGGTTTCAGCAGCGAGCTGTGAAACGGCGCGCTGACGGGCAGCAGCAGACCGCGCTTGGCGCCGCGCGTCTTGGCGAGAGCGATCGCGCGCTCGACCGCTTCGCGATGACCGGCGATGACGATCTGCGCGGGTGCGTTGAAATTCACCGGCTCGACGACCTGGCCCTGCGCGGCCTCGGCGCAGACGGCGGCCAGAGTCTCGTCGTCGAGGCCCATTACCGCAGCCATCGCGCCGGTGCCGGCCGGAACCGCTTCCTGCATCGCCTGCGCGCGAAAGCGCACCAGCGGCAGCGCATCGGCGAACGCAAGCGCACCGGACATTACCAGCGCCGCATATTCGCCGAGGCTGTGCCCGGCGGCGATCGCGGGGTCGGGTCCGCCGGCCGCGCGCCAGGCGCGATACAGCGCGACGTCGGCCGTCAGCATCAGCGGCTGCGTATTGACCGTGCGGTTGATCTCCTCGGGCGGACCGTCGGCGGCGAGCGCCCACAGGTCTTGCCCGAGGACTTCTGCCGCCTCGGCGAAAGTGTCCCGAATCGCGGGATGCGCTTCGTAGCCGGCCATCATCCCGACCGACTGCGAGCCCTGCCCGGGAAATACCATGGCGAATTTCATCATTGTCCCGACAGTCGTCCGCACTGCGGCAAGCGAATGGGCATCAGCTCCACCGCAGCAGAATCGAGCCCCAGGTGAAGCCGCCGCCCACGCCCAGCAGCATGACGTTGTGCCCGGCCTGGATCCGTCCATCGCGCACCGCCACGTCGAGCGCCAGCGGAATCGACGCTGCCGACGTATTGGCGTGCAGGCCGACCGTCGAGATCATGCGCTCGAGCGGCAGACCGAGCTTTTTCATCGTCGCTTCCATGATACGGATATTCGCCTGGTGCGGAATCACCCAATCGAGCGTGTCCGGCGCCATGCCGGCCGAGGCGAGCGCTTCGTGCGCACTCTCGGCGAGAACCTTCACGGCGAATTTGAACACGGCATGGCCATCCATTTTAAGCAGCGGCCTGCCGCTGACCGCGCCGTTGGCGACCGTGCCGGGAACCGACAGGATGTCGCGATAGCTGCCGTCCGCGTGCAAATGCGCGGCCAGGATGCCGGGCCGTTCCGACGGCACGAGGACGATCGCGCCGGCGCCGTCCCCGAACAACACGCAGGTGCCGCGATCGTTCCAGTCGAGGATGCGCGAATAGATTTCGGCGCCGACGACCAGCGCATTTTGCGCGCCGCCGGTGGCGACGATGCGATCGGCGATCGAAAGTGCGTAGACGAAACCGCTGCAGACTGCCTGGACGTCGAACGCCGGGCAGTTCTTCGTACCCAGCTTGTCCTGCAGGATGCAGGCAGTCGACGGAAATACCATGTCGGGAGTCGTCGTTGCGACGATGATCAGGTCGACGTCGCCCGGTGCGAGGTGCGCCGCCGCCAGCGCGCGCTGCGCTGCGATCAGCGCCAGGTCGCTGGTCTGCTCGGACGATGCGGCGATGTGGCGCTGGCGGATGCCGGTGCGCGTGCGCACCCATTCGTCGTCGGTGTCGATCCGCTGCGCGAGATCGGCATTGGTCACGATCTGCGCCGGCAGGTAACCGCCGGTCCCGGCGATGCGGCTATGCATCGACGATCGAGCCCGTGCCGCCGGCGGTGGCGTTGGCCGGAACCGGCATTGCCGCGAGCCGGCGCGCAATGCCCTCGAGCACCCCGTTTGCCGCCTCGGCATACGCTTTTTTCAGCGCGTGCTGAAAGGCGAATACGTCGGCCGAGCCGTGGCTCTTGACGACGATGCCCTTGAGACCGATCAGGGTCGCGCCGTTATAGCGTCGGGGATCGACCCGCCGCTTGAATGCCTTGATCGCCGGCAGGGCGAACACCACCAGCAGCCTGCGCAGGGGATTGCGCGTGAACTCCTCGCGCAGGAAGTCCGAGAGCATCAGCGCCAGGCCTTCCGACGTTTTCAATGCGACGTTGCCGACGAAGCCGTCGCAGACGATGACGTCGACCGTTCCCTTGTAGATGTCGTTGCCCTCGACATTCCCGTAATAATTGAGGTCCGAGGCTTTGAGCAGCTCCGCCGTCTGCTTGACCACGTCGTTGCCCTTGATGTCCTCTTCGCCGATATTGAGCAGGCCGACGGTCGGGCGCTCGATGCCGTCGACCGCGCCGGCCAGCGCGCTGCCCATGACGGCGAACTGCACCAGCTGCGCCGGCGAGCAGTTGACGTTGGCGCCCAGATCGAGCGCGGTGGTGACGCCGGTGCG
>DATNAR010000273.1:0-4695 GCA_035607385.1 Casimicrobiaceae bacterium
GGGCCGCGCCGGGTCGTCGTCGCGACCGTAGTTCCAGGCCGAGCCGTCGCGCCAGACGATGCCGCCAGCTTCCTGCAGCCTGCCATCCGGATACACGAGCTTCGCGCCGACGAGGCCCGCGTCCGGACGCCGATCGAATACCTCGAGCAGCGCGTCGAGCCAGCCGGAGGTTACGATCGTGTCGTTGTTCAGCAGAACGAGGATCTCACCGCGGGCCAGCCCCGCCGCGCGATTGCAGCTGGCGACGAATCCCAGGTTCGACGCATTGCGCTCGAAGCGCACTCCGGTTATCGCGGCCAGCGTCTGTGCCGCCGGCTCCGGTGACGCATCGTCGACGACGAGGACTTCGTAACCGCCGGACCGAGTGTTGGCATGCACGCTCTTCAGGCAGGTGTAGGTGTACAAAGGCTTGCCGTACATCGGCACGACGATCGAGACGCGCGGCGCGTCGGTGGCGGCGAAGGCGAGCGGGGCGATCGCGGTTTCCTGCGCGAATACGACGCCCGGCGCCGGAACGTAGCGATGCGGACGCGAAAGCCGGCGCACAATGCGCTTGGCGAGCGCGCCCGCGCCTTCGTTGCGCAGGATCGATGCAGCAACCCCGACATAATGCGGTGACTGACGCAGCGCCGACCACTGCGCCCGCGCATGCGCCCACGCGATCTTGACCTTGTGGCCGCTCTCCCGCAGCGGCGCGGTCGCGCGCCAGGTCGTGCTGCTCTCCAGTTGGTCGATGCGCGCCCGGGCCGCGCCGAGCATCTGCTCGCCGTGCTCGATCTGCTGCTCCATCGCCTGCTGACGGCGCAATGCGTCGAGCAAGCGCGGCGCGAGGTCCGACTCGCCCGGCTGCAGCTGCGCCTGCGCCGCATCGATGGCCGCGACCCGCCGCTTGAGCTCGCTGCGGGCTTCGGCATTTCCGCCTTCGACGCCTTCGGTAAACAGCCGCGGCAGCGATAGCGATGCGGCGGCCGGCTGCCCTGCCGGCATCGACCAATGACGCCTGTCGAGCAGCGGCAACGCCGCCGGGTCGACGTGCTTGCGCACGCGCGTGGCCAGCGGCGCGACATAGATCGCGAGATAGCGCTGCGGGTCCGTCGAGCCGGCGTTGCGCGGGACGTTCGGTGACGGCGCCGCGTTGGCGGCATCGGCGCCGAGCAGCGCGGCATTCCACTCGGCAGGCGACGCGTCCCAGGGCACGAGCGCGGTGCGCGGGCGGCCGGCGAGCCGTTCGGGGAAGGCTCCGAGGTCCGAGGCGACGATCGCCGCGTCACCGACGATCGCGGCCGACAGCGTGTACGAATACGTTTCCGGAACCTGGGACGGAAACCAGATGACATCCGGCCGTTCGGCGGCGATCAGCGCGGGCAAATCGGCATCGCCGTATTCGCCCTGCACCGACAGCGGGAGTATCGGCCGTTGCGCTACCGGTTCCGAGACGGCGCCCAGAATGCGAAATGACAACGGCAGGCCGCGCGCGCCCGCGTCCTCGGCGCAGGCGACGACGACGCGCAGCCCTTTTTCCGGCGACAGTCTGCCGAGGGTGACGACGCGGGTCACGCGCGCGGGGGTCGCAGGCGCCGCTTCGGCGTGGGGCAGCACCGTGATCGGCACGTCGGGAATGTAGCGTGCGATGCGCCGCTCGACATCGCGCGACGGGGCGAACACACGCTCGGCGCCGCGCAGCAGCGCAGCGAATGTTGCCCGCCATGCGCCGATGTCCAGCGGCCATTGCGCCGGCCGAAGCGCGATGCAGGCGGCGCACCCTTGCGCGTCGGGCTCGCCGCAGTAACGCCCGTCCGCGCTGACCAGGTGGTATTGCGGGCAGATCGCATAGTAGTCGTGCAGCGTGCAGTCGTACGGGACGCTCAGCGCTGCGGGGAGATCGAGAACCATGCGCGGCAAGCCATGGACATGATGAAAATGGATGCGCGCCAGATCGAGCGCCGAAAGCAGCGCGACCAGCGCCTGCATGTCGGCCGGCAGCGCGAAGTAGGCGGCGAGATCTTCGCCCGGCTTGAGCCAAGACAGCCGTACGGTGTCGCGGCCGGCGGGCTCGAGCAGCAGCACATCGCATTGCGCAGCGACCAGGGCGGCCAGCTCGTTCATGTGCTGCCGGATGCCGCCGCCCCAGGCATGCGCGACGAACAGCAGCAGCTGCCTGTCCGACCGGGCCAGGCGCGCCAGCGCGGCGTGCCCGCGTGCTGCCAGGTCGGTCTCGTGAGCGAGATCGCTCGAAGGCGTCCGGGTCGGTGGGATCGCTGCGTTCAAGGTCAGCGCGTCTAGCCGAATTCGGCAAGCACCGGTTGATGGTCGGAAGCCTGGGTCTCCTGGTCGACACGGATCGACTTGAGGCGCGGCACAAGGTCGGCCGACACGAAGATGAAATCGCAGTGCTGCTCCGGTTCGTCGGGCGTCTGCTTTTCGTGGATCTTGAAGGTTGCAGGATGCGCGACGCCCGGATGCGCCGCCTCCCACGCGTCGGACAGCGGCGGCGTTCCATCGCCGAAATCCTCGATCATGCGCGCATGCAGCCGGTCGTCCGGCTCGAAGTTCAAGTCACCGGTGATGATCGTCGCGGCAGGGCGCGGGTAGTCGTGAAACGGCCCGCCGCCCGTTTCGACGATCTGACCCAATCGGGCGTGCCCGCTTCCCTCCGCGTAGATCGAGCGCAATGCCTCGACCTGCGCGGTCCGCTTGACCGTTCCGTAATACTCGAGATGCGTAGTGATGACGCGCACGCTGCCGAACGGCGCGCGCACGATGGCTTCGAGCGCGATCCGCGGCATGCCGCGCTGACCCGGATCGACCGGATGCGGCAGCAGGTGCCGAAACACCTGGCCGACCGGCAAGCGCGACAGGATCAGGTTGCCGAAGTGGCGCCGCTGGCCCTGGTCGCCGGGAAAGTCGACGATCGCGCCGGGCACGGCGGTGAAATCGGGCAGCCGCTGTGCGATCTCGGCGAACTGATTTTCGCCGCGGCTGCCGGCGAGCCTGGGATCGGGAAAGTTGCTCGCGATCTCCTGCAGGCAGAGAACGTCGAAGTCCGCCAGCGCCTTGGCGTGCGCCACCATACGGGCCGGATCGACGCGTCCGTCGACGCCGCGGCACCACTGCACGTTCCAGGTAATGAGTTTCATCGGTAGTTGATGTGTTGGTAAGGCGCGCCGTCGGAGCTCGCCGCCGGCATCGCGAAAGCGGGCGACGTCATTTGATCCCCGCGCGCATGAACGATTGGACGAATTGCCTCTGGAACAGAAGAAAGCCGACCAGGAGCGGGGCGGTCGTCAGCAGCGTGGCCGCCGTGATGATCGACCAGTCGATACCCTGATCGGTCGACGAGAATACCTGCAGTCCCACGGTCAGCGGCCGCGACTCCACCGAGTTGGTTATGATCAGCGGCCAGAGGAAATTGTTCCAGTGGTAGCTGACGCTGACCAGAGCGTAGGCGATGTACACCGGCCGCGCCAGCGGCACATAGACTTTCCACAGGATCTGCAGCGGATTGCAGCCTTCGACGCGAGCCGCCTCGTCGAGCTCCTTCGGCACCGTCTTGAACGTCTGCCGCAGAAGAAAGATGCCGAAGGCGCTCGCCATGTACGGCAGCCCGATCGCGACGATGGTATCGCGCAGGCCCAGCGCGTTCATCGTCCGGTAATTCTCGACGATCAGGACGTCCGGCATCACCATCAGCTGTACCAGGACCAGGGCGAACAGCAGATTGCGGCCGGGGAACTCGAAGCGCGCGAACGCGTAGGCAGCGAGCGTGCACAGCACCAGCTGCGCCGCGAGCACCATCGTGCACAGCAGAATCGTGTTCAGGAAATAGCGGGCAAAAGGCGCCGCGTGCCAGGCTTTGACGAAATTTTCCAGCGTCAGCGGAGCCGTCGGGACGAAGTGCGTCGAGAATTCGCCGGGGTGGAAAGCGGTCCAGAAGGCATAGGCGAGCGGCAAGATCCACAACAGCCCGAGCATCCACGCACCCGCGGTTTCGGCGCCGCGGGTGAATCCTCGCGCCTGATAGGCCAACGTGCTCACTTCTGCGCGTCCTCAAAGCGCCTCTCGTGCCCCATGATGCGCGAGTCGCCCCGCCGCGCCGCACGCGAGGGGCCGTTCGGGCCGGTTACCGGGCGCGCGCTCATTGGTCGACCTCCTCAAACGCCTGCCTATTCCTTGCAGTTCGCGTGTCGGCCTCCTGCCGCTTCGCGCGCGAACGGCCCTTCGGGCTGCCTTCGGCTCGCGCGCTCATTGGTAGTGCACCTTGCGCTCCAGAAACCAGAACTGCGCGAGTGCGGCCGAGCCCAGCAATGCCAGCAGCACGATCGTCAGCGTCGCCGCGTAGGCCGAGTCCTGGAAGCGGAAACCGATTTCGTAAATATAGAAGAGGAGCAGTTCGGTCGCGTTGTCCGGGCCGCCACGCGTCATGACGACGACGTGGTCGACCAGCCGGAAGGCGTTGATCACGGCGTTGACCAGCACGAACAGCGTCGTCGGCATCAGCAGCGGCAGCGTCACCCGGCGGAAGAAATACCACCGCGACGCGCCTTCGATCGCTGCCGCTTCGGCAAGATTCGGCGACATCTGCTGCAATGCCGCCAGGTAGAAGATCATGAAAAAGCCGGCTTCCTTCCAGACAGCGACGATCATCAGGCAGCCGAGCGCCGAATTCCTGCTGCCCAGCCAGTTTTGGGCCGAACC
>DATNAR010000279.1:0-9201 GCA_035607385.1 Casimicrobiaceae bacterium
AGCGCGCGAATGGCGGAGATTCCCGCAGGACGATTCGGCACCCCGGACGAATTCGGCCGCGCCTGCGCTTTCCTGTGCAGCGCCGACGCCGGCTTCATCGTCGGGCAGAATCTGTTGATCGACGGCGGCGCGGTCAATACGACGCTGTAAGGGACCGATGCTCGCGCCGCGGGCACGGCCGCGCGACCTGCGCCGATGCGCCGCCTACGGCGCTTTCGAACGGGCGTGCTGCAGCTGGTAGATCGACGTGTCTATCGAAGGAGCGGATCCACCGAGAAGGGTGCGCACCTCGGCCGCCAGCAATTCGCCGGCAGTGCGGACGTCTTCTTCCGACGTGCCTTCGATCAGGACGATGCAACCAGGCACCGCGGTCGCATCGGCTCGCGCTTTTTTTTCCGCGGTCTCGATGCGGCTGATCGCTTCGTCCGCGACGCACAGGTGCACTCCGGCGATGCCCTTGCGTTCGGCGAGCGGCGGGAGCAGGCGGGACCGCATCGTCTCGAGCGCGCCGGGGCGTTCCGCCGCGGCGACCTCGAAACGCTGCGTCAGCATGAATCCACCCTGGCCGACGCCTTCGCTGTAGACGACGCGGCAGATCGAACGCGAGACGCGGCGAAAGGATGGCACAACCCGGCGCGTCCATTCGGTCGGCGCATTCAGCCGGTCGAGATATTCGTTGCCGCCGAGCACTTCGGTGCTGTCGGCCTCGTACAGGTTGAAGTACGTCGGTGAGCCGGCGACCGCGATATAGCGCCGGCCGCGCAGGAATCCGGGTATGCCGACGCGCTCGGGCATGTGCTCCCGGTTGTGCCACTGATAGAACTCGTCGGTCGCCTCCGGCGTCAGATCGTGCCAGATGCAAACCGCGCCAGACCCGGCCAGGCTCATGAATTATCCCGCCGCGGAGAACTGGACATCGAGCGTGCCCAGGTCACCGTAGCGCACGACCAGCGCGGTCTCCAGCGGAACGTCGACGACGCCGCAATACGAGCCGGTGGTGACGATCTGACCCGCCTTCAGCGCCACGCCTTCGCCGTAGCCGCCGGCAGCGAGAAAATTCGCCAGCCAGTACAGCGGCCGCAGCGGATGTCCGTCAGGATGCCTGCCCTCGCGGGTTATCAGCGTTCCGTCGGCCCCGTCGATGACGATCGCAAAGGCATCGAGCGGAGGTCCGACCGCAGTCGACAGCACCGGCCCGACGAACAGTCCCTGGTTGGCGATGCTGTCGGCGAGGAGCTCGGGAAACGTGACCGCCTCCGGATCCGCGTAACGCGGTCCCATCAGCTCGAGAACCAGCCTTACCTCGCCGATCGCCGCCCGCACATCGGCTTCGTCATAGGGTGTTGCGCGCGCCGGCAGATCGCGCCCGAGGACGAAGGCTATCTCCGGCTCGACGCGCGCCTTGCCGGCAATCGGCACGATCGGACATGGCGCCACGCTGACGATCGTCGGCGCGAAAATCGGCGCTGCCACGACTTTTCGCTCCGGCGACGGGACCGAGCACTTCCAGCCGCCGATGGGCAGATCGAGCATTTCACCGACGCGACGCTGTATCGCCAGGCCTGCTTCCGCGTCCGCGGGCCGGCATGGCGCCGGCAGCCGCGCGCCGGGCCGCCGCGCTGTCCTTGCCGCCATCAGATGCTGCGCGGCGGCTTCGATCGTCTGTGCGTCCATCGGGAAATCTTTCGCTTGAATCCTGCGCTTGCGCCGCGAGGGCGCGGCGCCTCCCATCGTATAATTGTGCGCAGAGCGCCTGTCAACCCGGCGTCCCGCCGTCTTGACCGATCGCGCACCACATCGCTGGCGGTGGCTCCATGGTCAGTTACGATTTCACCGGCCGCACGGCCGTCATCACCGGAGGCGCGGGCGGCTTCGGGCGCGCGATTGCGGCCCGGCTGCACGCATCCGGCGCATCGGTCGCGCTGTGGGACCACGACGCTGCCGGCGTCGCCGCGGCAGCGCAGCTGCTGGGCGAGCGCGCGCTCGGCCAGCCGGTCGACACGACCGACGAAGCTGCCGTCACCGCCGCGGCCAAGGCGGTGCTGAAGCGTTTCGACCGCATCGATTTCCTGATCAACAATGCCGGAATCCTCGGACCGGTGTCGAATACCTGGGAGCACAGCACCGAGGATTTCCGCCGCGTGCTCGACGTCAACCTGACGGGAACCTTCATCTGCTGCCGCGTGATCGTGCCGCTGATGCTCGCCAACACGCCCGATCCGAAGACCGGCCAGCGCGGTCATATCGTCAACGTGTCGTCGATACAGGCCAAGGAGGGCATGCCGCGCGCTGCGGCCTACGCGGCATCGAAGGCGGGGATCGTCTCGCTCACCAAGACGCTGGGCAAGGAGCTCGCGGAGTCGGGGATTCCCGTCAACACGGTGACCCCCGCGATCGTGGCGACGCCGATGACCCTGGGCATTTCGCCCGAGCGCGAGAAGGAGATCGTCGCGCGTATTCCGATGCGGCGCTTCGGCACCGTCGAGGAGATCGCCGCGCAGATCGCCTGGCTTTGCTCGGAAGACTGCTCGTTCGCGACCGGCGCAGTGTTCGATCTCTCCGGGGGGCGAGCGACTTACTGACGCAGCGCCAGCGACAGCGCGATCGGCACGAATACGATCGACGCGGCATTGCCGATCAGCACGATCGAAGCCACCTTGCCCGGCTCCTGGTGGTATTGCTCGGCGACCATGAAGTTGAGCACTGCGGGCGGCAGGCAGCCGAACAGGATCAGCAAGCCCGCCTGCGTCGCGTCGAGGCCCAGCGCCGGCGAGAGCAGCGCGGCCATCGCGATCCCCGTCAATGGACACACCAGCGCGCCGATGACGCCGAGGTTCCAGCCGCCCCAGCTGACGGTGGCCATGCGCACGCCGAGCGAGATCAGCATCAGCGGGATCATGGCGTCGCCGGTCATGCGGATGGCAAGCATCAGCCACTCGGGCGCCGCCGGGTGAACGAGCGCGAAGGCGAAGCCGACGAAGGTCGCGATCACCATCGGATTCCGGAAGATCGGCCAGAATGCCGCGTGGCGGTTGACGATGTGCACGCCCAGCGTGAAGTGAAGCAGGTTCGAGATCGTGAACAGCGCGACCATCGCGGAGAGCCCCGGCTGGCCGAACGCCAGCACCGCCAGCGGCAGGCCCATGTTGCCGCAGTTGTTGAACATCATCGGCGGCACGAAGGTGCGCGGGTCCTCGTGCAGCAGCCGCGCGAACGGCCACGCGAGCAGGCCCGAGCCGAGCACCACGCCGATGGCGCCGACGATCAGCACGCGGTTGGCGACGAGATCGAAGTCCTTGCTCGCCAGCGCGCTGAAGATCAGCGCCGGCGCCAGCACGTTCATGTTGATCCGGTTGACCCATGTCATGTCCGGATTGGCGCGGCGGGCGTAAACGTAGCCCAGCAGGATGACGCTGAATACCGGCAGGATGATGCCGAGGATGCGCTCGACCATGACGCATCAAAGGATGTATTGCGACAGGTTGTCGTCCTTGACGATCCCGGCGAGGCGCTCGTCGACGTAGGCGGCGTCGATGACGATCGTGCGGCCGTCGAGCTTGGCGGCGCTGAACGACACCTCGTCGAGCAGTCGCTCCATCACCGTGTACAGCCGCCGCGCGCCGATGTTCTCCTGTTTTTCGTTGACCGCGTAGGCGATTTCGGCGAGCCGGCGGATGCCGTCCGGCTGGAAATCGAGGTCGACGTGCTCGGTGGCGAGCAGCGCCTGGTACTGTCGCGTCAGGCAGGCATCGGTCGCGGTGAGGATCTGCTCGAAATCGTCGACCGACAATGATGCGAGCTCGACGCGGATCGGAAAACGTCCCTGCAGCTCCGGAATCAGGTCAGACGGCTTCGACAGGTGGAATGCGCCGCTGGCGATGAACAGGATGTGGTCGGTCTTGATCATCCCGTATTTGGTCGCGACGGTCGTGCCCTCGACCAGGGGCAACAAGTCGCGCTGCACGCCCTGGCGCGAGACGTCGGCGCCCTGCATCTCCTGGCGGCTGGCGATCTTGTCGATCTCGTCGAGGAAGACGATGCCGTTCTGCTCGACGTTGCTGAGCGCCTTGGTCTTGAGCTCGTCGTCGTTGATGAGCTTGCCGGCTTCCTCATCGATCAGCGCCTTCAACGCCTCGCCGACATGCATTTTCTTGAGCTTGCGCTTGCCGCCCGACATCTGCTGGAACATGCCCTGGATCTGGCTGGTCAGGTCTTCCATGCCCGGCGGCGCGAGGATCTCCATCTGCGTCGGCGACGCCGCGAGCTCGACCTCCACCTCCTTGTCGTCGAGCTTGCCTTCGCGCAGCATCTTGCGGAACTTCTGGCGCGCGGCCGAATCGGTCGGCTGCATGTCTTCGAAGTTCACTTCGCGCGCCGGCGGCAGCAGCGCGTCGAGCACGCGCTCCTCGGCCGCGTCGGCGGCGCGATGGCGAACCTTGCGCGCTTCCGACTCGCGTGTCTGCTTGATCGCCGTCTCGGCGAGATCGCGGATGATGGTGTCGACGTCGCGGCCCACATAGCCGACTTCGGTGAACTTGGTTGCCTCGACCTTGATGAACGGCGCATCGGCGAGCTTGGCCAGCCGGCGTGCGATCTCGGTCTTGCCGACGCCGGTCGGTCCGATCATCAGGATGTTCTTCGGCGTGATCTCCTGCCGGAGCGGATCGGCGACTTGCTGGCGCCGCCAGCGATTGCGCAGCGCGATCGCGACGGCGCGCTTTGCCGCGTCCTGACCGACGATGTGCTTGTTCAGTTCGTGTACGATTTCCTGCGGGGTCATCGACGACATGGCGGGACCGGACGGCTCGTCAAAAGAAACGGCCGCCCCTTTTGGGCGGCCGCGTCATTCTACCCGCTTCGGCGCAGCGCGCCGTCATCGGGCCGGCGCTTCTTCAGGGTACGAACAGCGCCGCGCAATGCCCGGGCTCTGCCGGCCCGGCGGCGATAGCACCGCCGCGCGGGATGCACTGGTCGGGCGGGAGCGCCGACCCGTGCTCGACATTGCCGACGAGAAGATCGAAGGCCGTTTGCGCGTGCGGCAGGATGTACTCGAGCGCTGGAAAGAAATTCTTGTAGCTCTCGATGTGGTTGCCGTTCTGTACTTCGTACAGACGATATGCCGGCTGCGGCCGGTGCGGGTAACCCGGCTGCGCCGCCAGGCTCGCCGCGACGGCACGCGCGTAGGCGCGCGCGTGATGATCGATCGGCAGCAGCGAATCCTCGGTGCCCGCCACAGTGATCAGCGGTTTCTGGATCAGCCCGGTGGTCGCGAAAGCATCGAGCTGCGCGCCGACGTCGACGTTGGGCACCGAAAGCCGAGCGATGTAGTTGTACGTCGCCAGCCCGCTCAGGTCGCTGCCATAGGTGTTGTAGGTCGGATCGAGCCGCTTCTGCCACTGGCAGGCGGTGAGCTCCCAGTAATTCTCGTAGTGCAGGCGCCACAGCGTTGTCGCCGCCCCGACGATGTCCGGAGGATAGCCGGCGAGCTCGATGTTCTTCGCCGCCGTGCTGCTGGCGCTGAATCCGGACGTCGCGTAATCGGGATAATTGAGTACGGCCGGCGGCAGATCGGTCAGCAGATTGGGGGCGTCGGCCTCGACGTAGGTGCCTTCCCAGTCCACGCCG
Organism: Casimicrobiaceae bacterium; assembly: GCA_035607385.1. Taxonomy (GTDB): domain Bacteria; phylum Pseudomonadota; class Gammaproteobacteria; order Burkholderiales; family Casimicrobiaceae; genus PALSA-1003. Next base: position 5,626 of record DATNAR010000279.1, read on the forward strand.
CCGTCGAAGAGTTGTGGCGCTATCTCGACCGCGCGGCGCACCTGGTAGCCGCCGTTCGACGTACCGACCGCGTACGTGAACCTCGGGTCGCTGCCGTAGAGCGCCTCCGTGCCCGTCCGCGCGAGTTTCGCGGTATCGACCATGTACTGTGCCCACTGGGTGAATGGCTTGCCCGGATCGTCATCGTAGAAATGAAGCCACAGGTTGGCGGCCGTCGTGGGGTTGTACCGGCACGCCAGTGGATCCGACGGAACGATGGCCGGAGGAGTGGGAGCCGCTACGAAATAAAAACCGTACACGCCCTTGTTCTGCGAGGCGTACGCGTAGCCCTTCTGGACGACGTAATCGCTCCACGCATAGTCGCTGGAAAACTCGCTGCGCTGCGACGGGGTCCCGGCGACCACGAGCTTGCCGTTCCAGTTGTTGGGGAGCCGCAGCAGGAAGCGGGCCTCGTGCGCCGGATCGGACGCGAACCATCCCGAGATCTGCAAGCCGGGCACCGCGGTCGTGATCGCAGTGACGTCGCTCGGAGGATTGACCAGCACCAACCGATCCGTGCGCGGCCGGTAGGCGCCCACGGGTAGTCCGGGGATGGAATTGTCCGGCGGCGTCGTCGGATTGACGTCCGTCGTGTCGCCGTTGGTGGTGAGATCGCCCTTTTCGAAGCAGGTAGCGCCGACGAGACTCTTGCCGAAAGCCGCGAGGACCGCATCGCAGCGTGTCGCCGCGCCCGCCGCTACGGGAACGAGCATGGCCAGCGCGGCCAGGGAAAATTTTCTTACCAGCATCGAGACCTCCTCGTGAAATGAAACAAGCCGCGAATTCGCTGCCGATCCCGCCGGACGGGTTGTCGAAATGCGATCGTCGTTTTCCCCCATCGCGCTCCATCGGTGCGGCAGGGGGCTCGCTGCGCGCTTCTTCGGCGACGCGTGATGCACAGTTTAACGCAAGCCGGCCGATTGGGATCGCTGTGCCGCGCGCACGTTTGGCAAGGCGCACAGGTTCGCTTATGATGCCCGCAGCTACGCCGCGGCGCTGCTGACGATGGAGCCCGCGAATCCAGAAGGAGAAAACATGAGGTTTACGACGGGTGTGCCGCTGCTTGGAGCCTTTCTGACAGCATGCCTTGCGGCCGCGTCTGCCGAGGCCCAGACCGCGACGGCGACGCTCGCGCCGACGGCCGGCAACACCACGGCGGGAACCGTGACGTTCACGCAAAAAGGCGACAAGGTAACGGTCAACGCCAAGCTGTCGGGCCTCGCGCCGGGCGCACATGGCTTCCACGTGCACGAAAAGGGAGACTGCAGCGCGGCCGATGCGGCGAGCGCAGGCGGCCACTTCAACCCGACCAACAAGCCGCACGGCAATCCGGCGTCGCCCGAGCATCACGCCGGTGACATGCCGGCGCTCGTTGCCGATGCGTCGGGCAACGCCAGTTTCCAGGGCGACCTTACGCCGATGAGCGTCGGCGGCGGCGTCACCGACATCGTCGACAAGGCGGTGATAGTGCACAAGGACGCCGACGATTACACGACGCAGCCGACCGGCAATTCCGGCGCCCGCGTCGCCTGCGGCGTAATCCGCAAGTCTTGATGGGGAATTCGTTTTCGCTTCTGTCGTCGCGCACGGCCGCGGCATCGCTGGCGGTTCTGATCCTCGCGGCTTGCGGCACCGTCAATCTGCCGAAGATGAGCGAGATCGTTCCCTCGACCGGCAATCAGGCGGTCGCCAAGCTGGTATCCAAGAACGGCAGCGGCACCACCGGTACCGTCTTATTCACCCAGCGCGGTGACAAGGTTGCGCTTCTGGTGCAGGTGTTCAACCTCGCCGGCGGGCCGCACAGTCTTTACATTCACGAGACAGGCAACTGCAGCTCGCCGAACGCGGCCAGCGCCGGACCGGTCTGGAATGCCAGGGGCGCCTCGCCCGGCGCGCGACGCTCGGGAGAATTGCCGAACATCGTCGTGCGGCATGAAGAAAACGCGACACTCGAAGCCCAGGTGGCGGGCCTGTCGGTGGGAACCGGAGCGGCGAACGACGTCATCGGGCATTCGGTGGTCGTTCATGGCAAGCTGGATCCCGATCCCAAACCCGAATTTGGCGTGATCAACGACTGGCTCGCCTGCGGCGTCATCGAGCGTTACGGCGAGTAGCGGTGAACCGGCGGCAGTCGCCGCGACGGCAACCGAGCCATCGACAAGGACCGCCATGGGATTTCTCGCCGGCAAGAAAATCCTGATCACCGGCCTGCTGTCCAGCCGCTCGATCGCCTACGGCATCGCGCACGCCTGCAAGCGCGAGGGCGCGCTACTCGCGTTCACTTACGTCAACGAGGATCTGAAGGACCGCGTAGTCAAGCTGGCGGCCGATTTCGGCAGCTCCCCGGTGCTGCCCTGCGACGTGACGCACGACGACCAGATCGCTGCGCTGTTCGCCGGGGTCGAGCGCGAATGGGGCGGCCTCGACGGACTGTTGCATTCGATCGCATTCGCGCCGCGCGAGGCGCTGACCGGCGACTTCCTCAACGCCATATCGCGCCAGGCATTCGCCATCGCGCACGACGTGAGCTCTTACAGCTTTGCCGCGCTGGCCAAGGGTGCCCGGCCGCTGATGCAGGGCAGGCACGGGGCGCTGTTGACGCTGACCTATCTCGGGGCGCTGCGGGCGATGCCGAACTACAACGTGATGGGCTTGGCCAAGGCGAGCCTCGAGGCCAACGTGCGCTACCTCGCGCAGTGCCTGGGCCCGGAAGGCATCCGGGTCAACGCCATATCGGCGGGACCGATCAAGACGCTCGCGGCGGCGGGCATCGGCGGCTTCTCCGGCATTCTCCATTATGTCGCGAAGACCGCGCCGCTGCGGCGCAATGTCACGATCGAGGAAGTGGGCAACGTCGCCGCATTTCTTCTATCCGATCTCGCCAGCGCCGTCACCGGCGAGATCACTTACGTCGACTGCGGATTCTCGACCGTCGTTCCCGGCATGGGCGAGGAGTGAACGCCGTCCGCGCGCGCGCCCGCCTGGCGGTCACGCCGGGTCGCGCTGCGGCTGATCCGCGCTGCCCGTGAACGCGCAGCCCGGGCACGAAGCCGCCGCGAGCGCGGCCCCCCCGCGTCTTAAGGACCGCTACGATGCGGTGATCATCGGTGGCGGGCACAACGGCCTCGTCTGCGCCTGCTATCTGGCGGGTTCCGGGCTGAAGGTTGCCGTGTTCGAGCGGCGCGGCATCGTCGGCGGCGCCGCGGTGACCGAGGAATTCCATCCCGGGTTCCGCAACTCGACAGCGAGCTATACGGTCAGCCTGCTGCATCCGAAAGTGATGCACGAGCTGTGCCTGAAGGAGCACGGGCTCAAGATCGTCGAGCGGCCGATGGCGAACTTCCTGCCGCTGCCGGACGGCGCCTACCTCAAGGTGGGCGGCGCTTCGGCCGACGGCCGCGGCGGCACGCAGGCCGAGGTGGCGCGCTTTTCGCACAAGGACGCGGCCGCGCTGCCGGCGTACTACGCGATGCTCGAGCGCGTGGCCGACGTGCTGCGCGCATTGCTGCTGGAAACGCCGCCGAATGTCGGCGGCGG
>DATNAR010000281.1:0-8363 GCA_035607385.1 Casimicrobiaceae bacterium
CGGCCGCGATCATGACCTGCATCGTGCCCTCGATCACCGAAAGCAACCACGTCCATTTCATCGACGGTGCCGCGGGCGGATACGCGCTGGCCGCGCAGAGATTGCGCGCGCCGGGATGATTTTCGCGCCGGGTCGTCGAGCGACAGACCGCGCTGTCACCTCAGTCGAGTTGCGCGCCTCGCCCTCGCAGGAACCGCTTGACGTCATCGAAGCTGACGGCGCCTGCGCGCTGGCGGTCGATGTCGTCGAAGTGCTTGACGACGTAGCCGAGTCCCGCGGCGCGCGCCTGGTCGCGCGTCACGGTTCCGCTGCGGCCGACATCCGCCGCGTCGAATCCCGCCTTGAGCTTGCGCTCGACCTGCGTGCGCAAGGCGGCACCTTGCGGCGCCGGCGTCGGCGGTGGTGTGCGCAGCTCCGGTGGCACCCACGGATCGCGTATGGTCGTCTCGATCGTCGCGGGCGGCGACTGAGCCGTCGCTGCGGACACGGATGCGGCCACGCCCATCACGAGGGCCAGCGCGGCGCCGGCCAGCGCGAGCTTGGGGCGCGACGGCCGCCCGGCGCCAGAGCCGGCGGGCACCGAGACGCCCTCGGGGCGCAGTCTCATGGCGCCGCCGTCGCGCCCTGGTAGAACTGCGCCAGATCGACTTTTGCCAGCGCGCGGGATCCGTCGTCGAGATAAGTCATGTGTCCACCGAGGTAGAAGCGCAGCTGCACGTTGGCCATTGGACCCAGCCGCGCCAGATCGCGTTCGGTCTGGAAGAACGGCGTCACCAGATCGTGGTAGCCGTTGACCGACAGCACCTTGAGCTGCGGATTCTGCGCCAGCGCCGCGGCCAGGTCCGGAATGGTGTCGGGCAGCGGACGCCCGTCGTGGGTAAAGGCCCAGGCCTGGATCGCGTTGCTGACCAGCACGTAGCTCGATGGGTTGGTGTATTGCAGATCGGCATTCAAATACGTCGTGATGGCGGACGCGAACGAGGCATTGAGAAACGTGCTCGACGGATCGCCCTCGATCGCCAGCGGACTCCCGATCGGCGCCGACACGCGTGCGTCGTAGAGCCCGATCAGCGTTCCGGGGATCAGGTTGGCGTGATAGAAGCCGGGATCGAGATTGAAATGCGTCTGCCAGCCGGCAACCGGCATGCCGGTCGTGTTCGCCAGTTGCGAAAGCAAGCCGGCCGCAGGCGCGGCTCCCGTCGTCAGAAAGGCGGTGACCGCCGGATCGTACTGATTCGCGGCGAGCGTGCGCATCTGGGCGACGAACGCCGGCAACTCCGCCGTGGCGGGGTTCGGGTTGTCGAGGTTGTACCAGGCGCCGACGGCGCCGTACGAGGGCAGGTAACCGGCGCAACTGACGATCGGAGCGATTACGCCGCACGCGACGTTGTAGTCGAGCACCGACGATTGCAGGATGACACCGGCGAGTTCGACGCCGGCGCTTTCCAGCAGGTCCGCCAGCACCGCGCTGCGCGTGGTGCCGTAGGATTCGCCGAACAGGAACTTGGGTGAGGTCATCCGATTGTTGGCGGCAACATAGCGGATGACAAAATCGCGGAACACCGCGGCGTCGGCGTCGACGCCCCAGAAGTTCAGATTGACATTGGGCGCGATCGCTTCGGATAACCCGGTGCCCACGGCGTCGACGAATACCAGATCGCTGACGTCGATCAGGCTCTCGGCGTTATCGACCAGTGGGAATGGCGTCGGCGCGGTCGTCGCCGGATCGCCCGTCACCAATCGCTTGGGGCCGTACGAGCCGAGGTGCAGCCAGACCGTCGACGAACCGGGGCCACCGTTGTAGAAAAAGGTTACCGGCCGCGTCGCGGCGTTCGCGCCGTCGAGCGTATAGGCGACGTAGAAAAAAGTGGCTTCCGTTGCGTTGCTGGTCAGGCCGCGGGCCGTCAGATGCCCGGCGGTGGCCGTGTAATGGAGCGTCGCGCCGTTGAGCGTCAGCTGGTGATGCGTGACCGCGCTGATTTCCGCGGCGCCGGGCAGCGAAGCCGTGGCTGCGGAAGAGTAGAGCACCGCATCGGTAAAGGTGGGGGCGGGGGGTGCAGCGCTTCCACCCGATCCACCGCCGCCGCATCCGGCAAGCAGCAGAAAGGCGAGCCAGGGGACGATGCAAGGCGTCAGGTCCTTTGCCGGTGCGATCGAGGGTGCGGCCACGCCCATCCTGAACATCGCGCGATTCGTCGGGAGGTCAGCCGCTGAATTTGAAATGGAACCTGAACACGTAGTCCATCGCGCACGGCCGGCCCTCGCACAAACCCGGCTTGAACTTGGTTCGCGTCAACGTCGCTGCGATCACGTTGGAAAGCCTGCCGTCGGGACTCTTGTAAATGGACACCGATTTGGCGTCACCGCGCTCATCGACGCGAACGGTGAGGACCACCTCGCCATCGATCGGCGCGCGCACCGGCATCCGCGCCACGGCGTCGGCAACCTCGCTCAATCCATACTTGGGGTAGGGCGGTTCATCGTTCGGGCCGACGCTGTCGTATTCCGCCCGCAGCACGGCTTTTTGCTCCGGGCTGAGCTGCGCATAGGACCGGTCATACGGGAGCGCCCCGCGCATATTGCCGCGCTTGTGGCTGTTCAACGTCGGCGACGACGCAGCATCGTCGGCGATCGCCACAGCGCCGCCGGCGAACAGGGCGACCGTTGCCACAGCGACCGGCAGAAGTCGAACAGCGGACCAAGCGGCCATCGCATCCTTCCAGGCATCGGCGTGCACGGCGCCGAACGAAACAAGAATAGCACCGGCAAATCGACGCGACATCGGGCCGGCCGCTGCCGCTTGACGGCGGCCGTTACCCGTTTATAATCACGGTACCGACTATACATACGGTATCGCCATGCCGCCCCGACCGCTTGCCAACCTGCGTCGCCGTCCACCCGCGCCCGTGTCTCGCCTTACCGCTCGCCAGCAGCAGATTCTCGACTGGATCCGCAGCTTCATCGAGTCGAGAGGCATGCCGCCGACGCGGGCGGAGATCGCGGCGGGCCTGGGATTTTCCACCGCCAGCTCCGCCGAAGATCATCTGCAGGCGCTGGCCAAGAAGGGCGCGCTCGAACTGGTGCCGGGCGCGTCGCGCGGGCTGCGTCTGAAGGAAATCCCCGGGGTCCCGCTGCAGGGCACATTGCCCCTGGTCGGAAGAGTCGCCGCCGGGCAGCCGGTCCTGGCCGCGGAAAACGTCGAGGCGCGCTACCGCGTCGATGCCGCGCTTTTCTCGCCGCGGGCCGACTATCTGCTTCGCGTACGCGGCATGAGCATGAAGGATGCCGGCATCCTCGATGGCGACTTGCTGGTCGTGCATCGGACCGCCGACGCGCGTTCGGGGCAGATCGTCGTGGCCCGCCTGTCCGGCGCCGCCGGCGACGAGGTGACCGTCAAGCGCCTGAGGCGACGCGGCCGCGAAATCGTGCTGCAGCCGGAGAACTCGGAGTTCGAAGCGATTGTCGTAAATCCGGCCCACACGGAATTGGCGATCGAGGGCGTCGCGGTGGGGCTGTTGCGCACCGGCGCGTTGAAGTAGTAACCAGGCAGCAGATCGGTTCCGGCGCTCGCCGGATCCCCATTGAACATTCGAGGAGATTTTTCATGGTCCAGCCCATTCCCGCCGGCTACGCCGGCGTTACCTCCTACCTCATCATTCGCGATGCGGCCGCCGCGATCGACTACTACAAGAAGGCCTTCGGCGCGACCGAGCTGATGCGTTTCCCCGGCCCGGACGGCAAGATCGGCCACGCCGAGCTCAAGATCGCCGGCGGGAATATTATGCTTGCCGACGAGTCGCCCGAAATGGGCCATCGCAGCGTACAGTCTTACGGTGGGTCGCCGGTCAGCCTGATGTTTTACGTGGCCGATGTCGACAAGAGTTTTGCGCAGGCGATCGCCGCGGGGGGCAAGGTCAAGAATCCGGTGAAGGATCAGTTCTACGGCGACCGCAGCGGTACCTTGACCGATCCGTTCGGACTGATGTGGACGATCGCGACCCACAAGGAAGACGTCTCGGTGTCCGACATGCAGAAGCGGATGGAAAAGATGATGGCGTCCGGGCAGAACGCTTAAGCCCGCGCACAGGAGAACAGAGCGCATCGATAATGGCGTTCCGGTCTTCGGCCGGTCGCGAACCCGGGCGATCCTGCCGATGACTTCGCGCCGAGCGCGCAGTCGCCGATCCGGGCTCGAAGAAAAAAGGGGGACGCATGTATACGCTGTACGGCAAGAAAGGTTCCGGGTCGGCGACGATCGAGGCGGCGCTGACGATGGCGGGCGCGCCGTATCGCATGGTCGAAACGGCGTCGTGGGAGACCAACGACGCCTTTCGCGATCTGCTCAAGATCAACCCGATCGGCCAGATCCCGACGCTGGCGCTGTCCGACGGCAGCGCCCTGTCCGAGAGTGCGGCGATCCTGATCCATCTCGACGCCGCGCATCCCGCCGCCGGCCTGCTGCCGCGCGACGAGTCGGCGCGCGCGCAAGCGATCCGCGGACTGGTGTTCATCGCCGCCAACTGCTATTCGGCGATCACCATCCTCGATTTTCCCGAGCGCTTCTACCAGGACATCGACGACTCCGCCAGAGACCACCTTCGCGCCGGCACCAAAGCGCGCCTGCACCGGCACTGGGAAATCTTCGCCGACATGTTTCCGGCGCGCCCCTTCCTCACCGGCAACGACATCGGTGCGCTGGATCTCTATGCGGCCGTCGTGACCAAGTGGTCGGGTTCGCGCGCGCACCTCGCCCAGCATCGGCCACCGTTCCACGCGGCGCTCACCAAGGTCGAAACGCATCCGAAAGTGGCTGCGGTGTTCGCGCGCAACTGGCCGGCCAAATAGGATCAGCGCGAGGACCAGCGCGAACGCAGACCGGACGCAAATGCCAACGCAAGTCCGGATGCAAGAGCAAGCGCCCGCCCGAACGCAAAGCGCAGTGACGCCGGTGCTTCGCGCGACAAGCTGACCGCGCGTCGGCGAGAGGCTTCCGCCGCTCGCGTAATTCCGTGCAGCCATCGCATATAATGGCCGCAGCGTGCCGGCGCTTGAATCGACCGGCGCGAATCCGCCACCCACGCGATGCGCATCCTGCTCAGCAACGACGACGGCTACTTCGCCCCGGGACTGGAGCGCCTCGCCGCGGATCTCGCCCCGTACGCCGACATTACGGTCGTCGCGCCAGAGCGCGACCGCAGCGGCGCGTCCAACTCGCTGACGCTCGACCGGCCGCTGACGGTGCGCCGCGCGCCGAGCGGTTTCCTGTTCGTCAACGGGACGCCGACCGATTGCGTTCACCTCGCCGTGACCGGACTGCTCGACGAGCTGCCGGACATGGTGATCTCGGGCATCAATCACGGCGCCAACATGGGCGACGACACGATCTACTCGGGCACCGTCGCCGCCGCAACCGAGGGCTACCTGCTTGGCATTCCGTCGATCGCGGTGTCGCTGACCAGCAAGACGGGCCACCATTTCGAGACCGCGGCCAAGGTCGTCGCCGATCTGATCTCGCGTCATCGCCGCAAGCCCTCGGGCGCGTGGCTGCTCAATGTCAACGTGCCCGACGTGCCGCCCGCCGACATCAAGGGCGTGCGCGTCACGCGCCTGGGCAAGCGGCACAAGGCGGAATCGGTGGTGAAGACCGAGACACCGCGCGGCGAGACCTGCTACTGGGTCGGCGCGGCGGGCGCCGCCGCCGATGCCGGCGAAGGCACCGATTTTCACGCGGTCGGACTGGGGTTCGTTTCGGTGACGCCGCTGCAGATCGACCTCACCAACCATACCGAAATGCCGCGCATCGCCGAATGGATCGAAGCATGATGCCGCACCGTCGCGGATCGTGTTCGAGTCCGGCCGCGGCGCGTCCCGGACCAACCAGCGGATGAGCGCGGGCGTGGAAAAATTCGGCGGCATAGGCATGACGTCGGCGCGCACGCGCACGCGGATGATCGAGCGCCTGCGCGAGCAGGGCATCCGTGACGAAGCGGTGATTTCGGCCATCGCCGCGGTACCGCGCCACATCTTCGTCGAGGAGGCGCTGGCGATCCGTGCCTACGACGACAGTCCGCTGCCGATCGGCGCCGGACAGACGATTTCGCAGCCGTACGTCGTCGCCCGCATGACCGAGCTCTTGCGGGCCGGCGGCGCCTTGCATCGCGTGCTCGAGATAGGGACCGGCTGCGGCTACCAGACGGCGGTGCTGTCGCGGCTTGCCGACGAGGTTTACACGGTCGAGCGCATCGGCTCGCTGGTCGCCAAGGCACGGCAGAACCTGCGCGCGCTGAAGCTGAACAACGTGCGGATCAAGCATGGCGACGGCTCGACGGACCTGGGCGAGGAACTCGAAGTCGACGGCATTATCGTCACTGCCGCGGCAACCCAGGTCCCGACCGCATTGCTGCGCTACCTGAAAGTGGGCGGCCGCATGGTGCTGCCGCTCGCCAGCCACGACGACGACGGGCGAGGCGTGCAGCGACTGACGGTTATCGATAAGGCGCCGGCCGGCATCCGCGAGCAAAGCTTCGACGCGGTAAGATTCGTACCATTGCTTCCCGGACTCGCATGACTCCTTTCAGTTTCGCGCATTCATGCCGCGCGCTTGCGCCGATCGCCGCCGCGCTGCTGGTCGTATCGTGCATGACCCGGCCGCCGGCGCCGGTCAGCGAACGCGCCGCGCCGCCGCCCGAGACGATCGAGGGCGCGCCGCCCGCGGCGCCAGCACCGCCGCCGGAAGCTCCGCCGCCGCCGACGCATGTCGTCAAGCGCGGGGAGACGCTCTACCAGATCGCGCTCGACAACGGCCTCGATTACCGCGAGCTCGCCGCGTGGAACAACATCGAGAACGTCAACGTCATCCGCGTCGGCCGCGTCCTCGTGCTGGCGCCGCCGGGTGAAGCCGTTGCCACCGCCGCCGCGTCGCCGGCTCCCGGAGCCGCCGTGACGACGCCGCTTCCGGCCGCGCCGCCGATCGCCCCGGTCGGCAGCGAAACGCGGATCGTACCGTTCACCGGAGCGGCGCCTTCCGGCCGCGGCAACACCGCGGCGTACAAGAGCGAGCCGAAGGCAGTGAAGCTGCCCTATTCGGAGCAGGCGCTGGCGCAGATGCAGCAGAGCAGCGCGACGCCGCCCCCCGCGCCGGTTGCGCCACCGATCGTCGCGCCGTCCGCGGCCGCGCCACCCGCCAATGCTTCTGCGGCGACGGCACCGGGCAGCGTCGCGGCGGCGCCGGCGCGCATCGAATCGCCGCGCGTGCCCGAAATCGACGGCGGCAACATCGATTGGGCTTGGCCCGCGGCAGGCAAAGTCATTTCCGGTTTCTCCGAGACGGCGAACCTGAAGGGCATCGATATCGCCGGCAAATCGGGCCAGCCGGTGCTGGCCAGCGGTCCCGGCAAGGTCGTCTACGCCGGCAATGGCTTGCGCGGCTACGGCAAGCTGATCATCATCAAGCACAACAATACGTTTCTGTCGGCCTACGCGCACAACCGCGAAATCCTGGTCAAGGAAGGGCAGCAGGTCGCGAGGGGTCAGAAGATCGCCGAAATGGGCGACAGCGATGCCGACCAGGTCAAGCTGCACTTCGAGATCCGGCGCTTCGGCAAGCCGGTCGATCCGGCCAAGTTCCTGCCGCCGGCGTAGCGGCGAGTCGGCCAAGCATGAGAGCGCATTCGGCGGCAGACGACGACGAGCCGTCCGCACCGGAGCCTGATACCCAGACACGCGATTTGCCGCTGGACATGCCGGTCGTCGAGGTCGGCGCCGACTTCCTCAACGACGTCACCCAGATCTACCTGAACGAGATCGGCCAGAGCCCGTTGCTGACGCCGGCCGAGGAGCTCGAGTACGCGCGCGCCAACCGCGACGGCGACTTCGAGGCGCGGCAGAAAATGATCGAGCATAACCTGCGGCTGGTGGTCAGCATCGCCAAGCACTATCTGAACCGCGGCCTGACGCTTGCCGATCTGATCGAGGAGGGCAATCTCGGTCTGATTCACGCGCTGGAAAAGTTCGATCCGGAGCGCGGCTTTCGTTTCACCACTTACGCGACCTGGTGGATACGCCAATCGATCGAGCGCGCGATCATGAATCAGTCGCGCACGATCCGGCTGCCGGCGCACGTGGTCAAGGAGCTCAACATCGTGCTCCGCGCGATGCGCCACCTGGAGACGCACGGCATGCTCGGCCAGGGGCGCGACCCGACGATGGACGACGTCGCGCATCTGCTCGGCAAGCCGGTCGAGCAGGTGCGCAAGGTCTTAGGGTACAACGAGCACGTCACTTCGCTCGATGCGGCCTACGACGTCGATTCGGGCCTGTCGATCGGCGACCAGCTGAGCGACGACGACGCGCCGGGCCCCGAG
>DATNAR010000295.1:0-19293 GCA_035607385.1 Casimicrobiaceae bacterium
CCATGCTGGTCGTCGTGGAATACCGGGATCCGCATGCGCTCGCGGCATTTGCGCTCGACATAGAAGCACTCGGGCGCCTTGATGTCCTCGAGATTGATGCCGCCGAACGTCGGCTCGAGCGCACAGATGATGTCGACCAGCCGGTCAGGATCGCGTTCGTCGATTTCGATGTCGAAACAGTCGATGCCGGCGAATTTCTTGAACAGGACCGACTTGCCCTCCATCACCGGCTTGCCGGCGAGAGGACCGATCGCGCCGAGCCCAAGGACCGCCGTGCCGTTGGTGATGACGCCGATCAGGTTGCCGCGCGCGGTGAGATTTCGCGCCTGGCCCGGATCGCGGACGATTTCGTCACAGGCGGCGGCGACGCCCGGCGTATAAGCGAGCGCGAGGTCCCGCTGGTTGGTCAGCTGCTTGGTCGGCAGGATCGAGATCTTGCCCGGCGGATGCGCCCGATGGTATTCGAGCGAGGCCTCGCGTATGTCCTGATCGGGCATCTCTTTGCTCATCGTTCGTCCGCGGGAAAGATCATAGCAGAAGCCCCTGTCGACGCCTTGCGGTCCGCGGTGCAGAACGGCCGGTCGGCGCTCGCGCTGACCGTATAATGCGCGCACTGGCCCTGCCACGGAATTTCTGCCGATGCTTCTCTTCTGGTTCCTCGCCGCCGGCCTGCTGCTCAGCGCATTGACCGTGCTGCTCTGGCCTCTGCTGCGCACCCGGCGCGCAAGCGCGGTGCCGGACGCCGACTCGGCGGCGATCGCGGTGCTGCGCGATCAGAAACGCGCTGCGGACGAAGACTTCGCATCGGGTGTAATCACCGGCGTCGAGCGCGAGGCCGTCGTGTCGGATCTTGCGCGGCGCGTCGCCGATGAAATCGGCGCGTCGCCGCAGAAGGCGGCCGGCGGCGCGATGCCGGGGCGATCATGGCCGCTGGCCATAGCGCTGCTGGTATCGATTCCGGTGCTGGCGATCGTCCTCTACGGCCGTCTCGGCGACCCCGGAGCCGCCGCGGTCGCCGCGGCGAACGACGGCGGGCATGAAATGAGCGATCCGCAAATCGCCGCAATGATCGGCGCGCTGGAGCGACGGCTGCAGCAGCATCCCGACAACGCCGAAGGCTGGGCGCTGCTGGCGCGCTCGTACTACACGCTCGGTCGGTTTCCCGCCGCGGCGGAAGCGTACACCAAAGCGCTTGCGCTGGCGCCCGACAACCCGGATCTGCTCGCCGACTACGCCGACGCGCTGGGGATGATGCAGGGCCGCCACCTCGCCGGCAAACCGCTCGCCCTGATCGAGCGCGCGCTGGCCGTCGATCCACAGCATGGAAAGGCGCTCGCGCTTGCCGCGACAGCCGCAATGGAAGCGCACGATCCTTCGAAGGCGCTGACTTACTGGCGCAGGCTCGCCGCGCAGCTCCCCCCGGGCTCCGATGACGCAATCCAGGTTGCCGCCGTGATCGCCGAGCTCGGTGGTGGCGCGGCGGATGCCGTGAAGACGACGCGGGCGCCGACGCCGGCCGGCGCAGGCAACGCCGGCACTATCAGTGGACGCGTCGCCGTGAGCCCCTCGCTGGCAAAACAAGTCGCGCCCACCGACACCGTTTTCATCTTCGCGCGCGCCTCGAGCGGACCACGGATGCCGCTGGCCGCGATGCGGATCCCGGCCAGCGAATTGCCAAAGGAATTCACGCTCGACGATGCGATGAGCATGGCCGGCGCCAAGCTCTCGACGGCGAACGAAGTCATCGTCGAAGCGCGCCTGTCGCACACCGGCAATGCGCTCGCGCAGCCCGGTGATCTGTTCGGGAAAAGCGCGCCGGTCAAGCCCGGCGCCACCGGCCTGCGCATCACCATAGACCAGGTCGTCCCCTAGCGCGTTACGGCGAAAGCGGGGCGGTGCCATGCTATGATCGCCGCCAGCCAAATTCGGGAGGGGCTTCGCTAGCATGGCACTGCGTTCGGACGGCGATTCTGTCGCGCAGCGTTCGAGCCGGTTGCGGCATGCAGCGATCGTCGTCATCGCGCTAGGCGCGAGCGCTTGCGCGCTTGCCGTTGCCGCGCCGGTCGACGACTTGCGCACCGCAGTCGAGGCCGGCGACTCCGCCGCAGCGTACGCCCGGCATTGCGCAACATCGATCGACGCCCCCGACCGTCCGCCGGAATTCGACCTGTGGTGCGGTGTCGCGGCTGTCGACATCGGCCGCTCCGGCGAAGGCGTCCTGGCACTCGAGCGTTATGTACTGCAATTTCCCGACGATGCGCGCGCCCGGCTCGAGCTGGCGCGAGCCTATTTCTACGCCGGCGACGACGTCCGCTCGCGTGAGGAATTCGAAGCGGTGGCCCGGACCCGGCCGCCCCCCGAGGTCCAGGCCGGCATCGACCGCTATCTCGCGGCGCTGACCGATCGCGAGGCGCGCTATCGCGGCCGGCGCACGGCGTTCGTCGAGGTCGGCGGCGGCTATGACAGCAATGCCAACGCCGGCGTTGCGCAGGCCGATATCGGCTTGCCGGTGCTCGGGCCGGTCACCGTCGACGATTTCGGCGTGCGCAAGGAATCGGCGTTCGGATGGCTGGCGGCCGGCGCCGAGATCCGCCACCCGGTGTCCGCCGGATTGACGGTCAACGGCAGCATCTACGGCGGCGGCGCGTTCTACGCATCGGCCTCCGAATTCAACCTGGCCAATTACGGCGCGGCGCTCGGCGCCTCCTACCGTGCCGATCGCAACGAGTACGCGCTGGCCTACGCCCACGGGGAGATCGCGCTGGACGGATCGCGCTACCGCTGGACCGACGGCGTCGGTCTCGAATGGCGCCGGCAGATCTCCGAGCTGTCCTCGTTCGCGCTTGCGCCGCAATACGCGCGCATCGGCTACGACGGCGACAATGCGGCCCGCAATGCCGACCTGAGCGCCTTGAGCGCCAGCTACCGGCAGGTGTGGCTGCGCCGCTGGCAGCCGGTGCTCAACGCGACGCTGTTCTACGGCGACGAGCACAATCGCGAAAGCCGCGGCGATCTCGGCCGCCGCATCCGGGGCGCAGGCGTCGACGTCACGGTATCGCCATCGGCTTTCTGGGCGCTGAATGCCGGCATCGCCTACGCCGAAAGCGATTACGACGCGCCGATTCCGCTGCTCGACGTCACGCGGCGCGACCGCAACCTCGGCGTGAGCGTCGGCGCGGTCTACCTCATCAACCGCAACCTGAGCGTGCGCGGCGAGTACCGGTACGCCAAAAACACCTCGAATCTCGAGCTCTACGAATACACGCGCCACGTCGGCGCACTGAAGGTTCGCTATGAATTCAAATAGCACGGCCATTGCGCGCCGTCGCCAGCTCGCGTGCCGCCTCGGTCTGTTGCTCTGCTGTGCGCTTGCCGCGACTGGCGTGCTGGCGCAGAACGCGGGAAAGATCCTGCTGGCGGTCGGCGATGTCACCGCCGTCCGCGGCGGCGAGCGTGTGCGTCTTGCCGCCGGCGCGATGGTCAGCGCCGGCGACAGCGTCGTCACCGGGGCGGACAGCTATGCCCAGATACGCTTCAGCGACGATGCGCTGGTTGCGCTCAAGCCCGAAACCGAGTTTCGCATCGAGCGCTTCAATTTCACCGGCAAGCAGGATGGCAGCGAGGCCGCGGTCTTCCGGCTGGTGCGCGGCGGCTTCCGGACGCTGACCGGGCAGATCGGCAAGCTCAACCACGACCAGTATCAGCTGCTGACGACGCAGGCGACGATCGGTATACGCGGCACGCACTATCAGGTGCAGATCTGCGCGGCCGGCCAATGCAAGAACCGCGGGGCCGACGTCGGCGCCGGCATGTACGGCGGCGCCTACGAAGGAGGCGTCGTCGTCGCCAACGGTTTTGGCAGCGGCGAGTTCGGCGCCGACGAGTTTTTCTATGTGCCGGATGGACAGGCACCGCTGCGCTGGCTCGGGCCGCCCGATTTCCTGTCCGACAAGCTCGAGCGCCGCACGCGCGTCGCGCGTACCGCGCCGACCGAATTGCGCTTTGCCAAGGTGCCCGAGACCGCGCCGCCGCCGGCGCTGCCGCAACCGGCGTTCGCGTTCATGGCGACCGAAGATCTGGGTGGCGGACTGCTCACCGGCGGAAAGACGATCGTCGTCGGATCGGACCGCTATACGCTGGAGCTCGACACCACGGCGAATCCCGACTTGCAGCTCGGCATCGTCGCCGGCGCGTTGCACTCGTTCCACAACGGCTCCCTCGCGGCGGATCTCGGCACGGCGACATTGACCGACGTCGGCAACGACGGCTCGATCCCGTCGCGCTTCGCCGCGGGCAGCGGGCTCAACTGGGGCCGCTGGTCCGGGGCCGGCTCGACGATCGCGCAGGCGCTCGGCAATCAGGTCGTTCACAACGACGGCGGCGATCTGCACTACATCTACGGCAATACCGCAACAGCGCTGCCGACGTCCGGCCAGGTGTCGTACGCGGTGGTCGGCGGCACGCGGCCGACCGATTCGGGCACCGGCGCCGTCGGGACGCTCGTCTCCGGGGGCACCGTCAACGTCAACTTCACCACCGCGCAGCTGGGCCTGTCAGGTCTGACCGCCGGCTTCAACGACGCGAACTACACGATGGGTGGCACCGCCAGCATCGTCAACGGCCGCTTCTCGACCGGCGGCGTCGGCGGCGCATCGACCGGTTGCGCCGGCGGCGCTTGCCAACCGCTGGTCGCGGGGAACTTCACCGGGTTTTTTGCCGGACCCGGCGGATCCGGCATCGGCATCGACTACTATTTCAACACCCGCACCGGCAGCGTGATCGAGGGCGTCGTCGGCTATCGCAAATGCGGGCCCGGCGGCTGCTGAAGGCCCGCCGGGGCTATTTGGTCGCGAAGTTGGTCGCGCCGTCCCAATCGGCCGGCGGACGCGCCGCGGCGTAGGCCGCGCAGCGCTGCGCGAAATAGGCGTAGAGACGCGTCGCCGGATGCGCGCTGGCAAGCGCCGCGAGCGATGCCGCCGCATCGGCGAAGCGACGCTCGCGGTACTGCAGCAGCGCCTTGTCCCAGGCCGCGATTTCCCCGGCGCTCGCCTCTGCCGCTTCCGGCAGCGGCTCGAATATCGTCACCGGATTCGCCCTGCCCTTGACACGCACGCGATCGATTTCGCGACAGCGGATGTCGGGCACGGCCGCGCGCGTGTCCTCGCCGATGATGACGGCCACGCCGTATTCCTTGGTCAGCCCCTCCAGCCTCGATGCCAGGTTGACCGCGTCGCCCAGCACCGTATAAGCCTTGCGGAATTCCGAGCCCATGTCGCCGACGTTCATGGCGCCGGTGTTGATGCCGACGCCGATGACCAGCTCCGGCCAGCCCCGCTTCTTGAACTCCTGTGCCAGCGACGACATTCTGCGCTGCATCGCCAGCGCGGCGAGAACGGCGTCGCGCGCGTGGTTCGGATTGTCGATCGGCGCGCCCCAGAATGCCATGATCGCATCGCCCACGTATTTGTCGACCGTCCCGTGATGCGCGTGGATGATCTCGGTCATCGGCGTCAGATAGGCGTTCAGCATCGCCGACAGTTCGCGTGGCGGCAGTTTTTCCGACAGCGCGGTGAACTCGCGCACATCGCAGAACAGCACGGTCATCGTGCGGCTCTCGCCGACCATGCTGTAGCGCTCTCCGCTTTCGACCATTTGCGCGACCCGCTCGCGCGGCACGTACTCGCCGAACATCGCCGAAACCCGGCGTATCTTGCGCTCCTCTCGCATGAAGCCGGCCAGCATGTTCCAGGCGAACAGGACAGCGAGCATCAGCAGGGTCGCAGCCACCGGAACGACCTCGTTCAGCTTGATCCAGAGCAGAAGGTTCGCCGCGGCCACCGCGCCCATGACGGCGACGACGCCGAGGGCATTGAATACCGGATCGCGGTAGGGAATGACGAACAGCACGACCAGCCCGGTCAGCAGCATGACCAGCGCCTCGATCGCGTTCGCGTTCGCCGGAACCGATTTCAAATTCTGGTTCAGCATGCCGGAGAGGAGGCTGGCATGGATTTCGACGCCGGGAAAGTCGGCGGCGAGCGGCGTCGGTCGCAAGTCCTGAAGTCCCTTGGCCGTCGTCCCGACCAGCGCGATCGCACCGGCGAAATCCGCCGGCGCGGTTCCCGCCAGCACGTCGGCCGCCGAGTAGTAGCGAAAGGTCTTGGGCTTGCCGCGAAAAGGGATCAGCGCCGTTCCGTCGGCTGCGGTGGGAAGGGCTAGCCCGCCGACATCGAACCCGTCGAGGCGGCTGTCGGCATCGAAATGAGGCGTCACCCGCTTCGCTTCGAGCACGACGCGCGCGATGGCGAGCGACAGCGCCGGGTAGTACGCGTTGCGATAGAGCTCGACCATCGGAACGCGACGCACGACGTTGTCGGCGTCGAAGAACGGGTCGACGTGACCGCTGCCAGCGGCCGCCTGCGCGAGCTCCGCGATGGCCGCCGTGTAGCCGACCGCGGGCTGGATCGGAATGATGCCGCCGCCGATATCCTGGGCGCGAAACAGCGGCGGCGGCAGCGCGCCGATCTGCTGCGCTTCGTAGGTGAAGCCGAACCCCAGGATGACCGGCCTGCCGCGAATCGCCTCGGCGAATCGCGCATCGAAGTCGAGCTCGGGACGCAGCCTGTCGAGCGTCGCGACATAGCCGCGGTCGTCCTTGAGGTCGCGCTGCGCCAGCCGCTCGAGCACGTCGATGCCCGACGAGCGGTCCGGTTCGGCAAACACGACGTCGAAGCCGACGGCACGCGCCTGGTAGCGATCCAGCAATTGGGTCGTCAGGCGGGCCAGCTTGTCGCGCGACCACGGCCAGCGTCCTTCGCGCTGCAGGCTGGGCTCGTTGATGTCGATGATGACGACCTGGGGATCATCGCGATTCGGCAAGGTGAGCTTGAGCCGCGTGTCGTACGAGATCGCTTCGAGCTTGGCCAGCAGCGTCGTCTTGCCGAACTGCGTCAGCGGGTGCAGCAGGAAGACGGCGAGGATCAGCAGGCCGACGAGCCAGCGCGGCACGCCGATCAGCCACGTGGCGAGCGTCCCGGGTGCGAGACGCACGGGCAGGCGGGCTAGCGTCGCGGCCGCCGGCGCAGCGCCGCCATCGCCAGCGCCGCGACCGCGACGGAGAGCAGGGCCAACCCGAGCGATGAAAGCGCGGGGATCGAGTTCGCACTGGAGGTCGAGGCCTCTGCGCTCGCTCTCGCTCCGGGCGGCGCCGGCAGCAGGACGCCTTTGATCACCAGCTCATCGACCGGTCCGGCACTCGCGGGAAGGTGCGAGCTGTCGCCCGCATAGGCGGCCGACAAGGTGAACGCGTCGATCGTCAACCCGGTCAAGCGGAAGTCCACGCGGCCATTCGGGTCCAGTGCGCGCGAGAGCGGCGCGGAAATCTTTTCCGGCGCCGTGCCCGGTGGCACGGCGTCGAATGGCGGTCCGCAGAAGGCGCCGGTCGCGCGAACGCAAAGCTGGACTGTACCCTGCGGCGAAGGAGGCCCTCCGGACGCGACCAGCGTGACGCTCACCGGCTGCCCGAATACCGCGATCTGCGGCACCGCCGCCAGCGACAGCACCGTCGCCGCGCGCTCGACGATAAGCACGTATGTCTGCACCGCCGGCACATTGCAGCTGTTGTTCGCCGTGACGGTCAAGGTGGATGTCCCGGCGGCCTCCGGCGTACCGCTGATCAAACCGGAGACGGCATCGAAGGAAAGGCCTGGCGGCAAGCCGTCGACCGAAAGCATTAGCGTCGGCGTGCCGGTCGCGCTGACCGTGAATGCATAGGGCGCTCCCGCGGTGCCTGGCGGGGGCGGAGCGCTGGTGATCGTCGGATCGAAGCACGCCGGTTCGACTAGTAGAGTGAACGTCCTCTGGGCGGTCGTCAGTGGGGTGGGATAGGTATCAATCGCGATGACCGCGCACTGAAAAGTCCCTGGTTCACTTGGAGTACCGGACAGCGTGCCCGTGCGCGGATCGAGTACAACACCCGATCCCGCCAGACAGTTGGTCGGGCTCAGGCTCCAGTCGACGGGGTATTTAGGCAAATGGCTGTTGATCGGGACGAAGCTGGAAACGAAGGGGCGGCCGACTTGCGCGATCAGCGGGCCGCCGACCTGGATCGCGGTGATCGCACCGGCAGACGTCGCCACGCCGAGCAGCAGCGCAGCCAGCAGCGCGGGCACGCCGCCGGCGCCGCCTCGGGCAATAAGCACTCTAAATCCGGACGACCGAGGCATCGACAAGTCCTTGCCGGACGGATTGAACGCCGGCCGGGCGCAACCTTA
This sequence comes from Casimicrobiaceae bacterium, assembly GCA_035607385.1. GTDB lineage: Bacteria > Pseudomonadota > Gammaproteobacteria > Burkholderiales > Casimicrobiaceae > PALSA-1003. The sequence continues at coordinate 8,274 of DATNAR010000295.1, forward strand.
GCACATCCGTCGCTGCGCCGCGCTTCGCGCTGACAGGGGGCTGCTGCGCCGCCGGGCTATAATCGCTCTCCCCTTTGTTCCGCGGCGTCAGATCGGATGCTGGAATCGAAGCAGCTGGCCGCGCAGCGCGGCGCCGCGACATTGTTCTCCGGCATCGACTTCCGGCTGGCACCTGGCGACGCCTTGCTGGTCACCGGCGCCAACGGCAGCGGCAAGACGACGCTGCTGCGCATTGCGGCCGGGTTGTCGCATGCCGCCCAAGGCACGCTGTCGTGGCGCGGCGTGGCGGTCGCCCCACTCGACGCCGAGTTGCGTGCGGCAGTGACGTACATCGGACACGCCGCGGCGCTCAAGGACGAGCTGACCGCCGAGGAGAATCTCGCTTCGCAGACAAGCCTGCATGCGGGCAGCGCCGACAGCGGCGCGATCGCAAGGGCGCTCGGCTTGTGGTCGCTCGACCGGCAGCGCGCGCTGCCGGCGCGCGCATTGTCGATGGGTCAGCGTCGACGCATCGGGCTCGCACGGTTGGCGCTGGTGCCGCGACCTCTGTGGATACTCGATGAGCCGGCGGCGGCGCTAGACGCCGCAGGCCTCGCGCTGCTGTGCGGCATGATCGGCGCGCATCTCGCTCAAGGCGGGATGGCGATCATCGCCACGCATCAGGACATCGGCTTGTCCGGACCATCGGTGCGCGGCTTGGCGTTGTCATGACCGCGGCGCAAGCAGCGCCGCGACCGCTTCCGGCGCCAGGCGCCTGGCGCGGCGTCGCATGGGCGGTACGGCGCGACTTGAGGCTCGCGCTGCGCTCGAAGGCCGAGCTCGGCGTGCAGCTGCTGTTCTACGTGATCGTCGCAACCCTCGTTCCGCTCGGCGTCGGCCCCGATTCGGTCTTGCTGCGTGCCCTCGGGCCTGGCGTGCTCTGGGTGGCCGCGTTGCTGGCGTCGCTGCTCGCGCTGCCGCGCCTGTTTGCAATGGATTTCGCCGACGGCACGCTCGAGCAGATGACTTTGTCGCCGTATCCGCTGCCTGCGTTGATCTCCGGTAAAATAGCGGCGCACTGGCTTGCGACCGGCCTGCCGCTGGTGGCGGTCTCGCCGCTGCTGGGACTGCAGTTCGGCCTCGGCGGTGACGAACTGGTCGTGCTGGCGCTCGGCTTGTTGCTGGGAACGCCGACGCTGTCGCTGATCGGCGCCGTCGGCGCGGCATTGACGCTGGGCTTGCGCAACGGCGCGCTGCTCGCGCTTCTGGTCCTGCCGCTGTACGTTCCGGTCCTGATCTTCGGCGCGGGCGCGGTCGACGCGGTACGCACAGGCCTGGGCGCCGGAGCCGAGCTGTCGCTGCTCGGAGCGGGCCTGCTGGGCGCGCTGGTCGGCGCGCCGCTCGCGGCCGCGGCAGCGGCGCGCATCGCGATCGATTGAGTCGAAAGGACGCCTTTTGAACTGGTTCCGCTTCGCTTCACCGGCGTCATTCTACCCGCTGGCCGGGCGGCTGGCGCCCTGGTTCGGCGGGGCGGCGGCGTTGTTTGCGGCGGCGGGACTCTATATCGGCCTGGTCGCGGCGCCGACCGATGCCACCCAAGGCGACGCTTACCGCATCATTTTCGTCCACGTGGCGGCGGCGTGGATGTCGATGTTCATTTATCTGGTGATGGCCTTCTGGTGTGCGGTGTCGCTGATGTTCAACGCCCGCCTCGCCGCGATGATGGCGCAGGCGCTCGCGCCGACGGGCGCGCTGTTCACCGCGCTGGCGCTGGTCACCGGTGCGCTCTGGGGCAAGCCCACGTGGGGAACCTACTGGGCCTGGGACGCGCGAATGACCTCGGAGCTCATCCTGCTGTTCCTCTACCTCGGCTACATGGCACTGCGCCAGGCGATCGACGAGCCGCGGCGCGCCGATCGCGCCAGCGCGGTGCTGGCGCTGGTCGGCGCGATCAACGTGCCTATCATCTATTTCTCGGTCAAATGGTGGAATACGCTGCATCAGGGAGCGAGCGTCAGCCTGACATCGGCGCCGACGATGGCCGCGACGATGCTGACCGGCATGCTGCTGATGGCCTTGGCCGCGTGGTTCTATTCGATCGCGATCGCGCTGACCCGGGTGCGCGCGATCATCCTCGAACGCGAGCGCCACGCCGGATGGGTCGGCGAGGCCGCGCTGGCAGCCAGGGGCGCGCGATGAGCGTCGCCGAATTTGTCAGCATGGGCGGCTATGGCTTCTACGTCTGGGGCTCGTACGCGGCATGCGTGCTCGCCATCGCAGCCGAAATCGTGATCGTCCGTTCGCGTTTCGCGGCGGCGCGGCGCGCTGCCGGCGGCCGGGAGCCCTCGGCATGAAGCCGCGGACACGCCGCTTCGGCTGGATCGCCGGCGGCCTCGCCCTGCTCGGCGTGGCCACCGCGCTGGTGCTCAACGCCTTCCAATCCAACCTCGTGTTCTTCTTTACGCCGTCGCAAGTCGCCGCCAACGAAGCACCGCGCGGCCGCCCGTTTCGCATCGGCGGGATGGTCGAGACAGGCAGTCTTACCCGCGACCGCGACAGCCTGACCGTACACTTCCGGGTGACCGATACCGCGCGCACGATACCGGTCAGCTACACGGGCCTGTTGCCCGACCTGTTCAAGGAGGGCAAAGGCGTCGTCGCGCAGGGATCGCTTGCGTCCGACGGCAGCTTTCACGCCACCGAGGTGCTCGCCAAGCACGATGCGAACTACATGCCGCCGCAGGCGCAGAGTGCGATCGACCAGGCCCAGCGGGGAATGACGATGCCGAGCCTGCACGAAACGAAGGCGAACAAGTGATCCCCGAGCTCGGCCACTTCGCGTTGATCGTGGCGCTGCTGGTCGCAGCCACGCAGGGCATTGTCCCGATGCTGGGCGCCGCGCGCAACCACCGGCGGATGATGGCGCTGGCGCGGCCGGCGGCGCGGATGCAATTCGTGCTCGTGGCGATCGCGTTCGCGTGCCTCGCCTGGTCGTTCGCATCGAACGATTTTTCGGTGCAAAACGTCGCCTCCAACTCGAACTCGGAGTTGCCGCTGCATTACCGCATCGCGGCGACCTGGGGCTCGCACGAAGGCTCGCTGTTGCTGTGGGCGTTGATGCTCGCCGGCTGGAGCTGCGCGGTGTCGGTGTTTTCGCGCAATCTTCCCGACGCGCTGGCCGCGCGCGTGCTGTCGGTGATGGGCCTCGTCAGCGTCGGCTTCCTGCTGTTCCTGCTGTTCACCTCGAATCCCTTCGCGCGGCTGCTCCCGCCCGCGCCCGAAGGACGCGATCTGAATCCGCTGCTGCAGGACCCCGGCATGGTGTTCCATCCGCCGCTGCTGTACATGGGTTACGTCGGCTTCTCGGTTGCGTTCTCGTTCGCGCTGGCAGCATTGATCGGCGGCCGGCTCGACGCGACCTGGGCGCGCTGGTCGCGACCATGGACGACGGTCGCGTGGGCATTTCTGACGACGGGAATCGCGCTTGGGAGCGGCTGGGCTTACTACACGCTCGGCTGGGGCGGATGGTGGTTCTGGGACCCGGTCGAGAACGCATCGTTCATGCCGTGGCTGACCGGCACCGCGCTGATCCATTCGCTCGCGGTGACGGAGAAGCGCGGCGCCTTCCGCAGCTGGACGGTGCTGCTGGCGATCCTGGCGTTTTCGCTTTCGCTGCTCGGGACTTTCCTGGTGCGCTCCGGCGTCATCACCTCGGTGCACGCGTTCGCGACCGACCCGGCGCGCGGCGTGTTCATCCTCGCATTCCTCGCGATCGTCATCGGCGGCTCGCTTGCGCTGTTCGCGTGGCGCGCCGCAAGCGTCGGACTCGGCGGCTCGTTCGCACTCGTGTCGCGAGAGTCGATGCTGCTCGCCAACAACGTCGTGCTGGTCGTGGCGATGGCGAGCGTGCTGCTCGGCACGCTCTACCCGCTGTTCCTCGACGCACTCGACCTGGGCAAGATTTCGGTCGGCCCTCCGTATTTCGACGCGGTGTTCTACCCGTTGCTGGCGCCGGCGGTGTTCCTGATGGGCGTCGGTCCGATCACGCGATGGAACCGCGCCGCGGTGCCTGAGCTCGCGGCGCGGCTGAAATGGGCGCTGGCGGTCGCGCTGGTCAGCGCGCTGCTGCTGCCGTTCGTGCTCGGACGCTGGTCGCCGCTGATCGCCTTCGGGCTGTTTCTCGCGCTGTGGCTTTTCGCCAGCACCGCGGTCAATCTGTGGCAGCGGATCAAAGGCTCGCATCGCGGCGGTCTGTGGGCGAGGCTCGCCGCGAATCCAGCGTCCTATTACGGCATGCTGCTCGCGCATTTCGGCGTCGGCCTGTTCATCGTCGGCGTCACGCTGGTCAAGGGCTACGAAATCGAACGCGACGTGCGGCTCGATGTCGGCCAACGGGTCGCCGTCGGCCCGTACGAATTCGCTTTCCTCGGTGTCACGCCCGCGCCCGGACCGAATTACCGCGCACTGGTCGGCACCGTCGAGGTCCGCCGCGACGGGCAATTGGTCGAGACGCTGCATCCTGAAAAGCGGGTATACAACGCGTCCGGACAGACGATGACGATCGCAGCGATCGACACCGCCTTCTCCGGCGACCGCTATGTCTCGCTGGGCGAGCCGGTTGGCGGCGACGGCGCGACCGCCGGCGCGTGGGGCGTGCGCATTTACCTGAAACCGTTTGTCGACTGGATCTGGCTCGGCGCGTTCGTCATGGCGCTCGGCGGCTTTGTCGCCATTTCCGACCGTCGCTATCGCCTCGCGGTGCGACGCCGGCTCGGCGCACTGGCCGGCGCCGCGGCAGGCGAATGACGGGATCGTCGACGAAGCTGCTGCGGTGGTCGATACCGCTGGCGGTCTTCGTCGTGCTGCTGGCGTTTCTGTGGGTCGGACTGGGACGCGATCCGCGCGAGGTCCCATCCCCGCTGATCGGCAAGCCCGCGCCGGCGTTTCAGCTCGTGCAGCTGCACGATCCGGGCAAGACGCTTGCGACCAGCGATCTCAAGGGCAAGGTCTGGCTGCTCAACGTGTGGGCGTCCTGGTGCGTGTCGTGCCGCGTCGAGCATCCGCTGCTGCTGCAGCTTGCCAGGACCAACGTGGTGCCGGTGTACGGTCTCGACTACAAGGACAAGGCCGACGATGCGCTCGCCTGGCTCGCGCAGCACGGCAACCCCTACACCGCGTCGATCGTCGACAGCGACGGCAAGGTCGGCATCGACTACGGCGTGTACGGCGTGCCGGAGACATTCCTGATCGACAAGGCGGGGATCGTCCGCTACAAGCAGATCGGACCGCTGACCGTCGAGGCATTGCAGCAGAAGATTCTTCCACTGGTCCGCCAGCTGCAGCAATGACCAGTCGAGGCCGGATCGGCGCATGGCTGGCGATGATCGCGATCGTCGCCGGCGGTGCGCTCGCCGCCGACCCGCCGCCGGCCGCGCCGTCACCGGCGCTCGAAGCGCGGCTCAAGAATCTCGAGACGGAGCTTCGCTGCCTGGTCTGCCAGAATCAGACGCTGGCCGATTCGAACGCGGATCTCGCCGGCGACTTGCGCCGCGAGGTGCGTGAACTCGCTCTGGCCGGCCGCAACGATGCCGAAATCCGCGATTATCTGGTCGCCCGCTACGGCGACTTCGTGCTCTACGATCCGCCATTGAAGCGCACGACCTGGCTGCTGTGGTTCGGGCCGTTCGTCCTGCTGGTCGGCGGCGGCGTCGTATGGTGGCAGGTCTTGCAGCGTCGGCAGCGCGCGTCCGCATCGGCGCCGACCCATGATGCGGCCGCCGAGGCGCGTGCGCGCGCGCTGCTCGAAGACGAGCCGCCGGCATCATCCCCGGCTCGAGACGCAACCGCTCGCACCGCGTCCCGGCGCAAGCGCTAAAGGCTCGCGCCGCAGTGCCAGCAGAGCTCGAAGTTGGCCGGATTTTCCTCGTGACAGGCGCGGCAGAATACGCTGCCCGATTGCCCGCGCTCGCGCGCCAGCGCTGCGAGCACCGCCTCGGCCCGCGGCCGGTCGCGCTCGTCCGCCAGCCACACCTGCGGCTGCGCGACGTCGGGAGGAACCTCGCCGACGATACTCGACACGTGCTCGTTGAACACGTGCGCGCTGATGCCGGCATGCTGCAGCCGGTGCAGCAGCAGATAGGCGTCGAACCTGTTTAGCGCGGTGTAGAAGCGTTCCATCGCCGGGTTGCCTGCGCGATCAGGTCGCGGGCGTCGGACGAGCGATCATCATTCGCTGCACCGCTTGAGCTGCCAGCGCCAGGCGTCGGCGCAGATCGCGTCGATGTCGCGGCGGGCGCGCACGCCAAGGACGTTCTCGGCGCGCGAAGGATCGGCGTAGTAGGCCGCGACGTCGCCGGGACGGCGCGGCGCGATGCGCCGCGGTATCGCCCGGCCGCACGCGCGCTCGAAGGCGGCGATCAGTTCGAGCACCGAGTGGCCGCGTCCGGTGCCGAGGTTGAGCGCAACGGCACCCGGCGTCGAGGCGAGGTACGCGAGAGCCGCCACATGTCCGGCGGCGAGATCCATCACGTGGATGTAATCGCGCACGCCGGTCCCGTCGGACGTCGGCCAGTCGTCGCCGTAGACCGCGATCTCGGCAAGGTTCTTGGCGGCGACGTCGCCCAGCAGAGGAACGAGGTTGTTCGGCCGGCCCGAAGGCGCCTCGCCGATCACCGCGCTGCTGTGCGCGCCGGCCGGGTTGAAGTAGCGCAGCAGCGCGATCCGCCATGAGCGATCGGCCGCAGCGAGATCCTCGAGCAGCTGCTCGACGATCCGCTTGGTGCGGCCGTAGACGTTCTGCGGCCGCAGCGGCGCATCTTCACTCACCGGGTTGCTGTCCGGCTGGCCGTATACGGCTGCCGACGAGCTGAACACCATCCGCCTGACGCCAGCCGCCGTCATCGCCGCGACCAGCGCGATCGTGCCGCCGACGTTGTTGTCGTAGTAGCTCAAAGGATGCGCTTCGCCTTCACCGACGGCCTTCAATCCCGCGCAATGCACGACGGCGGCAATCGGGTGATCGGCAAAGATCTTGGCCAGTGTGGCCTTGTCGCGCACGTCGGCGGTGACGCAGGGTATCGCGCGGCCGGTGATGCGGGCGAGGCGCGGAATCACCGACGGCGTGCTGTTGCAGAAATTGTCGATGATGACCGGCTGGTGTCCGACGCGGGCGAGTTCGACGACGATGTGCGAACCGATATAGCCCGCACCGCCGGTGACGAGGACGGTGTCTGCCATCAGACTATGTTACGCGAGCTACGGCGCGAGGCGAAAAAAAGCCGGGCGCGAAAGCCCGGCTCATTTTCTCGACGGCGTCGCCTTAGGCAGCGGCCTTGGCAGCGGCCCGCGACGTCTTGGCCTTGGGCGCAGCGGTCCCGGCTTTGGCCGCAGCAGCAGCCTTGCCCTTGGGTGCCACGGCCTTGTTTTCGATCGTCGCGTCGGCGTCGGTTTCCGAACTGCGGTCGACCAGCTCGACCAGAGCCATCGGCGCATTGTCCCCCTGGCGGAATCCGAACTTGAGGATGCGAAGATAACCGCCCGGACGCTTGGCGAAACGCGGTCCGAGCTCGTCGAACAGCTTGCTGACGACGCTGCGATCGCGCAGACGGTTGAACGCCAGGCGGCGGTTCGCCACGGTCGGCGTCTTGCCCAGCGTGATCAGCGGCTCGGCCACGCTGCGCAATTCCTTCGCCTTCGGCAGCGTCGTCTTGATGACTTCGTGCGTCAGCAGCGAATTGGTCATGTTGCGCAGCATCGCGAGGCGGTGGCTGCTGGTGCGGTTGAGCTTACGCAATCCGTGGCGGTGGCGCATGATCTTTTTCCTTACGGCCGGTCGAGGTTCGCCGGCGGCCAGTTCTCGAGCTTCATCCCGAGCGAAAGGCCGCGCGAAGCCAGCACTTCCTTGATCTCGTTCAGCGACTTCCGTCCCAGGTTCGGCGTCTTCAGCAGCTCGGTTTCGGTGCGCTGGATCAGGTCGCCGATGTAGTAGATGTTTTCGGCCTTCAGGCAATTGGCCGAGCGCACGGTGAGCTCCAGATCGTCGACTGGGCGCAGCAGGATCGGATCGACCTGCGGCATCGAGCGCTGCTCGGCCGGCGCTTCGGTCCCCTTCAGGTCCGCGAACACGCCGAGCTGCTCGACCAGGATGCTCGCCGCGTAACGGATCGCCTGCTCGGGCTCGATCACGCCGTTGGTCTCGATGTCCATCACCAGCTTGTCCAGGTCGGTGCGCTGCTCGACCCGCGCGCTTTCGACCGCGTAGCTGACCCGGCGAACGGGCGAGAACGAGGCGTCGAGCAGGATATTGCCGATGCTCCGTCCGCCGTCGGGCTTGGTGCGCACGGTGGCCGGCTGGTAGCCGCGCCCTTTCTCGACCTTGATCTCCATCTCGATCTTCCCGCCCGCGGTCAGGTGCGCGATCAGGTGATCGGGGTTGATGATCTCGACGTCGTGGTTGGGCTCGATGTCGGCCGCCGTGACCGGACCTTCGCCGGTCTTGGCGAGCTTCAAGGTCACGTGGTCGCGGTTGTGCAGCTTCAGCACGACGCCCTTGAGGTTCAGCAGGACGTCGACGACGTCCTCCTGGACGCCATCGAGCGCCGAATACTCGTGCAGCACGCCGGTGATCTTGACTTCCGTCGGCGCATAGCCAGGCATCGACGACAGGAGCACGCGCCGCAGCGCGTTCCCCAGCGTGTGTCCATAGCCGCGCTCGAACGGCTCCATCACGACCTTGGCGTGGAACGGCGACGTGCTCTGCACATCGATGATGCGCGGTTTCAAGAAAGCATTGCTCTGCATGCGGAATCCTTAAGACAAATCCCAGGCGGTTGCGGCCAAATGCCGTGCCGCTTACTTCGAATAAAGCTCGACGACCAGACTTTCGTTGATGTCCTGGCCGAATTCGGACCGGTCCGGCGCACCCTTGAACGTTCCCGTCATCTTCTTGACGTCGACATCGACCCACGACGGAAATCCGATCTTCTCGGCGAGCTGCAGCGCATCGACGATGCGCAGCTGCGTCTTGGCGCCTTCCTTGACGGCAACGATGTCGCTGGCCTTGACCAGTGCCGACGGGATGTTGACGACCTTGCCGTTGACGACGACCGCGCGATGCGACACCAGCTGACGGGCCTCGGCCCGGGTCGAGCCGAATCCCATGCGGTAGACGACATTGTCCAGCCGCGACTCGAGCAGCTGCAGCAGATTCTCGCCGGTCGATCCCTTGCGCTGCGCGGCCATCACGAAATAGCGGCGGAACTGCCGCTCGAGGATGCCGTAGGTGCGGCGCAGTTTCTGTTTTTCGCGCAGCTGGTTGCCGTAGTCCGATTGGCGCATGCCGGATTTCACGCCATGCTGACCCGGCTTGGAGTCCAGCTTGCACTTGGAGTCGAGCGATCGACGCGCGCTTTTCAGGAAAAGGTCGGTGCCTTCCCTTCGCGCCAGCTTACATTTGGGTCCGAGATATCGAGCCACGTTGCTATCCTAGAATTGGGTCAGATGCGGCGGCGCTTCGGCGGGCGGCAGCCGTTGTGCGGCACCGGCGTCACGTCCGAAATGCTGGTGATCTTCAATCCCAGTGCGTTGAGCGCGCGCACTGCGGACTCACGCCCGGGGCCGGGCCCCTTGATCCTCACCTCGAGGTTCTTGACGCCGCATTCCTGCGCCGCCTTGCCCGCCGATTCGGCGGCGACCTGCGCCGCGAACGGCGTCGACTTGCGCGAGCCTTTGAAGCCGGCACCGCCCGAGGTCGCCCACGACAGCGCGTTGCCCTGCCGGTCGGTGATCGTGATGATCGTGTTGTTGAACGACGCGTGGATGTGCGCTATCCCTTCGGATACGCTTTTCTTCACCTTCTTGCGCGCTCGCGTGGTGCCCGTCTTGGTTGGTGCCTGTGCCATTCGCTGTTTCCTTGTTCCTTGTTCGGTCCGGCAGTTCGCCTGCCCGGTTTACTTGGGCGCCGGCTTGCCCGCGGGCTTGCCGGTTCCCTTGGTCATCTGCGACTGGCGCGCCTTGCGCGGGCCCTTGCGCGTGCGCGCGTTGGTGCGCGTGCGCTGGCCGCGCACCGGCAGGCCCTTGCGGTGCCGCACGCCGCGGTAGCAGCCCAGGTCCATCAGCCGCTTGATGCTCATCGTCACTTCGCGGCGCAGGTCGCCCTCGACCGTGTAGCGGCCGACCAGCTCGCGCAGCTTGTCCATCTGTGCGTCGGACAGGTCCTTCACCTTTTTCATGCCGTCGACGCCGGCCGCCACGCAGATCGCCCGGGCACGCGCCCGGCCGATGCCGTAGATCGCCGTCAGCGCGACGTCGGCGTGCTGGTGATTCGGAATGTTGACGCCTGCAATGCGGGCCATATGCCTACCCTATCGTTCTGATCCGTTAACCTTGACGCTGCTTGTGCCGCGGGTCCGTGCAAATGACGCGCACGACCCCGTTGCGCCGGATGATCTTGCAATTGCGGCAGATCTTCTTTACCGATGCCAGTACTTTCATTGCCGTATCTCCGCCAATCGGCACGCGTCAGCCGCGCACCGCTCCAATCCCTGCTGCTCCCGGACCTGGTCCGCCGGTCCCGGCATCACTTGGCGCGGAAAATTATCCGCGCCCGCGACAAATCGTATGGCGTCAGGTCCACCGTCACCTTGTCGCCCGGCAAAATCTTTATGTAGTGCATCCGCATCTTGCCGGAGATGTGCCCCAGCACGACATGACCGTTTTCCAGCTTCACCCGGAACGTCGCATTGGGCAGCGTCTCCAGGATCTCTCCCTGCATCTGTATCGTTTCTTCCTTTGACATCAGCGCGTGGGCAAGCCGCCCTTGAAGTTCGCCTTCTTGAGCAGGCTCTCGTATTGCTGCGACATCATGTAGGCGTAGGCCTGCGTCATGAAGTCCATCGTCACGACCACGATGATCAGCAGCGACGTGCCGCCGAAGTAGAACGGGACGTTCTTCCACGCGATCAGGAAGTTCGGGATGAAGCAGACGACGACCAGATAGAGCGAACCGATCAGCGTCAGCCGCAGCGTGATCTTCTCGATGTAC
>DATNAR010000302.1:0-5722 GCA_035607385.1 Casimicrobiaceae bacterium
GATCGGTCGCTCGATCATAGCGCGGACCGATGGCGTTTCCCATCCGCGTCCTAAGGCCCGCTTACTTGTGTCGCGGGTCCAGTGCGTCGCGCAGTCCGTCGCCCAGCAGGTTGAACGACAGCACCAGCAGGAAGATCGACAGCCCGGGCCAGATCGCCATCCACGGCGCATTGTCGATATAGTTCTTCGCGGTGTTGAGCATGCTGCCCCACGACGGCGCCGGCGGCTGCTGGCCCAGCCCCAGGAACGAAAGACTCGCCTCCGCGATGACCGCGGCGGCGATCGCCAGCGTCGATTGCACGATCAGCGGCGCGACGACATTGGGCAGGATATGCCGCAGCGCGATGCGCAGATGCGAGTTGCCGATCGCGCGCGCGGCCTCGACGTAATCCTCGACCTTGACCGAGAGCACCTGCGCGCGCGTCAGCCGGATGAATACCGGCGTCGCCGAAATGCCGATTGCGATCATCGCATTGGTGAGGCTGGGGCCGAGAAAAGCCGCCAGGGCGATCGCGAGGATCAGGAACGGGCAGGCGAGCATCGCGTCGGTGATGCGCGAGATCAGTCCGTCGGCCCAGCCGCCGGTGTAGCCGGCGAGCAAGCCGACCGGCACGCCGAGCGACAGCGCGATGCTCACCGAGACGACTCCCGCCAGCAGCGACGCGCGCGCGCCCCAGATGACTCGCGACGCGACGTCGCGGCCGATCTCGTCGGTACCGAAGATGTGCATCGCGCTGGGGGCCTTGCGCACCGCGCTCCAGCTCGCCTGCAGCGGATCGTGCGGCGCGATCCACGGCGCGAACAGCGCGAGCAGGACGAAAAAGACGACGACGGCCAGTCCGACCAGCGCGCCGCGGCGCCGCATGAAGCGCCGCAGGACGCGCTGGCCCGGCGTGAGCTCGCGGTAGATCGGAAGGTCGGCGGCTATCGTAGCCATCGTTTCAGCCGCGCAAGCGCGGATTGACGGCGAAATAGGCGAGGTCGGCCAGCAGGTTCAGCACGATGTACGCGGTCGCCGTGAACAGCACGACGCCCTGCACGACCGCGTAATCGCGATTGAACACCGCGTCGACGATCAGCTTGCCGAAGCCGGGGATCGTGAACACCTGCTCGGTAAGCACCGCGCCGGAAAGCAGCGTGCCGAATTCCAGCGCGCCGAGCGTGATGACCGGAACCAGCGCGTTGCGCAAGGCGTGCTTGAGCACGACGACGCGTTCGTCGAGTCCCTTGGCGCGCGCCGTGCGCACGTAGTCGGAATTGAGAACCTGCAGCATCGCGCTGCGCGTATGACGCATCAGCACGGCCGCGATCGCGTTGCCCAGGACGAAGGCCGGCATGATCATCGACGCGAGGTTGGCTTTAAGATCCTCGAACGGACTGACGTAGCCCGAGGCCGGCAGCCAGCCCAGCGTGACCGAGAACAAAAGGATCAGCATGATGCCCAGCCAGAAGTTCGGCGTCGACAGCCCCCACAGCGCGAAAATATTGGCGGCGTAGTCCCAGACGGTGTCCCGGGCGACGGCCGCGACGATGCCGGCCGTGATGCCGATCGACAGCGCGATGGCGATCGCCAGCGCGGCGAGCTCCAGCGTCACCGGAAGCTTTTCGAAGATCAGCTCGCGCACCGGCTTCTGAATGCGCACCGATTCGCCCAGATCGCCCTTGAGCACGCCGCCCGCCCAGTACAGGTAGCGGATCGGCAGCGGCTTGTCGAGGTGGAGCTTCTCGTGCAGATGCGCGATCACCGTCGGATCCTGATCCTCGCCGGCGAGGATCAGCGCCGGGTCGCCGGGCAGCAGCTGCTGCAGGCCGAAGATCAGGATCGAGACGAAGAACAGCGTGGGCACCAGCGTCGCCAGACGCTGGACGAGGTAGCTCAACATGGGTCAGGCTACATTTCGCCGCGGTCGGGTCCCGTTCGAAGTCCGTACGAACCGTAACCGCACCGCGTTTCAGTTCATCCGCAAGCCCTGCACGCGCACCAGGCCGTCCGGAATCATGCGCAGGCCGGACAGCTTGGCCGTGTGCGCCCACAGCCAGTGGCGATGGAACAGGTAGACGATCGGACGGTCCTTGAGCACGATCGCGGCGATCTGTTCGAACACCTTCTTCCGCTCGGCCGGCTCCAGCGTCGTGCGCGAGCGATTCAAAAGCTCGTCGACCTCGGGCTTGCAATAGCCGGCGTAGTTGAGCGGCTGCTTGCAGCCGTCGAAGCTGAACAGGTTGCCGTCGGGATCGGCACGGCCGCTCCAGGCCAGCACGTAGGCCTCGAACTGGCCCTTGTCGGCCATGTCGAGCGAGGTGGCGAACTCGGTCGCCTGCAGCTTGACGTCGAAGCCCGCTTCCTTGGCCATCGCCTGCACGACTTGCGCGATCTTCTGCGCGTCGGAAGTGGTCGGCGTCACCAGCGTGAAGCTCGGATTGGTAATGCCGGCCTCGCGCAACAGCTCCTTGGCGCGCGCGACGTTGCGCTTCGGGATCGGCACGTTCTGCGCGTAGTAGGGGTTGCTCGGGGCAACCCATTGGTTGCCGACGTCGGCTTCCCCGTCCATGCCGACCTGGACGATGCCGTCGCGGTCGAGCGCGAGCTCGAAGGCTTCGCGCACCCGCGGGTCCTTGCCCAAGGGATTCTTTTGCGCCAGATCGCTTTTGCCGACGTTGATCGTGATGCCCTGGTAGCCGATTTCGGTGATCTTGGCGACCTTGAAGCGGCTGTCGGTCTTGAGCTGCGGAACGTCGGAGGCCTGCATGCGCTCGATGAAGTCGAGCTGGCCCGAGCGCAGATTGGCCAAGCGCACCGTCGCGTCGGGGATCGGCGTGTAGACGATGCGGTCGAGGTGGATCTCCCCCTTGTTCCAGTAGTCCGGGTAGCGCTCGACGACGATGCGGTCCTGCGCGACCCGCTCGACGAAGCGGAACGGGCCCGAGCAGACGGGCTTCGCGCCGAACTTGTCGCCTTCGGCCTGCGCGGCCTTGGGCGACACCATCATGCCGGCGCGATCGGCCAGCGCGGCGAGCAGCGGCGCAAACGGCGCGGACAGGTTCAGGCGTACGGTCGATGCGTCGATGACGTCGACACTGCTGACCGGGGCCAGCTCGCCGCGCCGGTTCGAGCCCGCCATCGTCTTGTGCCGCTCGATGTTGTACTTGACCGCCGCCGCGTCGAATTTCTCGCCGTCGTGGAAAGTCACGCCGCTGCGCAGCTTCAACGTCAGAGCCTTGCGGTCGGCCGACCATTCCCAGGAGGTGGCCAGCTGGGGCACGATGTTCAGCTTCTCGTCGATGTCGACCAGCTTGTCGCACAGCGACGCGAACACGATGCGGCCGACGAAGGTGCGGGCCAGCGTCGGATCGAGCACGTCGGGATCTTCGGCGAGCCCGAAGCGCAGGGTTTGTGCCGCCGCCCCGGCTGCCGCGATTGCCGCCACCAGCGCGAAGCCAAGCCGCGCGGTCCATGATTTCATAGTCATCAGTTAAGCTCCTGTCGCCGTTGCTGCCGGGGCCGATCGGCCGGCGTCCGATGTTAGCGCTAATACGCCGGTTTCGACCAATCTCCTATCCCGCGCCGCGGAAGGCCTGCTGCAGCCGCGCCAGCCGCAGTCCGGCCGCTGCCGGAACCGCGGCGCCCGCCGGTGCGGCCGGCGGCATGATATCGCGCCAGAAATGACAGGCGACCGCATGACCGCGCTCAGCGGCGAGCGGCGGCGTTTCGGCCGCGCAACGCGCCTGCGCGTACGGGCAGCGGGTGCGGAAGCGGCAGCCCGACGGAGGATCGATCGGGCTCGGCACGTCGCCCTGCAATATCATGCGCTGTGCCCGCGCACCCGGCGCCGGCACCGGGATTGCCGACAGCAGCGCCTGCGTGTACGGATGGCGCGGCCGCGCGAACAGCTCGCGCGCGGACGCGTATTCGACGATCCGGCCCAGGTACATGACGGCGACGCGCGCGGCGATATGCTTGACGACCGCGAGATCGTGCGCGATGAACACGTAGCTCAAGCCGAGGCGCTGCTGAAGGTCCATCAGCAGGTTGATGACCTGGGCCTGGATCGATACGTCGAGCGCCGATACCGGCTCGTCGCAGACGATCAACCGCGGCTCGACGGCCAGCGCGCGGGCGATGCCGATCCGCTGCCGCTGTCCGCCGGAGAATTCGTGCGGATAGCGTTCGGCGTGCTGCGGCGCCAGGCCGACCAGGCCGAGCAGCTCGGCGACCCTATCCCGGCGCCGCCCCGGCGCCAGATCGTACAGCGCCAGCGGCTCGCCGACGGTCTGGCCGACGGTCATGCGCGGATTGAGCGACGCGTAGGGGTCCTGGAAGATGATCTGCAGCGCGCGCCGTTGCGCGCGCATCGCGTCGGCATCGAGCGCGAACAATTCCTGACCGTCGAAGCGCACGCTGCCGGCGGTCGGCTCGATCAGGCGCAACAGGAGCCGGCCGGTGGTCGACTTGCCGCAGCCCGACTCGCCGACCAGCGCCAGCGTCTCGCCGGCGGCGAGATCGAAATCGATGCCGTCGACCGCGCGCACGACCCGCGCCTCGCGGCGGAAAAAACCGCGGCGCAACGGGAAATGCTTGACCAGCCCCGCGACCTGCAGCAGCGGTGCGGCCGCGCTCGTCACGCCGGCACCAGAACATCGGGATCGAGCGGTGCGCGCCAGCACGCCGAGCGATGGCCGTCGCCCATGTCCAGCAGCGGCGGGTCCTCGCGGCGGCACCGGTCGACCGCGAACGGGCAGCGCGGGTGAAAGCGACAGCCGTCGACCGGCGCCATCGGATTCGGCACCTGTCCCTCGATCGCGGCCAGGCGCGTCTGCTCGAGGTCCAGCCGCGGGATCGAGCCCAGCAGTCCGACCGTGTACGGATGTTGCGGCTCGGCGAACAGCGCCGCGACGCTTGCGCTTTCGACGATGCGCCCGGCGTACATGACGACGACGTCGTCGGCAAGCTCGGCGACCACGCCCAGGTCGTGCGTGATCAGGATGATCGCCGTGCCGGTCTCATGGCGAAGCTGGCGCATCAGGTCGAGGATCTGCGCCTGGACGGTCACATCGAGCGCGGTCGTCGGCTCGTCGGCGATCAAAAGCGCCGGCTTGCAGGCGAGCGCCATCGCGATCATCACGCGCTGGCGCATGCCGCCGGACAGCCGGTGCGGGTAGTCGTCGAAGCGCTCCTCGGGCGACGGGATATGCACCCGGCGCAGCATCTCCAGCGCCAGCGCCTTGGCGGACGGCGCGCTGGCTGGACGATGGCGGACGATGCCCTCGACGATCTGATCGCCGATGGTGAACGCCGGGTTGAGCGAGGTCATCGGCTCCTGGAAGATCATCGAGATGCGGTCGCCGCGCAGCTCGCGCATCGCCGAAGGCGACAACTGCAGGAGGTCGACGCCGTCGAACGCGATGCTGCCGCCCCCGATGCGTCCGGGCGGCTGCGCGACCAGGCCCATGATCGACAGCGCGGTGACGCTCTTGCCGCAACCCGATTCGCCGACGATGCCCAGCGTACGCCCTGCGTCCAGCGTAAAGCCGACGCCGTCGACCGCCGCGAATTCGCCGCCGCCTTCGACGGCGAACAGCGTGCGCAAATCGCGGACTTCGAGGAGCACCGTCATCGCTGACGGCGCGCGGCCTGGAAACGCTCGACTTCGGCTTCGATCGCTGTGCGATCGGTGACTCCGGCGGGACGTGCAGCGCTCGGAAGGCAGGCGAGGAACGGCTG
>DATNAR010000328.1:0-21613 GCA_035607385.1 Casimicrobiaceae bacterium
CAACGTCGGTTCACCCATCGCCTGCAGCACGCCGTCGTCGGTCAGGTCGCCGGTCGCGATCAGCTTGATGCCGGCCTGCTTGAGGCCGCGCTCCTCATAGCCCTTGATGAACGCGATCGTCTGGTTGCCCGGCGGCAGAAAGACGAACACCGCTTCCGGCTTGCTGTCCTTGATCCGCTGCAGGAACGGCGCAAAGTCGACGTTCGCCAGCGGCGTGCGCACGCTGTCGACGATCTCCCCGCCGGCCGCCTTGAATGCCTTGATGAAGGCACCTTCGGCGTCGATGCCGGGACCGAAGTCGGAAACCATCGTGAACACGCGCTTGATGCCGTTCTTTGCAGCCCATTGCGCCATCGGCTGCGTATCCTGCGGCAGCGTATGCGAGACGCGCACGATATACGGCGAGCGCGTCGTGATGACTGACGTCGCCGCATTCATGATCACCATCGGCTTCTTCGCTTCCGCGGAAACGGGCGCCACGGCGAGCGCGTTCGGGGTGAGCCCGAATCCGGCAAGGATGTCGACGTTGTCGCGCGTCACCAGCTCCTGCGCGAGTCGCTTGGCGATGTCCGGCGCCGCACCGGTCGTATCGCGGATGATCAGCTCGATCTTCCTGCCGCCGAAGACCTCGCCGTTCTGCTTGAGATAGGTCTTGATGCCGCCGACGATCTGCTGGCCGTAATCGGCGAACGGTCCGGAGAATTCGGCGACGATGCCGATGCGCACCGTTTCCTGGGCGACGGCGGGGACGCCGGCCAGCATGACGGCGGCGGCCAGCGCCGCCCGGATGAATCGGTTCGCTCGCTTCATGTAGGTCCCTCCAGATCGGCCGGCGGGCACGCCAGGGGTGACGCGGCAGACATGCGGTATGCATGCATATTGAATGCATGCATACGAAATAGTACGCTGCCAGCATCGCCGGGCGCAACGGCCGCACGCGACGCGGCGCAAGGAGATTTTCCCGCATGGAACGCCTCGGAACCCTCGACGAGCTGCCCCGCGATTACGTCGCGGACCTCACCCGCGCCAACCTGGTCCCGCTGTGGCCCAGCATGCGTGCGCTCCTCCCGCCGCAGGCACCGCGGACGGCGACGCTGCCTGCGCACTGGCGGTGGACGGCGATCCGGCCGCTGCTGTTGCGCGCCGGAGAGCTCACGCCGATGGAAAAGGCCGAGCGCCGCGTGCTCGTGCTGGCCAACCCGGGCCGGGGTCTCGACAATCTGCAGGCGTCGGCCGCGATCTATCTCGGCATGCAGCTGGTGCTGCCGGGCGAAACCGCGCCCAGCCACCGGCATACGCCCAACGCTGCGCGCGTCGTCGTCGAGGGGGAAGGCGCGGTGACGCTGGTCGAGGGCGAAGCCTGCGCGATGGAACCCGGCGACCTGATCCTCACGCCGACCGGCCAGTGGCACGAACACCGTCACCAGGGGCAGGTGCCGGTCATCTGGCTCGACGTGCTCGACCTTCCGTTGATGGTCTATCTCGACGTTTCGTATGCGGTCGAAGGAACTTCGCAAACCGCGCAAGCGCCCGCTTACCGCTACGCCGCCGGCGGCCTCGCGCCCGTTGCCCACGGCCGGCGTGCGCAGGAAGCCTACCCGCTGCTGCGCTACGAATGGCGGCGCACGCGCGACGCCTTGCAAGCGCTCGCCGGCTCGAGCAAACCCGGCGCACCGGTGCAGCTGGCCTATGTCAACCCGGAAACCGGCGGCCACTGCCTGAACACCCTCGACTTCGCGGCGCTGCTCGTTCGTCCCGGCGAGGAAGTCGTCCTTCCCCGCGACTCGGCCGCCCGCGTTTTCCACGCCGTCGAAGGCAGCGGCGAGGCCCAGGTGAACGACGTCGCGATCGCCTTCGAGCATGCCGACACGTTCTGCGCGCCGGGACTCGCGACAGTGCGTCTTGCCAACCGCTCGAGCCGGGCGCCGCTCTATCTGGTCAGTGCCGACGAGTCGCCGCTGCAGCGCAAGCTCGGCGTGTACGAGCAACGCTGACGCGAGGCTGCCGTGAACGCCCCTCCCGACCGCTCTGCACCGGTGCTCGTCGTCGGCGGCGGCATCGGCGGCATGGCGGTCGCGCTGGCCTTGAGCCAAAGCGGCTTTGCTGTCGAGCTCTTCGAGCAGTCGGCGGAGATCGGCGAGATCGGCGCCGGCCTCCAGCTCGGGCCGAACGGCTTCGCTGCGATGGACGCGCTCGGCGTCGGCGAGCGCGCGCGCAAGCGTGCGGTGTACACCGACGAGCTCGTCATGATGGACGCGATCGACGGCAAGGAGGTGGCGCGCGTACCCGTGGGCGAGGCTTTCCGCCGCCGCTTCAACAATCCGTACGCGGTCATTCACCGGGCCGATATCCACCAGTCGGTGTACGAAGAAGTCCAGCTCGCCGCGGATATCGCCGTCCGGACTTCCGCGCGCATCGTGCAGGTCGAGCTTGACGAGCATCGCGTGCGTCTGGTCGACGCCAACGGCGCCACGCACGAGGGGGCGGCCGTCATCGGCTGCGACGGCGTGCATTCGGTCGTACGCGAGCGGCTGATCGGCGACCCGCACCGCGTCTCCGGACACGTCGTCTACCGCGCGGTCGTCCCGCGCGCCGAGATGCCCGCTGATCTCCGCTGGAACGCAGCGGCGATCTGGGTCGGCCCCAACTGCCACCTCGTCCACTACCCGCTGCGCGGCGGCGAGCAGTACAACATCGTCGTCACCTTCCACAGCCGCCAGCAGGAGGAATGGGGCGTGCGCGAGGGCTCGCGCGACGAGGTCATGTCGTACTTCACCGAGATTTGCGACCGCCCGCGGCAGCTGCTCGACAAGCCGACCTCGTGGAAGCGCTGGTCCACGGCCGATCGCGATCCGGTCGATCGCTGGGGCGAAGGCCGGGCGACGCTGCTCGGCGACGCTGCGCATCCGATGCTGCAGTACCTGGCGCAGGGCGCATGCATCGCGCTCGAGGATGCGGTGACCCTGCGCGAGGCGCTGAAGGTCTGCGCGGGCGACCTCGAGCGAGCGTTCCGCCTCTACGAATCCAAGCGCATCGTGCGCGGCGCGCGGCTCATCATTTCGGCCCGCGAGATGGGACGGATCTATCACGCCAAAGGCGTCGAGCGTCTGGTGCGCAATTCCCTCTGGACCGGCCGCACGCCGGAGCGGTATTACGACGCCCTCGAATGGCTGTATGGCTGGACGGTCGAGCAATGCCTGGCCTGAAGTCGCCGCAGCGCTCCGCCAACGACAGCCGGAACGTCAGCTACGCTGACCCGCGGGCGAGCGATCTCGTCATCCATCACATGCCCGGCCATTTCATCCGCCGCCTGCAGCAGGTTGCGGTCAAGCTCTTCTTCGCCCGTGTCGGCCTCGACATGACGCCGGTGCAGTTCGCGGCCCTCGCCGCGGTGGCGCACCAGCCGCGTATCGACCAGGCACGCTTGAGCGCGCTGATCGGCTACGATCGCGCGACGATCGGCGGCGTCATCGGCCGGCTCGAATCGCGGGGCTGGCTCGCGCGGTCGGCCTCGCGCGCGGACCGGCGCGTTCGGCTCGTGCGCATCACCCCATCGGGCCGCAGGGCGCTCGCTCGTGCGCTCCCTGCCGTCAGGGCGGTGCAACAGCTGTTGCTGGAATCGCTCGATGCCGGCGAGCGCCGGCGCTTCGAACGCCTTTGCCTGAAGATTCTCGCGCATCACCTCGGCTAGCCCCGCGACCGGCATCAGAGGGGCAAGTAAGCGTAGTGCGCTGATCGGACAGTTCTATTCCGGCGCATCTCCCTGCCGCTGCGCATTTGACCGACTGCACCTGCCGTCTGGTGGTCGGCGAATGCTCAACGTTTTCACCACCACTTCGTGCACGTCGTACGTTACATCTTGTAGCCCTTCGAACCGGAACTGGTCACGCATCGGGCCACTGCCTGCCACTGCGCTGCGTGCAGCGGTGCCATCGAGGAGCGTTTTGGCAATCCCGGGATCGACTGTAGACGACGGCTCGCTTGTGTCAAACCGGCTGGCACGACCCTTGCGTCGTCCGGGGAATGGGAATCCATACATCCCCCAGCAAAACACTTTCGCTCGAGCCTGTCGAGGCTTCGACGCCGGAGGTCGGCGAGACTCGTCCCGCCGCCAGCGAGTCCGCGGCCAAGACCGATCCTCAGCGCGACTTGCGCATGACGACGGCGGACGAATTCCTTGCCGCCGCCGCCAAAGAGTACGAAGCAGGAACCATCGACCGGGTGCTCTGGCGGCAGGCCGCGGACGAGCACGGCCGGGACGTGTCGCTGGTCATCGCCGCTTATCTGCGCGCCCGCGCGACAGCACTGCAGGCGCGCCATAAGCCCGCGGAAAATCCGGAAATCAAGTTGCGCGGAGCCGGCTCGAACCGGGACGCAAACGTTCGAAAGATCGAGACGGAACCGCCGGAAGAAATCGAATCGACCGACCTTGCCGTTGGCAGTTCCCGCGTTATCAGTCCGAAGATCGTTTACTCGGCCGGCGGCGCCGTTGCGCTGGTCGCCGCTGCTGCCATCGTGTACCTGGTCGTTTCACTGCGGCACAACGAGATCGCGCCTCCGGTCACGGCCGCCGCGTCCGCCGCCAACAGGCCCGCGACGCCGGTCCTCGTCAAGAGCCCGGAAGCGCCGGCGTCGAGCGGCCGCAGCCTCAATGACGGCGGTGCGGAGGCGCTGGCAGCGACGGTGCGGGAACTCAAGATCGCCGGCAACTGGAACGTGCTCGTTCTCTATGCGAACGAGTGGACGCGCAAGGAGCCGAACAGCGCGGCGGCGTGGCGTGAGCTCAGTGTCGGATACGCCAACCTGCAGCAATTCAATGACGCGCTCGATGCCGCGACCCGGGCCGTGCAGCTGGCGCCACAAGATGCGATCCCCTGGCGCAATCTCGGTCAGATAAACCTGACCGTCGATCGCCTGCCCGAGGCCGCCGTCGCCTTCGGCAAGGCCCTGGCGATAAATCCGGACGATGCGGATGCGCTGTGCGGAGCGACGTTGGTCGCGCAGCGGCAGGCGCGCCCGAAGGATCCCGCTGCGGTGACGAGACAGGTGGGGCCTGCCGATGGCGGCTGCTTCGACATGAGCTACGGCTCATCCGCCGTCGTATCCAGCGGCGCGTCCATCGCGCGCAAGCCGGGATCCCGGGCCGGCCGCTAACTAACGATCCGGCCGGTCGAGATCCGGTCTTGCGGCGCCGCGCCGATGGTGAGAACGTCGGCCATGTCTGGCCAAAACCTCCGGGCGGCACTGGTTCTATCGGCCTCTCTGGCAGCCGCCGGTGTCGGGATGATCGCGACGGCCGCGAACGCCGCATCGCCGCCGCCGCAGCAGGAGGGCATGGCGTCGGTCTACAGCAAGGACTTCGACGGCAAGAGGACGGCCAGCGGCGAACGCTACGACAGCCGCGCTCTGACCGCCGCGCACCGCACGTTGCCGCTGGGCACGCAGATCAGGGTTACCAACCTCGACAATGGCAAGTCGGTGCGGGTACGCGTCAACGATCGAGGTCCGCATGTCCGCGGCAGAATCGTCGATCTCTCCTCGAGGGCCGCGGCCGCGCTCGGGTTCAGCACGGGCGTCGCGCGCGTGAGGATAGAGGTTCTCGGCCGCGGCGAGCGCAAAGCACGCGGACATCCCTGACGGGCGTATCGGTGCCAGCTTCCCGGCGTCAGCGCTCGTATTCGAACGTCGGGAGCGACTTCAGGACTTCCTTGGTGGCGCCGACCAGAACAAAGCTGCCGTCGACCTGCCGGATCAGCTGGCTCAGCCGAACGACGATATCGCGCTTGCCGGTGCCCAGATAAGCTCCGACGCCGATGACCGCGTACGATCTCGCCATGTCAACGGCAATGACAACATCGTCGACGGTGCCGATCCTCTCGCTCTTTTCGTTGTAGACCGGCTCACCCAGCACCTGGCGCTTTGCACTCCAGCCGAGCGTCACCACCTCACGCAGCTCCGTCGCACCGACACCCAGAGCGGCCGGGCCGGCCACCTGCGCCTGCCCGACGACCGACGTCAAGGCGACGCCGGCGCACAGCACGGTCTTGGCGCGTTGCACGGAGATTCTCGGCGAGAAGCTATCGAACATCCGGCCGATCCTAAACTTCCGGATGCGGCACGCCTATCGTGACAGTACGTCGGGGCTGCACGATGCCCGGGTCGAAAGCGACGCGCTAGTCGACCGAGCTCATCCCGTTGCGGATCGCGAATTTGACCAGCGCAACCAGGTCTTCGAGCTGCAGCTTCTGCATCAGTCTGGCGCGATAGGTCTCGACCGTCCTTGGCGAGAAATGCAGATGCTCCGCGACCTCCGCGTTGGACTTTCCTTCGCTGACCAGACGTATGATCAAGCGCTCGTTGACGGTCAGCGATTCGATCGCCTGGTGTTCGGCGATAAACCTTCGGCTCTCGGGAACGCCTCGATCACCCGGCACCGACTTTCGCGCCTCATGTGGCCGAGCCGCAGTCACGCGTTCGGCATCTGCGGGCTCGCTGCGATGATCAGGCGCCGCGGTCTCGAGCAGCCGGCCGATACGTTTCGCCTCAGCCGCAAAGAAAGCCTGGTTGCGCCGCAGCGTATCCTCGGCCTGCTTGCGGTCCTCGATGTCGGTGCGTGTTCCATACCATTTGACTATCTTGCCGGAATCGTCGCACACCGGGATGTACCGGCACAGAAACCAGCGAAATCCGCCGTCGCTGCGCCGCAAGCGTTCTTCGCTTTCCGCCGGCTCGCCGGACAGCAGGGCCTCACGCCAAGAGCTGATCGTTCTGGCGACATCGTCCGGATGGATCGCAGCCGTCCAGCCCCAACCGAGCAACGCTTCCCTGGACAGGGCCGTATGCTGCAGCCAACGATCGTTGACGAAATCGACCGAGCCATCGGGCAGCGCGCTCCAGACGAGTGCCGGAATCGTGTCGACGACCAGGCGAAGGCGATCCTCGCTTTCGCGCAGCGCATCCTCGGCGCGTTTTCGGTCCTCGATATCGGTGCTCGTCCCGTACCACTTGACGATGTTTTTCTGCCGGTCGCGCAGCGGCACCGTCCGGATCAGGAACCAGCGGTATTCGCCATCGGCGCGGCGCAAGCGCATTTCGTCCTCGTACGGCCGCCCGGCCGGCATGTCGATCAGCCACTTCTCCATGACCCTGGGGATGTCCTCGGGATGAATTACCTGCATCGGATCCTTGACGTACTCCTGCAGCGAAAGGCCCGCGTAGTCCATCCAGCGCTGGTTCAAGAAATCCACGGTTCCGTCGGGAAGAACGCTCCAGGCCATCGCGGGAATGGTGTCGATCACCATGCGCAGGACGTCTTCGCTCTTGCGCAGTGTATCGTCGCTGCGTCTGGACTCGAGCGCCTCGTGCGCCAGCGACGCGCCGCCGATCCGTTCGGTCCCCTGCCGCTGGTCATCAAGCAGCGCGTCAGCAGCCTCGTGCTCGACTGAGCGTGCAGTCATGCCTGGACCCCGTCATTCATGCGATCTCTTTGATCCGCCGCGCGGGCAATCGCACCGGCTTGCCGCTGCGCCCGAACATGCTCAGGTTTGATTTTCGATCGTTGTCAGCGTAGCGCCATATGCTGTCTGGCGCAATCGCGCTCGCCGCAACGGCGGCTCTCTCTCCGGATCCGTTCAGGCGTCTTGGCCCTCATCGCCGGGACCTCCGGCGCGGTCGGACATGCAGGGGGTCTTCCGATTGTGCGGCCCGCCGTTGTTCCCTATGATGAACGCTGCTACGCGGGCAAGAGGAGGCGCGGTGGCGCGAGACCAAAGACGACTGGCGGCGATCGTCTCGGCCGATGTCGTCGGCTATTCTCTGCTGATGGGCCGCGATGACAGCGCTACGCTGGCGTGCCTGAAGGCCCACCGCCGGGAGCTGATCGACCCGACGATCGCCGAATACGGCGGCCGGATCGTCAAGACGACCGGCGACGGCCTGCTGCTGGAATTCTCCAGCGTCGTCGACGCGGTGCGCTGCGCCGCCGACGTGCAGCGCGGGATGGCGCAACGCAACGCAGACGTGCCGTCCGCGCGGCGGATCGAGCTGCGCATCGGCATCAACGTCGGCGATATCATCCTGGACGGCGAGGATATCTTCGGCGATGGCGTTAACGTCGCCGCACGGCTGCAGGAGCTCGCGCAGCCGGGCGGCATCGTCGTGTCGAACGCGGTGGTAAGTCATGCCCGCAACAAGGTTGCGCACGGCTTCGTGGCGCTGGGCGAGCGGCAACTGAAGAATATCGATGAGCCGGTCGCCATCTACAACGTCTGCCTCGACGAAACGGCTCCCGGCGCCACGGCATCGGAACAGGTACTGGTCCGGCCCGCGGTGGCGATCCTCCCGTTCCGCAACATGTCGGGCGATTCGACGCAGGAGTATTTCGCCGATGGAATCACCGAGGATCTGATCACCGCGTTGTCGGCGTGGCGCTGGTTTCCGGTGATCGCGCGCAACTCGACCTTCGCCTTCAAGGCTCGCTCCGCGGACGTAACGCAGATCGGCAAGGCGCTGGGCGCGCGCTATGTGGTCGAAGGCAGCGTCCAGCGGGCGGGCGATCGCGTGCGCATCGGCGCACAGCTCATCGACGCGAGCAGCGCGGTCCACCTCTGGGCGCAGAGCTATGACCGACGACTCGGCGATGTGTTCGACCTGCAGGACGAGATCACGCGGGCGATCGTCGGCGCAATCGAGCCGCAGCTGACCCGCGCCGAGCAGCAGCGGGCGATGCGGAAGCGGCCGGAGAATCTGGACAGCTGGGATCTGAGCCTGCAGGCGCTCGCGCTGATCCGGAAGGGAACGCCGCGGGCGCTGGCCGCCGCCAATGATCTGCTCGTCCGCGCAGTCGCGATGAGTCCAAGCTCGAGCTACGCGCAGTCGCTGCTGGCGCTGACGCGGTTTCAGGTTGCACTGGTGGGGTGGAGCAACGATCCGGCGCGTATGCTCGCATCGACGTACGACGCGGCCGAGACGGCCGTCGCCCTCGACGACGCCGATTGGCTGGCGCACGCTCTTCTGGGCATCGCCACGCTATGGAAAATGCGCGATTACGCCAAAGCGACGAGCGAAGAGGAAACAGCGATTGCGCTTAACCCGAGCGCCGCGATCGCCTATCATTTCTTCGGCTGCGTGCTGACGTTCGACAGCAGGCCCGCCGAGGCGATCCGCAGGTTGCGCGCCGTGCTGCAGCTCGATCCCCGCTTCCAGTTTCTCGCGGTTACGCTGGCCGACATCGGACTCGCGCACCTGTTGCTCGGGGAGTTCGACGAGGCGGTGCGGCTTTGCGAGCAATCGATCGCCGAGCGCCGCGAGCACGTGCGCGCCTGGCAGCGGCTCGCGGCCGCCCTGGGGCACTTGGGGCGGGTGAGGGAAGCGGAAGCGGCGCTTGCCAAAGTGTTCGAGCTGCAGCCGGACTTCGGACCGGCTTATGTCGACGCGACCTATCCGTTCCGTGATCCGGCGCACACCGCGATCCTGACCGAAGGGCTAAAAAAAGCTGGCTGGTCGGGCGACGCTGACCGGAACGCAGCGTAGGTCGAATACAGCGACTGGATGTAGCGTCGCGCGCAGTTTGCTCTAGCTGTCAGCCAAGGAGGCAACGTCATGGGACGCAGGTTCAACAGCATCCTCGAGACGGTCGGCAACACGCCGGTAGTCAGGATCAACCGGCTGGGCCCGGCGGGCATCAATCTGTTCGTCAAGCTCGAGTCGTTCAATCCGCTCGGTTCGGTGAAGGATCGGCTTGCTCTCGGGATCATCGAGGATGCCGAGCGGTCCGGGCAACTCAAGCCCGGGCAAACGGTCGTCGAAGCGACCAGCGGCAACACCGGCATCGGCCTCGCGATGGTGTGTGCCCAGAAAGGCTATCCGCTGGTGCTGACGATGGTCGAGACCTTCAGCGTCGAACGGCGCAAGTTGATGCGTTTTCTCGGCGCCAAGGTCGTGCTGACGCCGGCCGCGCAGCGTGGTATGGGTATGGTGGCCAAAGCGATGGAGCTGGCCAAAACCCACGGCTGGTTCCTGACGCGTCAGTTCGAGAATGAATCCAACCCCGACATGCACTCGCGGACGACGGCCAGGGAAATCCTCGAAGACTTCGCCGGTGAGCCGCTCGACTACTGGGTCACCGGATACGGCACCGGAGGGACGCTCAAAGGTGTGGCGCGGGTACTGGCGAAAGAGCGACCTGAGACGGCCATCATCGTGTGCGAGCCCCAGGACGCGCCACTGCTCAGCAGCGGCGAGGCGCAACAGCGCAACGCGGACGGTTCGGCGGCGGCCGCGCATCCGGCGTTCAAGCCGCATCCGATGCAGGGCTGGACACCGGATTTCATCCCCAAACTGACCGGGGACGCGGTCGACATGCATCTGATAACGCGCATCCTGCAGATATCCAATGACGAGGCGATGCAATGCTCGCGCGACCTGGCCAGCAAGGAAGGCATCTTCGTCGGCATCACTTCGGGCGCGAGCTTCGCTGGTGCGCTGCGGATCTGCAAGGAGGCGCAGAAAGGCGCCACCGTACTCTGCATGTTGCCCGATACCGGCGAGCGTTATCTCAGCACGCCGCTGTTTGCCAATGTGCCGGTGGACATGAACGAGGAGGAACTCAAGATCTCCCGTTCGACGCCTGCCGCTCAACTCAACCCCTGAACGGTCGCGGGGCGGCCGAACGCAGTGAATTGGACAATCGCCTTCGCCGCCGGTGACGCCGTTGTCTTTGGCTCGAATTAAGTAGGAGTGCAGGCATGGCACGCATCATCGGCGGCATCGCTGCCTCGCACACGCCGACCATCGGGTTTGCCTACGACCGCAACAAGCGCGACGACCCCGTGTGGGCGCCGATCTTCGAGAACTTCGCACCGCTGTCCGCCTGGCTCGCCGACAAGCATCCCGACGTCCTGCTGTGGATCTACAACGATCATGTCACGTCGTTCTTTTTCGACCACTACTCGGCATTCGTGCTCGGGGTGGGACCCGAGTGGCCGGTGGCGGACGAAGGCGGCGGCCCGCGCGATCTCCCGGCGATCAAGGGGCACCCGCAGCTCGCTTCGCACATCGGCCATTCGCTGATGGCCGACGAATTCGACATGTCCTTTTTCCAGAACCGGGCACTGGACCACGGCTGCTTCTCGCCGCTGTCGGTGCTTTGTCCGCACGAACCTGAGTGGCCGGTGCGTCTGGTTCCGCTGCAGATGGGCATTCTGCAGCTCCCGATCCCGAGCGCGCGTCGCTTCTACCGGCTCGGCAAGGCGCTTCGCCGCGCGATCGAGAGCTATCCTGACGATCTGCGCGTCGTCGTCGTCGCCACCGGTGGTCTGTCGCACCAGGTGCACGGCGAGCGCGCGGGTTTCAACAATCCTGCTTGGGATCAGCGCTTCCTCGATCTGTTCGAGCACGATCCGGAACAGCTGGCGGAAATGACTACGGCCGAATACGCGGAGCTCGGCGGTTTCGAGGGCGCCGAAGTCGTCATGTGGCTCACGATGCGGGGGGCGCTTCCGGCGAATGTCGAATGCAAGTACCGCAGCTACTACCTGCCATCGATGGCCGGCATCGCAACGGCGATCTACGAGGGCGCGGACGACGTGCCCAACCCGGCCGCCGTCGAGCGCCAGCGCCGCCACGTGGCGGCCGAGCTGGCCGGCGTCGAGCGGCTCGAAGGCACGTACCCGTTCACGCTCGAGCGCAGCGTCAAGTCGTTTCGCATCAACGATTATCTGCACCGGATGGTCGAGCCCGATCACCGGCAGGCATTCCTTCGCGATCCGGAAGCAAGCTTCGAGTCTGCCGGATTGAGCGAAGAAGAGCGGGACCTGATCCGTCGGCGCGACTGGCGCGGCCTGATCCACTACGGCGTCATCTTTTTCATGCTCGAGAAGCTCGGCGCCGTCAGCGGCGTGTCGAATCTCCACATTTATGCGGCGATGCGCGGCGAAACGCTCGAAGCCTTCCAGCGCACCCGCAATGCGCCCGGCGCGCTGTACTCGGTGGCGGGCAAAGGCGCCGGCAACCTGGCGTGGGACCCGCCGGCCGGCAGCGCAGGCAAGCGCTGAACGCCGACAAAGCCCAGGGCCGGCGGGCACGGCCTCCGGGTTCGCGCCCAACAAGTAAAAAAGGCGTCCGCATCGGAGCGACTCGATGATCATCGACATCCATGGCCACTACACGACGGCGCCGAAGGCGCTGGAGGCCTGGCGCAATCGCCAGATCGCCGGCATCACCCGTCCTGCGCAGATGCCGAAAGCGTCCGAGCTCGCGATCAGCGACGACGAGTTGCGTGAATCGATCGAGAGCAATCAGCTGCGGCTGATGCGCGAGCGCGGTCTCGACGTCACGATTTTCAGCCCGCGCGCGAGCTTCATGGCGCATCACATCGGCGATTTCCAGGTCTCCAGTGCCTGGGCCGCGATCTGCAATGAGCTCTGTTACCGCGTGAGCCGGCTGTTCCCGGATCACTTCGTCCCGGCCGCGATGCTGCCCCAGAGTCCCGGCGTCGATACGGCGACCTGCGTCCCCGAGCTCGCCAAGTGTGTCGAGCAGTACGGCAACGTGGCGATCAATCTGAATCCCGACCCCTCCGGCGGACACTGGAACTCGCCGCCGCTGTCCGATCGCCACTGGTACCCGATCTACGAGAAGATGGTCGAGTACGACATTCCGGCGATGATCCACGTCAGCACGAGCTGTAATCCCTCCTTCCACACCACCGGCGCGCACTATCTGAATGCCGACACGACCGCCTTCATGCAATGCCTGACGTCGGATTTGTTCAAGGACTTTCCGACGCTGCGCCTGGTCATTCCGCACGGCGGCGGCGCGGTTCCGTATCACTGGGGCCGCTTCCGCGGACTGGCGCAGGAGATGAAGAAGCCCAAGCTGTCCGACCATCTTCTCAACAACATCTTCTTCGATACCTGCGTCTACCACCAGCCCGGCATCGACCTTCTCGCCCGCGTGATCCCGATCGACAACATCCTGTTCGCGAGCGAGATGATCGGCGCGGTACGAGGGCTAGATCCCGAAACCGGACACTATTTCGACGACACCAGGCGCTACATCGAGGCGGCGCAAATCGATTCGGAACAGCGGCACAAGATCTACGAACTCAACGCGCGGCGCGTCTATCCGCGCCTCGATGTTGCGCTGAAGGCCAAAGGACGCTGACCATGTACGAACTCGGAGTTGTCTATCGCAACATCGGTCGCGTCGAGCGCGACGTGGCGGCAAGGCTGGGCACGTTCGGGACGGCGACCGTCCACGAGGCGATCGGACGGACCGGCCTGCTCAAGACCTACATGCGCCCGATCTATGCCGGAGCGCAAGCCTCCGGCACGGCCGTGACCGTCCTGCTGCACCCGGGCGACAACTGGATGCTGCACGTCGCGGCCGAGCAGATCCGGCCCGGCGACGTCGTCGTCGCTGCCGTGACGTCCGACTGCACCGACGGCTACTTCGGCGACCTGCTGGCGACCAGCTTCAAGTCACGCGGCGCGCAAGGCCTCGTCATCGATGCCGGAGTCCGCGACGTGCGCGTCCTGACCGAGATGCGGTTTCCGGTCTGGAGCAGGGCGATCTCCGCCAAGGGTACGGTCAAGGCCACGCTGGGGTCGGTGAACATCCCCGTCGTATGCGCGGGCGCCCTGGTCACTCCGGGCGACGTCATCGTGGCCGACGACGACGGCGTGGTCGTGGTGCCGGCGGCGCTCGCGCCGAAAGCACTGGAGGCCGCGGCCGCCCGCGACGCGAATGAAGGCGACAAGCGGGCGAAGCTGGCCGCCGGAGTCCTGGGTCTGGACATGTACGGCATGCGTGACCCGCTGCAAAAAAGCGGATTGAAATACATCGATTGATCGCCCGTCGCGACATGAGCGTCGAGTCGGGCCGGGCCGCCTGCATCACGGGCATCTCATCGATGGCGATGCGCGACGTGCTGACCGAGTTGAGCGCTGCTTACGAGCGGCAAGCGGGGCAAGCGGTCGCTATTGTTTCGGTCGGCGGCGTGGATGCCGTCCGCCGCGTCGACGAGGGAGAAGCCTTCGACTTTGTCGTGCTGGCCGCCCCGGCGATCGACAAGCTGGCCGGCGGCGGCCGCGTCGATCCGGCGAGTCGGACCGATCTCGCCCGTTCCCCGGTGGCGATAGCGGTCGCCGCCGGCGCGACGCGGCCCGACGTCTCGACCGAGCCAGCGATCCGCGACGCGGTCCTCCGCGTCCGCAGTATCGGGTACTCGACGGGCCCGAGCGGTGAACACCTTGCCCGCTTGTTCAAGCGCTGGGGCATCGCCGACGCGATCGCGCCGCGGATCGTGCAAGCTCCGCCAGGTGTCCCGGTGGGGACGCTCGTGGCGCGCGGCGATGTCGAGCTCTGCTTCCAGCAGTTGAGCGAATTGATGCACGTGCCGGGCGTCGACGTCGTCGGCCTGCTGCCACCGGAAATCCAGCTTACGACCGTCTTCGCGGCGGCCGTATGCAGGACGTCGAGCTGTCCGGCGGATGCCGCGGCGCTGCTTTCCTTCCTCGCAGCATCGGAAGCAGCCGCAGCGAAGCGCCGCCACGGCATGGAGCCCGCCTGAGCCGGCGCGCAATGGCACGCGCGGCGTGCTCATAGGCTCGCCGGCTTTTGCCGGACTTTCGGGCGACGGCGCCGCGGCCGATGCTAAGTCTTGGCAGCGATTTGCGCGCGCAGGCGCTCCTCCTGCTGCCTGAGCTCGGGCGTGAATTCGGCCCCGAAATCCTCCGGCTCGAACACCTGACGAAGCTCGATCTCGGACTCACCCGGGAAGGGGTTGGGACAGCGCTTGAGCCACTCGATCGCCTCCTCTTTCGACTTCACCTTCCACAACCAGAAGCCGGCGATCAGCTCCTTGGTCTCGGCGAAAGGCCCGTCGATCACCGTCCGCGTAGCACCCGAGAACCTGACCCGTGCACCCTTCGAGCTCGGTTGCAGGCCCTCGCCAGCCAGCATCACGCCGGCCTTGACGAGCTCTTCGTTGTACTGCCCCATGGCGGCGAGAAGTTTTTGGTCGGGAAGGACGCCCGCTTCGGACTCCTTCGTGGCTTTGACAATAACCATGAATCGCATCGTGTCCTCCGTTGGTTGTCGGTTGGCGCGCCCGGCGCCTGTCGGCACCGTGGCTGCATGGAGTCGCGCACGCGTCACCCGGCGGCGGCCGGTGACCGCTCCTGCAGCGCGGGCGCGCAGGCTTCCGGTCCGAAGTCTTCGGGCCCGAACATCTGGCGAACCTCGGTCTCGCCCTCCCAGCCCGGCCAGTGCTTCTTGTGCAGTTCCATGAATCGAACTGCGGATTCGACCGCCGCGTCCTTCGATTTGAGCTCGAACTCCGCGTAGCCGCCGACCACCTCGTTGGTCTCGGTAAAGGGGCCGTCGGTCACCGTCACTTTTCCGCCGGCGAGCCGGACGCGGGCGCCCAGCGCCGTCGGCGCGAGGCCGCCACTGCCGACCATCGTTCCGGCACGGGTCTCCTCTTCGGCCAGCTTCGCAATGGCATCCATCAGCGCCTTGGGCGGCCGGCCCTGTTTTTCGGCATGCTTGACTATCATCATGAATCGCATCGTCGTATCTCCATCGGGTTTTCGGGTGGCTGAGTGCGGCATCCGGTGCGATCCACCAAACCCCGCGCTCTACTTACTAGTCGATCCCAACACGGCGGGTTCGACAGATCCTCGTCTTTTTTTTCGAACCGAGGGCAAGGACATCTGCTTCCTCTTTTCAAACAGACAATTGCCTCACCGGCCGCACCTCGACGCTGCCCACGCGCGCCGGCGGGATCTTCGCGGCGAGCTGGATCGCCTCGTTCAAGTCCCGGGCATCGATCAGATAGAACCCGGCGAGTTGCTCCTTCGTCTCGGTGAAGGGCCCGTCGGTGACCGTCATTTTTCCATTGCGGACGCGCACCGTCGTTGCCGTATGAACCGGCTGGAGCGCTTCCGCCGCGATGTGGTGGCCGCTCTGCCGCAGCGCGTCTCCGCAGGCCTGGCACTCGCGGTCGGGCACGGCGTCCAGTTTCTTCTCGTCGAGGTAGACAAGGCATAGGTACTTCATCAGCGGCTCCTGATCTTGATCGAAGGTTGCGGACGAGGCCTTATGGGCACGGGCACCAAAATTCGCTGCTCGAAAATACCTGCCAGCGTGCGCATCGCCATGGCGACCGCCTGCTCAGTGCCGCCCGCGCCACCTGGCTTCCGACGCCGATACAGCAAAAGCAGCAGTGCGAATAATGTGCCGCCCGGCAACAGCATTTCCAGCAGAAGGTAGGGACCCGCCTTCTGACCGACTCTGCGCAATATACCCAACCAGCCGATGATCGCTTGCATTGCTCGCTCCTGGTCGCCATCGAATAGGCCCGGATTCACTGGGCCTTCATTCACTAGTCGAACAGGAAACCGCCAAATCGACAGCGGCGGCAATTTAAACGAACCGGCCGACCCCGGCCCCCGATACGCCGTACGCCCAGCGCCGGTCAGCCGGGGGACTCGGCCAGCCGCCGCTCGAGGAACCGGCGCTCGGGCCCCTGCCGGGCGAGCGCGATCGCCCGCTGGTACGAAGCGCGCGCCTCCTCCGTCCTGCCCAGCCGCCGGCACAGGTCGGCACGCGCGGCGTGGGCCAGGTGATAGTCATCGAGGTCGCCGCGGGCAAGGATCGACTCGATCAGCGTGAGACCCGCGGCCGGACCGTCGCGCATCGCGACAGCCACGGCCCGGTTGAGCTCGACCACCGGCGTGGGCTCGACGCGAAGCAGAACGTCGTAGAGGCCCACGATCTCGTCCCAATCGGTCGCGTCGGCGCTGGCCGCCTCGGCGTGGACCGCGGCGATCGCGGCCTGCAGCGCATAGGGACCGGCGCGCCGAGACGCGAGCGATCTGGTCACCAGCGCCGACCCCTCGGCGATTTGATCCCGGTTCCAGAGCGAGCGGTCCTGGTCGTTGAGCAGGATCAGGTCGCCCGTGGACGAAGCGCGCGCGGCGCGGCGGGACTCCTGCAGCAGCATCAGCGCCAGCAAGCCGATCGCCTCGGGCTCCGGCAGCAATTCGACCAGCAGCCGCCCGAGACGTATCGCCTCGCCCGACAGGTCGACTCGCGTCAGCGACTGACCGGAAGATGCCGAATATCCCTCGTTGAACACCAGATAGACGACGCGCAGCACGCTGTCCAGCCGCTCCGCCAGCTCGTCGGGATCCGGAACGCGGTACGGGATGCGGGCGTCGCGGATCTTTGCCTTGGCGCGCACGATGCGCTGCGCCAGCGTCGGCGCAGCGCTGAGAAAAGCCTGCGCGATTTCTTCCGTCGTCAGGCCGCAGACCTCGCGCAGCGTGAGCGCAACCTGCGCGTCCGGCGCGAGCGACGGATGGCAGCAGGTGAAAATCAGCCGCAGCCGGTCGTCCTCGATGGCGTCGCGGTCCGGTGCTACGGCGCTCTCATCGATGACGGCGTCGACCTGCTCGGCGACGTCCTCCATCGAGTCGAAGCGCGCGTGGCGGCGTATGCCGTCGATGGCCTTGAAGCGCCCGGCCGACACGAGCCATGCGCGCGGATTCGCGGGGACGCCATCGCGCGGCCATTGCTCGAGCGCCGCGCGGAAAGCCTCGTGCAGCGCCTCCTCGGCAAGGTCGAAGTCGCCCAGCAGCCGGATCAGCGTGGCGAAGACGCGACGCGATTCGGCGCGATAGATCGCATCGACCGCACCGCGCGCAATTTCCTGCGCATCCGAGGTCGCCGTCGACTTCTCCGCCGAGGATTCCATAGACCGACTCGGTCAGGTTTGCGGGCGCATCCGATCATCGGCTACGAAGTGTCGACGAGCCAGCTTCAGCAGTTCACCGTCGCTCGGATGATCGACCGTTTCGACGCTGACGACGCGCGACGCGATCGCAGGTGCGTGGAGCTGCAGATGCTTGAAGAATTCCAGCTTGGCGGTCGAGGGGCCGACGATCAGGACCTCACCGGCGTCCTTTATTGCGTCGGCGACCTCCTGGTAGTAGGCGTGATCCTCGGGCGCCCTGCCCGATCCGACCGAACCCTGTTTGTGATGAAGATGCTGGTGCTTCGACTTGGGATGGACGACACTCGCTTGCGCATCGTCCGGGTTGAACTGGATGACATGCGCTTCGCGGTGGTCGATCCACACGACACAGTGATAGTGGCTCATCGGGGTTTGCTGCCGAGGGACAGAAGCTTCAAGTATACCGCTGTGACCCCACCGTTCGATTCGGGGCTCTGCGTGAACATGGTGATCGCGCCGCCTGGACGGAAGGTTACGCGGGGAACGCACTGAGTCGATCTCGAGGAAGCATCTGGAGAGGAGAGAAATGTTGCAATTCCACGCTGACCTCGTCGTAAAATCCGAGCTATAGATCAGGCGCGCTCGGACGTAATTGCCGGCGGCCGGATCACATTCGCCGACTCACGGCATCGAGAACGCCTTGTCACAATAAGGTTGAGCCATGCCAGACATTCCAGGAAGCATCGAGGAAATCGATGCACGCATTTCGACGGTGCGCGAAAACCTTCGCCAGCTGGTCGAGCAGGCCGCTGGCTACTCGGGCAACGCAGACGACGAGCTGGTTTCGCGACGCATCGCCGAACAGGAAGCGCAGCTCGAGGTCTTGACCAAAAGACGCGCTGAGCTCGCTTCAGCTGCTTCGGACATGGGTGACCGACACCGCAAATAACATTCCGCGCAAAGGACTGAAGCGCGCGGCTAGTACTGATATGGCAGAGGGCGTCCTTCGTAGCTCCAGCAAGAACGAAGGTCATGCCCGCCTTTCGCGTATTCCGCCGGCCCGCGCCAGCACGGCGTGGAGCAGCACGTTGGCACCCGCCTCGAGGTGCTCCGGACGGGCATCCTCGATCTCGTTGTGGCTGATGCCGTCCTTGCACGGCACGAAAATCATCGCGGTGGGCGCAACGCGGGCGAGATAGATCGCATCGTGACCCGCGCCGCTGACGATCTCGCGGTACGGATAACCGAGCTTTCGCGCTGCGGCGCGCACCGCATCGACACAACCGGCGTTGAAGCGCGATGCCGGGAATTGATCGACTTGCCGCACGTCGCACTCGAGG
The DNA here is from genome assembly GCA_035607385.1 of Casimicrobiaceae bacterium. GTDB lineage: Bacteria > Pseudomonadota > Gammaproteobacteria > Burkholderiales > Casimicrobiaceae > PALSA-1003. The sequence goes on from DATNAR010000328.1 coordinate 19,081, forward strand.
TGAAGCTCGGCGGCAATCGCGGCCGAGGCCGCGCGGAGCTCCCCGTCCATCGCCGCGAGGCGCTCGTCCTCGGGATGCCGCATGTCGACGCTCATCGCGACGCGGCCGGGGATCACATTGCGCGAATTGGGCTTGACCTGCATGAATCCGACGGTGGCGCGGCCGTCAGGCGCATGCCGCCGCGCGATTTCGTTGACGGCCTCCACCAACCGCGCAGCGCCGCGCAAGGCGTCGCGGCGCGATTCCATCGGCGTCGGGCCGGCATGCGCATCCTGCCCCGACCAGATGCAGTCATACCAGCGCAGCCCCAGCGCGCCGGTCACTACGCCGATGACCTTGTCCTCGCGCTCGAGGATCGGGCCCTGTTCGATGTGGGCCTCGAAATACGCGTCGAGCGCACGCCCGCCGACGGGTGCTTTCCCGGCATAGCCGATGCGTTCGAGCGCCTCGCCGAACGCAACGCCGTCGACATCGCGCTGCTGATGCAGGTGCTCGAGCGTGAACACACGCGCAAACGCGCCGGATCCGCCCATCACCGGGACAAACCGGCTGCCCTCCTCGTTGGTCCAGATCGCCACTGCCACCGGCTTTTCCGTCACGAGCCCGGCATCGTTGAGCGTCCGCAGCACTTCCAGACCGGCCAGCACCCCGTAATTTCCGTCGAATTTGCCGCCCGAAGGCTGCGTATCGATGTGGCTTCCGGTGAGGACCGTCGGAAGTCCGGCGTTGCGCCCGGGGCGGGTGGCGAAGATGTTGCCTGCGCCGTCGATCTCCATGCCGGCGCCTGCCCCGCGCAGCCAGCCGGCGACCAGATCGCGGCCTTGCCGGTCGAGATCGGTCAGCGCTAGGCGGCATACGCCTCCCTTCGCGGTCGCCCCAATTTCAGCCAGCTGCATCAGCGACTGCCAGAGGCGGGCCCCGTCGACGCGAAGCGAGACAGGCGCGTCGGGTATGGAATCGACTATTTCGGATCGCGTGTTCATCTGTGGCCCTCTTCTAGGCTGCTGCCAATGAGTCGGTCGGAGCAAGCCGCGCATGAATCCAATCCGCGGCCAGCAGCGTCTCACGATCACCGCCGATCGGTCCGACGATCGTAATGCCGACCGGCAATCCCCGCGGCCCGATCGCCGATGGCAAATGGATGCAGGGTGCGTGCAGCAGCGTCCACATCCGATTGAACAGCGGATCGCCGGTCGCTGCAATCCCCTGCGGCGCCTCGCCGGCGGTGCTCGGTGCAAGCAGGACGTCGACGTCAGCGAAGACTTGAGCCAGCGCCAAACGACTTCTTTGTGCCAATATCCGGGCGGCGTCGTAGCGCGCCGGCGATACCGCGAGGCCCGCGTCGATCATGGCGATCATTTCGACGCTGAGCATGTCGCGGTGGACGAGGCGTTCGTACGACAGCGATTTCGCGACCTCGTGCACCATGATCGCGATCTGCGCGTCGACCAGTTCCGCGAATGGCGCGGGCAGCACGATGTCGCGAACGCTCGCGCCGGCCTTGTCCAGACCGCGCGCCGCTTCCTCGAACGCGGTCACCGTCTCGGGCTGCGCATGATCCCATTGCTGGGTCCTGCACAGGCCGACACGGGGCGGGCGGCGCAGCGGCCGTTCGATCAAAAGCTCCGGCCGATCGGTGAGCGCCGCCACGAAAAGCGCGACATCCGGCACGGTGCGAGCCAGCGCGCCAATCGTGTCCAACGTATCGGAAATCATTTTCACGCCGACTCGGTTGACGGTGCCGAATGTCGGCTTGTAGCCGACGACGCCGCAATACGCCGCCGGACGAACGATCGAGCCGGCGGTCTGCGTGCCGAAGGCGAGAGGAACCATCCAGTCGGCGACGGCCGCCGCCGAGCCTGACGACGATCCTCCCGGCGTGTGCAGCGGATTGTGCGGGTTGCACGTCGGCCCCGGATGAAAGGTCGCGAACTCGGTCGTGACGGTCTTGCCGACGACGATCGCCCCTGCCGCCCGGGCCAGCGCCACCGACGAGGCATCGGCCGCGGGTCGATGCCCAGCGTAGATCGGCGAACCATAGGACGACGGCATGGCGCAGGTGTCGAACAGATCCTTGACGGCGATCGGAATCCCGTGCAGCAATCCTGCCGGGCCCTGCGCATCGAGCTCGCGTGCACGCCGCCTCGCTGCTTCGGGATCGAGGAAGGTCCAGGCGTGGACGACCGGTTCGCGCGCGGCGATGCGCGCGAGGCAGTCTTCGAGCAGAGCTACCGCGCTGATCTCCCGCGTCGCCAGCTTGCGCGCTGCGGCCGTTGCGCTCAGGCGGTTGAGGCCGCTCATCAAACGGATTCCTTCACACGCTTTAGTGGTGCACCGAACTGTCGGCGACCGCCGGAGCATCGCGCAGGTGGCACGCGGCGAAATGCCCCGGCAGGACTTCTTTCAGCGCCGGCTCCTCGACCCGGCAGCGATCGAACGCATACGGGCACCGGGTGTGGAAGCGGCAGCCGCTGGGCAGGTCGATCGGGCTCGGAACGTCGCCGGCGAGAATAATGCGCTTTCTCTGTACGGT
>DATNAR010000331.1:0-20640 GCA_035607385.1 Casimicrobiaceae bacterium
GCGACGGAGGCAGGATCACCGCGCCGGCTCGAGATAGCTTCAGCATATTCTCCAGATGTATCGCCGAAAGCGGCGTCTCGCGCGGTACCAGCACCAGCGTCCGCCGCTCCTTGAGCATGACGTCGGCGGCGCGTTCGATCAAATTGTCGGCCAGCCCCGCCGCGAGCGCGCCCAGCGTCCCCATGCTGCACGGGCATACCGCCATCGCGTCGGCCGGGTTCGATCCGGACGCGACCGGGCTCATCCAGTCCTCGCGGCCGAACACCGTCAGCTGGCCCGGCTCCGCGCGGTAGCGCTCGGCGAAGTAGGCGGCCGCTGCGGCGGGCTGCGTGGGGAGTGTGAGCTCGAGCTCCTGCCTGGCGACGACCTGCGCCGCCGGCGAATACAGCAGGAAGACGCGTGCGCGCGCCGCGATCAGGCATTCGAGCAGGCGCAAGCCGTACGGCAACCCCGACGCGCCGGTGAAGGCGACCGCGACCGTTTTGGGCGAGCTCATCGAATGATTCTAGCGTATCGGGCGGGCCGCCGCCCGAGTCAGCCGGCACCACAGCAGCGTTCGACGCCGGCGGATTCAGCCGATTTCGCGATGCCGCGTATGCACCTGATAGCGCCCGCCGAACGCCTGGGCCAGCCGCTCGGCCAGGTAGACCGATCGATGCCGGCCGCCGGTGCAGCCGATGCCCACCGTCAGATAGTTTCGGTTGTCGCGCGCGTAGTCGGGGAGCCAGCTCGCGACAAAATGATAGATGTCGGTGTACATGCGCTCGACCTCGGGATGGCTTTCGAGGTAGCCGATGACGGCCGCGTCCTTGCCGGTGAGCGGCGCGAGCTGCGGCTCGTAGTGGGGGTTCGGCAGGCAGCGCACGTCGAAGACCAGGTCCGCGTCGAGCGGCACGCCATGCTTGTAGCCGAACGACTGGAACAGAAGCGTCATCCGCGACGGATCGACACTGATGAAATCCTTGACCCAGCGGCGCAGCGCCGCGGCCGGCAGGTCGCTGGTGTCGAAGCTGTAGCCCAGCGAGCGGATGTCGGCCAGGCGCGCGCGCTCGAACTCGATCGCCTCGCGCAGCGTGCGATCGTCGCTGGAAAACGGATGCCGGCGGCGGGTTTCGGAAAAGCGCTTGACCAGCGTTTCGGTCTTGGCGTCCAGATAGACGAAACGCACGGTCCAGCCGTCGGCGCGCGCGGCATCGATCGCCGTCTTCAGCCCGTCCAGCGCCGGATCGGTCTTGACGTCGAGCGCGATCGCCACGCGCTCCTGTCGCGCCCGCTTCAAATGCGCGAGCAGACCGCCGAGCTGCGTCGACGGCAGGTTCGACACCGCGTAGTAGCCGCTGTCTTCGAGCGCGGCAAGCGCGACGCTCTTGCCCGAGCCCGAGACGCCGCCGATCAGGACCAGATCCATCGCCCGCGTTTCAGCCGCCGTCTTCCATCAGCTTCTGCTGCCGCTCGATGAACTCCTTGGTGCTGTCGATGCCGCGCTGGTTGAGAACGAAATTACGCACCGCCGCCTCGACCAGCACCGCGAGATTTCGACCGGCGGCCACCGGGATCGTCACCTTGCGGATCGGCACGCCCAGGATCTCCTGGTAAGTCGCGCTGACCTGCAGCCGGTCGAGCTCGGAAAATTGCTCGTTGCTGTGATCCTCCAGGTGGACCATCAGCTTGAGAAGCTTGCGCGGGCGCACCGCCGTCTCGCCGAAGATCGTTCGGATGTTGAGCACGCCGATGCCGCGCACTTCGAGGAAATCCTTGAGCACCGCCGGGCAGCGTCCCTCGAGCGTGTCCGGCGAAATGCGATACAGCTCGACGATGTCGTCCGCGACCAGCCCGTTGCCGCGCGAAATGAGCTCGAGCGCGAGCTCGCTCTTGCCGATCGCGGACGCCCCGGTGATCAGGACGCCCATTTCGAGGACGTCGAGAAACACGCCGTGCAGCGACGTCGATTCCGCCAGCATGCGCGACAGGTAAAGGCGGATCACGTCCACGACGTGCGGCGACGGCTGAGGCGAGGTCAAAAGCGCCATGTGGTGCCGGTTGCAGGCATCGAGCAGGTACTTGGGAATCTCTTCGCCGTTCGCGACGATGATCGCCGCCAGGTCGGTGGTGAACAGCCGCGAGATCGCCTGCTGCAGCGCGTCTTCGGGCAGGTTGCGCAGATAGTTCGCCTCGGCAGCGCCGATCATCTGCACGCGGAACGGATGGATGAAGTTCATGTGGCCGACCTGCCCGATCGTCGGCTTCAGCGCGGCTTCGCCGGTCAGGACGCGATTGCCCCCTTGCCGCCCCGCGAGCCAGTTCATGCCCAGCCGCTCCTGGTTGTCGGCGATCAGGCGCTCGATGCTGACCTGCCGCACGGCGCCGCTGCGGTTCATAGCGGCTCGGGTTGCCAGGCGGCAAACACCTGGCGCACTTCGGCGGCGTCGGCTGCCATCGCGACCTGCTCGCGGAACGACCTTTCGCCGAACATCTGCGCGAGCTCGGACAAAAGCTCGAGATGCTCCTCGGTGGCGTGCTCCGGCACGAGCAGCACGAACACCTGCTCGACCGGCTTCCCGTCGGGCGAGTCGAACGGAATCGGCTGCTGCGGGCGGACGAACGCACCCATCGCCTGCTTGAGTCCCTTGATGCGGCCGTGTGGAATGGCGATGCCTTGTCCGAGCCCGGTCGAACCCAGCCGCTCGCGTGCGAAAAGGCTGTCGAATACGACCGAGCGTGCGATCTGCGAATGCGATTCGAACAGCGCCCCGATCTGCTCGAACAGGCGCTTCTTGCTGGTTGCCTCGAGGTTGAGGGCGATGTTCGCTTCCGGCAGAAGCTGCGCGATCTGGTTCATCGTCTGGGGATCGGTGGTCGACGGAATCCGGCGCGGCCGCTCGAAAAGCGCCGCCTGGCCGGACGCGATTATACGCCGCGCAACAGGCTATTGAGCGCGCGGCTTGCCCGGGCGCGGGACGCTGGCGGTGCGCTTGACCGCGCCGGGTTCGTGGCGATTTCCGTTCTTCTTTTCCTTGTGCCGCAGCACTTGGCGGTCGAGCTTGTCCGCCAGCGCGTCGATCGCCGCGTACATGTCCGGGTCCACGCACTCGGCGTGGATGTCCTTGCCGCGGATATGCAGATTGGCGGTCACCTGCTGCCTGAGCTTGTCGACTGACAACACCACGTTGACGTCGATCACGTGATCGAAATGGCGGGTCACCCGGTCGAGCTTCGCCGTCACGTAATCGCGGATCGCGGGAGTGATCAGAAGATGATGTCCGCTCAGGCTCAGGTTCATCCAGCTCTCCTTCGCGTTGGCGCGCGGCCTAGATGGCCTTGCGCAGATTCACCGGCGGTATCTGCAGTGCTTCCCGGTATTTGGCGACGGTGCGCCGGGCGACGACGATGCCCTGGTCGCCCAGCAGGTCGGCGATGCGACTGTCGGTCAGCGGCGAATTCTGGTCCTCGGCACCGATCAGCTGCTTGATCAGCGCGCGGATGGCGGTGGCGGACGCGGCCCCGCCGGTGTCGGTTGCGACGTGGCTGCCGAAAAAGTATTTGAGCTCGTAGGTGCCGCGCATCGTCAGCATGTACTTCTGCGCGGTGACCCGCGAGATCGTCGACTCGTGCAGGTTCAGGATCTCGGCGATCTCGCGCAAAACCATCGGGCGCATCGCGACTTCGCCGTGATCGAAGAAATGCCGCTGCCGGTCGACGATGGCCTGCGACACGCGCAGGATGGTCTCGAATCGCTGCTGCACGTTGCGGATCAGCCATTTCGCTTCCTGCAGCTGCGCCGCGAGCTGCTGGTTCGAAGACCCCCGGTTGCGCGTGAGGATATCGGCATAGATGCGATTCAGCCGGAGCTTGGGCATCGCGGCCTCGTTGAGCGCCGCGACCCACCGGCCTCTTACCTTTCGTACGACCACGTCCGGAATCACATAGTTCGCTTCGGTCTTGGAAAATTCCCCGCCCGGACGCGGGTGCAGGCTGGTGATCAGCGTGCGCACGCCGCGCAGGCCTGCGTCGTCGATGTGCAGCAGCCGCTTGAGCTTGCCGAAGTCGCGCGCGGCCAGCAGCGGCAGGTGGTGCTCGACCAGCTTCAGTGCCTCGCACAGGTACGGCGTCTTTTCCGGCATCACCTTGAGCTGCAGTGCCAGGCACTCGGAAGCGTCGCGGGCCCCGACGCCGGCCGGCTCGAAGTTCTGCAGGTGTCGCAGCGCGATCTGCAGCTCGTCGGCCTCGATGCCCAGCTCTTCGGGAAAGAACTCGAGAAGCTCCTCGAGCGACGTCGTCAGGTAGCCGTCGTCGTTGAGTGCGTCGATAAGCGCCGAGACGATCTGGCGATCGCGCAACGGAAGATTGAGCTCGGCGAGCTGCGAATTGAGGTGGTCGCGCAGCGAGCTGGTCGCCACCTGCTGCGGCGAGAAATTCTCGTCGTCGTCGTCGGTCCCGCCGGTCGAGCTGCCCCAGTCGCCGTCGCCGGCGGCGCTGGTCATCGAATCGAAATCCGACTGCAGCGTGCCGTCGGATCGCTCCAGCGGCTCGTCGACGGTCGCCGACGTTGCCGCCGACTGCGCGAATTCCGGCGGCGGAGGCACATGCTCGTCGTCGTCGGCTTTTTCGAGCAGCGGGTTTTCCTGCAGCAGCCGCTCGACTTCGGCGTTGAGCTCCAGCGTCGACAATTGGAGCAGCCGGATCGATTGCTGCAGCTGCGGCGTCAGCGTCAGGTGCTGGCTGAGCTTGAGCTGGAGCGTCGGTTTCATCGAAATCCCGCGCTAGGGGGCATCGATCCGGCTCCCCGCGCCGCTGTCGCGGCGCAACAGCGGCGGCCGAACGACCGATGTTGCGGAGCGGAAACGGGCACGCCGGGGCCGCCGGCGCTGCGGCAAGGCCGCGTGGCCGGCAGGGACCCGCGCCTGCCCGGGACTATCGTCGTCATGGCTAAAGGCGGAAATGCTCTCCCAGATAGACCTTCCTGACGTTTTCATTATAAACAATTTCGTCGGGCGTTCCCGAGGCCAGCACCCGGCCTTCGTTGATGATGTAGGCCCGGTCGCAGATGCCCAGGGTCTCGCGCACGTTGTGATCCGTGATCATCACGCCGATTTCGCGTTCCTTCAGAAAGCCGATGATCTTCTGTATGTCGAGCACCGCAATCGGATCGATCCCGGCGAACGGTTCGTCGAGCAGGATGAAGCGCGGTCTGGTGGCCAGCGCCCGCGCGATCTCCACGCGCCGGCGCTCGCCGCCGGAAAGGCTGACGGCGGACGCATCGCGCAGATGCGAGATCGACAGGTCCTCGAGCAGTGCGTCGAGGCGATTGGCGATTTCATCGGCATCTATGCCCTGCAGCTCGAGGATCGCCTGCACGTTGTCGGCCACCGAAAGCTTGCGGAAAATCGACGCTTCCTGCGGCAGATACGACAGGCCCAGCCGCGCCCGCGCGTGAATCGGCATTCGCGTCAGGTCGTCGCCGTCGAGCTCGATGGCGCCGCCGTCCGCGGCGACCAGGCCGACGATCATGTAGAAGCACGTGGTCTTGCCGGCGCCGTTCGGTCCGAGCAGCCCGACGACCTCGCCGCTGCCCACCGCGAGCGAAACATCGTGCACGACAATGCGCGATTTGTAGCGCTTGTTCAGCGCCGCGACCGATAACGTGCTCATGGCATTTGCCGCATTCGCCGGCGGCTCATTTGCCGACGGACGGTCCGATCTTTTCGTCGGGCTTGAGAGGCAGGGGCGGGTTCGGCTTGGGGGTCGAGGCGGGCGCGGCGGCCTTGCCGCTCTTGCTGTCCTTGGCGTCCTTCGATTCCGGCTGGAATACGCCGCGAACCCGCGCGCCGAGCGGCACTTCTCCGGAAGCGGCAGTCGTGCTGTCCGGACGACCTTCGGCCTTGAACGACTCGGTCGCCGCGTCGTAGGAAATGTAATTGCTGCGAATCTGGTCGCTGCCTTTTTTCAACAGCGCGTTGTCGAACAGCTCGACGAAACGCTTCTGTCCGTCGTAGACGATGCGCTGCGCAAACCCCTCGTAATATTCATCGACGCCGTCGCGTTTCTCGCGGAACGTCACCGGATTGCCGTACGCGATCGCCGACAGCGAGTTGTCGGGGTTCTGGTGGAACGTAATGCGATCGGCATGGATCGACAACGTCCCCTGGGTGACGACGACGTTGCCGGTGAGCTCGCCGTTCTTGGTCTCGGCGTTGCCGCCGCCGGAGTCGCCCTGGAAGTTGATCGGCTTGTCGCGGTCGGCCTTTTCCGCCCACGCCGGCGAGGCGCCGATGCCTAGGCAGACAAGCGCGCAGCAAGCGCGCGCGAGGCCACGGGCGAGCACCATGCGCGTCGCGTGATCGGTCATCGTCCTATTTTTTCTGGGGCTCAATTTGTCCGCTGACACGGGACTTAAGCTTGACCGTCTTGCTCTTGTTGTCGTACTCCATCCCGGTCGCGTTGATTATCCCACGAGGGTCGGCGATCGTCACCGGCTTGTCGGTGACGATCTTGTTCTCCTTCGGCATCACCAGCAGGTATTCACTGGTGATCGTCGTGGGCCCGTCGTGCGCGGTATCGGACGAGGCATCGCGCACCCCTTTGACGTGCCCGGAGAACGCCACGTGGTCGCGATCGCCGCTGATGTTCGCCTTGTCGGCGGTGACCGTCAGGCGCGGCTTGCCCGGATCGTTGAACGTGATCTCGGGTCCTTCGAGGTCGGTCGAGTCGTCGTCCGGATAATGCCGTGCCTCGCGGGCGGTAAGCGCCTGATGGACGCGGCCTTGGTCGTCGAGGCTCGCCGCCTTGAAATTCTGGATCGTTATGTCGGGGTCGTGCCTTCCGGACCCGTCGAATTTCGGCGCCGGTGCGCGCACCTGCGCATCGAGCCAGTAGGTCATCGCCACGAGCGCGGCCAGAAGCAGCGCGGGCGACCAGGCGACGACGCGGTCGAGCAGCGGCTGGCGCACCTTCATTGCGCGAACGCCCTGAGCAGGGGCTCGAGCTCGCCTTTGGCGGCGAGGATCAGCTCGCAGAGCTCGCGCACCGCCCCGGCGCCCCCGTCGGCGCGAGTCACGTAGTGCGCGGCCCCGCGCAGCGCGGCGGGAGCATGCGGCACCGATACGCCCAGCCCGCAGCGCATGATCACCGGCAGATCCGGAATATCGTCGCCGATGTGCGCGCAGTCCTGCGCCTCGATGCCCAGCTGGCTGCGCAATCGTTCCCAGGCCGCGACCTTGTCGTCGGCGCCGAGCATCACGTGTGCGACCGAAAGATCCTCGGCCCGCCGCGTCACCGCCGGCGCGCGGCTGCCGGAAATCCAGGCGACCGTCACGCCCGCCTCCTGCAGCATTTTCAGGCCGAAGCCGTCCAGCGTGGAGAATGCCTTGAGCTGGCTGCCGTCGGCCGCGTAATAGATCTTGCCGTCGGTCAGCACGCCGTCGACGTCGCAGGAGAGAAGCCGCACGCGGCGCGCCCGGCCGTCGAGCTCGGACGGCGTCATACGACCTTGGCCCGGAAAAGGTCGTGCATGTGCAACGCGCCGACCAGCCTGTTCGCCGCGTCGACGACGAGCAGCTGACTGACTTTCGGCGGCGTTTCCATCAGCTCGACGCAGTCTATCGCCAACAGGTCGGCGCCGATCGCCCGCGGGTTTCGGGTCATCAGCTCGGCGACGCGCGCGGCGCCGAAGTCGCGCACGCGATCAAGGCTCCTGCGCAAATCGCCGTCGGTGAAAATGCCGGCCACGCGCTGCTCCGCGTCGACGACGGCGGTCATGCCCATCCCCTTGCCGCTCATCTCGACGACCGCGTCGGCCAGCGAGGCATCGGCGCTCACGACCGGCAAGGCGACGCCGGTACGCATGACGTCGCGCACGCGGGTCAGCAGCCGTCGTCCCAGCGCGCCGCCAGGATGCGCACGAGCGAAGTCCTCGACCGAAAACCCGCGCGCGTCGAGCACCGTCAGCGCCAGCGCGTCGCCCAGCGCCAGCGCGGCGGTGGTGCTCGCCGTCGGCGCGAGGCCGAGTGGACAGGCTTCGCTGTCGACGCTGGCATCCAGATGAATGTCGGCCGCCTGCGCGAGGGACGATTGCTCGTTGCCGGTCAGCGCAATCAGCTTCGCGCCCTGACGCTTCAAGTGCGGAATCAGCACCAGCAGCTCGTCGGTCTCGCCGGAATTCGATAGCAGCAGCACCACGTCGTCGGGCGTGATCATGCCGAGATCGCCGTGACCCGCCTCTGCGGCGTGAACGAAGAACGCCGGCGACCCGGTCGAGGCCAGCGTTGCCGCGAGCTTGCGCGCGATGTGGCCCGACTTGCCGATGCCGGTGACGACGACCCGGCCGCGACAGCCGTAGATCGCGGCAGCGGCGGCGACGAAATCGTCACCGAGACGATGTTGCAGCACATCGATCGCCATCGCCTCGGTGGCGAGAACGCTGCGGCCGAGCGCGAGCGCACGCGCCGCGTCGACCCCGGGCGCGGCAGCGGGCGCGGCCGGGGCGTGGGCGCGGATCGGCGTCGGCATCCGGCCAGTATACCGTCCCTTAGAAACCGCACGCTCTGTGCTACATTCGCACGGCACCCGCGCGCCGGGCGAGGCCAACTCGGAGCGCGCATTTGTCGTCTCCCGCGGCTGCCGCGCGCACGCAAAAAGATGACCCATACCCTGCAACTGATACTGCTGTTGCTCGCCGCATCGGTCGTCGCGGTCGTGCTGTGCCGACTGGCGCGGCTGCCGCCGATCCTCGGCTACCTGGCGATCGGCATCGCGGTCGGCCCGCACGCGCTGGGATGGGTGCCGGACGACGCCAACGTGCGCGATCTGGCCGAATTCGGCGTCGTATTCCTGATGTTCTCGATCGGCCTCGAATTCAGCCTGCCCCAGCTCAAGACGATGCGCCGGGCGGTGTTCGGATTGGGGCTGGCACAGGTCGCGATCACGACGCTGGTGGCGATGGTGGGTCTGCATTTCCTCGAGTTCAGCTGGCTTGCCGGATTCGCGCTCGGCGGGGCGCTGGCGATGAGCTCGACCGCGATCGTGTCGAAACTGCTCGCCGAGCGCTCCGAGCTCAACTCGCCGCACGGCCGCGACGTCATGGGCATCCTTTTGTTCCAGGACCTGGCGGTGGTCGCGTTCCTGATAGCGGTCCCGACGCTGGCCGAGGGAGGCGCCGACTTGTGGAAACCGCTGGCGATCGCCGCCGGCAAAGCCGCCTTCGCGCTCGCCGCGATCCTGTTCTTCGGCCAGAAAGTGATGCACGGGTGGTTCTACATCGTCGCGCGGCTGCGTTCGCCGGAGCTGTTCATGCTCAACGTGCTGCTGGTCACGCTCGGGCTGGCGGCGCTGACCGAGCTCGCCGGCTTGTCGTTCGCGCTGGGCGCATTCCTGGCCGGCATGCTGATCGCGGAAACCGAGTACCGCTATCAAGTCGAAGAGGACATCAAGCCGTTTCGCGACGTCCTGCTCGGCCTGTTCTTCGTCAGCGTCGGCATGTACCTCAATCTGGCGATCGTCGCCGATCACCTCGCCTGGGTCCTGCTGCTGCTGATCGGCCCGGTGCTGGCCAAGCTCGTCCTGATCGTCCTCCTGGCGAGGGCATTCCAATCGCCGCTGGCCACGGCGTTGCGCACCGGCTTCTATCTGGCGCAGGCCGGCGAGTTCGCGATCGTGCTGCTGGCACTGAGCACCGATCTGCACATCCTGGATGCGACCTTTCCGCAGCTGGTGCTCGCGGCGATGGTTTTGTCGATGCTGGCGGCGCCGTTCATGATCCAGCTGGCCGAGCCGCTGGTGCGCCGCATGACGGCCAACGACTGGCTCGCCCGCGCCGCGCAGGTGACGCAGATCGCGGCGCGCACGATCTCCCGGCAGGATCACGTGATCGTGTGCGGTTACGGCCGCAGCGGCCAGAATCTTGCCCGGCTGCTGGAAGCGGAGGGCATACCTTTTCTTGCCCTGGATTCGGATCCGCAGCGCGTCGCCGAGGCGGCCACCGGCGGCGGCAACGTCGTCTATGCGGACGCCGGACGGCGCGAAGCGCTGACGGCGGCCGGCTTGCAGAAGGCGCGCGCCGTGGCGATCACGTTCGCCGACACCGCGGTAGCGATCAAGATACTGCATCATGTGCAGCACACGCGGCCCGAGGTTCCGGTCATCGTGCGCACGTTCGACGATAACGAGCTCGACCGCCTGCTGAAGGCCGGCGCAGCCGAGGTCGTGCCCGAAACGCTCGAGGGCAGCCTGATGCTCGCATCGCATTCGCTGCTGCTGATGGGCGTGCCGCTCAATCGCGTGCTGGCGCGCATCCAGGCGGTGCGCGCGGAGCGCTACAGCATTTTCCGCGGCTTTTTTCACGGCGCGACCGACGCGGCAGACGCCGAGGACAATCTCCAGCCGCGGCTGCATTCGGTGCTGCTCAACGAGCGCTCGACTGCGGTGGGGAAATCGCTCGCCGAGATCGAGCTCGACGGGCGCGTCGAGATCAACAGCGTGCGCCGGCGCGGCGCGCGGGCGGCGGCGCCGACGTCCGACTTCCGCTTCGAGGCGGGCGACGTCCTGGTGCTGTTGGGCAAGCCCGGCGATCTGGCGTTTGCCGAGCGGCGACTGCTTCGCGGCTGACGCGGTTACCGGGCTGCGTGCCCGGCGCGCACGTCGTTGTTGCGTTGCGGCGAACGGGCTACAATCACCGTCCTTCCCTGGAGTTGCCACGTTCCGATGCCGGTCGCCGCTACCGCGGACAAGCATGCCACGCTGAGCCCGACGCGACGGCTCGATCCCGCCGCGGCGGCGATCGAGCTCAACGACGTCTGGTTCGCGTACGACCGCCGGCAGGTGCTGCGCGGCATCACGATGACGGTGCCGCGCGGCAAGATCGTTGCGATCATGGGCGGCAGCGGCTGCGGCAAGACGACGATCCTGCGACTGATCGGCGGTCAGCTCAAACCGAAAAAGGGCAAGGTTCTGGTCGGCGGGCAATCGGTGCCCGATCTCGAGCCCGACGCGCTGTACGCGCTGCGCCGCAAGTTCGGCATGCTGTTCCAGTTCGGCGCCTTGTTCACCGACATGACCGTGTTCGAGAACATCGCGTTTCCGATGCGCGAGCATACCGACCTGCCCGAATCGATGATCCGCGACCTGGTGCTGATGAAGCTCGACGCCGTGGGCCTGCGCGGCGCCGCCCAGCTGATGCCAGCCGAATTGTCGGGCGGCATGGGGCGCCGCGTCGCACTCGCGCGCGCGATCGCGCTCGACCCGATGCTCGTGATGTACGACGAGCCGTTCGCCGGCCTCGATCCGATTTCGCTCGCGGTGGTCGGGCAGCTGATCCGGCGGCTCAACGATGCGCTGGGCATCACCTCGATCGTCGTGACGCACGACGTGTACGAATCGCTGAAGATCGTCGACTATCTCTATTTCGTCTCCGACGGCAGGATCGTCGCCAGCGGCACGCCGGACGAAGTACGGGCCTCGAGCGATCCCTTCGTCCGCCAGTTCGTCGACGGGCAACCCGACGGACCGGTCCGGTTCCACTATCCGGCGCCGCCTTATCACAAGGCGCTGCTTGCCGATGTCCAGTAACACGGTCAGCGATCTGACGCAGGCGCTGCGCCGCATCGGCGGCACCGTTACCGGCGGCGTCGAGCGGCTCGGATACATGGCGCGCTTCCTCGGCGCCATCCTCTGGCAGACGCCGATGGCGTTGCGCCGGCTGCACCTGACGGTGCGCGAGATCTATTTCTCCGGCGTGCTCTCGCTCGTCATCATTCTGATGTCGGGACTCTTCGTCGGCATGGTGCTGGCGCTGCAAGGCTATGAAGTGCTGCGTCGCTACGGCGCACAGGAACAGCTCGGTCTGGTCGTCGCGCTGTCGCTGGTGAGGGAGCTCGCACCGGTGATCGGCGGTCTGTTGTTTGCGAGCCGCGCCGGCTCCGCCATCACCGCCGAGATCGGATTGATGAAGGCGACCGAACAGCTGTCGGCGATGGAGATGATGGCGGTAGACCCGATCGCGCGCGTCATCGCGCCGAGGTTCTGGGCCGGGATAATCTCGATGCCGCTGCTCGTCGCGCTGTTCTCGGCGCTCGGCATCTTCGGCGGCTACCTGATCGGCGTTCGCATGATCGGCATCGACGCCGGCGCTTTCTGGGGACAGATGCAGGCCGGCGTCAAGTTTTGGCCGGATATCACCAACGGCATCATCAAGAGCATCGTGTTCGGCGCCGCGGTTTCGCTGATCGCGGTCCTCGAAGGTTACGACGCCAAGCCGACGGCGGAAGGGGTGTCGAGCGCGACGACAAGAACGGTCGTCATTTCGTCGCTGGCAATACTCGCGCTCGATTTCGTACTGACGGCATTCATGTTCAGGGGAGTCGGTTTATGAACCGTGCCGCGATCGACCTCTGGGTCGGCGTGTTCGTCGCGATCGGGCTTGGCGCGATACTGTTTCTCGCGCTGAAAGTCGGCAACTTGCTGACGCTGGATCAGGCGCCCAGCTATCACGTCGAGGCCAGCTTCGACAATATCGGCGGGTTGAAGCTCCGCTCGCCGGTGAAGGCTGCCGGCGTCGTCGTCGGTCGCGTCGAATCGATCAAACTCGATCCGAAGACGTATGCGGCGGTCGTCACGATGCGCATCGATCGCGACTATTCGTTCAGCAAGGACACGATCGCCTCGATCAACACCTCGGGGTTGCTCGGGGAAGTCTACATCGGCCTCGATGCCGGAGGCGACACGGCAATGCTGAAAGACGGCGATCACATCGCCAAGACGCAATCGGCGGTGGTCATCGAGAAGCTGATCAGTCAGTTCCTGTTCGACAAGGCGGCACAAGGAGGCGCCGGCAAATGAATTCTTTCGCCCGCAGCATCGCCTCGACGCTCGCCCTGGCTTGCGCGCTGCTGGCCGGGTGTGCGACGACGCAGTCGCGCGTCGACCCGTTCGAGCCGTGGAACCGCGCGATGTACCAGGTCCACGAAGCGGTCGACGGGGCGGTGATCAAGCCCATCGCAGAAGGCTATGTCAGGTCGGCGCCGGAGCCGGTGCGAACCAGCGTGTCGAATTTCTTCGGCAACATCGACGACCTGTTCAGCGGCATCAACCATGTGCTGCAGGGCAAGAAGGAGCGCGCGGGGGATGATTTCGGCCGGGTGCTGCTCAATTCGACGTTCGGCATCGCCGGCCTCTTCGATCCCGCGTCCGAGATGGGGATCACCAAGGACAAGACCGACTTCGGCATTACGTTCGGCAAGTGGGGGGCGCCGCAGGGTCCGTACATCTTCGTGCCGCTGTTCGGGCCGACGACGGTGCGTGACGGGACCGGGTGGCTGGTGCGAATCTACGCCAGTCCCATCGGCTACATCGACGACGTGCGGTTGCGCAATTCGCTTTTCGGACTCAACTATCTGGACACGAGGGCGCAGCTCCTGAGTGCCGAAGGCGTGCTCGAAGCCGCGGCGCTGGACAAGTACCGTTATCTGCGCAACGCCTACCTGAGGGCCCGGCGCTACCAGGTCTATGATGGCAAGCCGCCGGCGGAAGACGAAGAGGAATGAGCGGCCAGGCACGGCAGCAGCGCGATGGCGCGTTGCCGGCCCGGTTCCACAGCACCGATAGACGACGAGGTTCACGATGATTTGCCGATGGATAGGGCTATTGTTCGCCGCTTCGCTGGCGCTGACGGCACAGGCGCAGGAAGCGCCTGACGCCCTGGTCAAGCGCGTCGCTGAAGACGTGCTGCAGACGATACGCGGCGACAAGGATCTGCAGGCCGGAAACCAGGCGAAGGTCAAGCAGCTGATCGAGAGCAAGCTCGCGCCCAATTTCGATTTCACCCGCATGACCTCGCTGGCGATGGGAAAGAACTGGCGCAGCGCGACGCCCGAGCAGCAGAAAATCCTGACCGACGAGTTCCGCACGCTGCTGGTGCGCACATATTCCGGCGCGCTGTCCAACTACCGCGACAACACGATGGACTATGCGCCGCTGCGGATGAACCCCGGCGACACCGACGTCATCGTGCGCACTTCGGTGCGCCGGCCCGGGCAGGCGCCGGTCCAGATCGACTACAGCATGGCGAAGACGCCCGACGGCTGGAAGGCGTACGACGTCATCGTCGCTGGCGTGAGCCTGGTGACCAACTATCGCGACGAGTTCAACGACGAGATCAAGCGCTCCGGCGTCGACGGCCTGATCAAGAAGCTCACCGATAAGAACAAGGGGCCGACGCCGAAATGACCAGCCGCGCGCCGCCGACAACGCCGGTGGAACCGGTCGCGGAGGTGCTGCGCGCCGATGACGGCCGCTGGGTGCTCGCCGGACCGCTGACGATCGGCAACGTCGCGGGTGTGCTCGCGACGAGCGTCGGCATGCCGCTGCCGGCGACCGGTCGAGTCGACCTGAAAGCCGTCGATCCGGTCGATTCGGCCGGTGTGGCGATCTTGCTGGAGTGGAAGCGCCGGGCTGTGGCCGAACGCACGCAGCTCGCGTTCGAGAACGTCCCGCCGACGATGGTCTCGCTGGCCGAGCTCTACGGCGTCGCCGAGCTGCTCTCTCCTGCCTGAACGACTTGGCCCGGACTATTTCGCCGGTACGCGCCACACGGGGCGCGCGTCTGATCGCCGCCGGACCGTTCCAAGGCGCGCATCCATGAGCGCCGCGGTCGAAATCGTCGATGTCGCACGCCAGTTCGGCGCGGTGCAGGCACTCGCCGGAATCGATCTCGCGGTCGAAGAGGGCGAGTTCTTCGGCCTGCTCGGCCCCAACGGCGCCGGCAAGACGACGCTGATTTCGATCCTCGCGGGGCTCACGCGCGCCGACCGGGGCGCGGCACGCGTGCTGGGTCACGACGTGGTCACCGACTATGCGCGCGCCCGGCGCCTGCTCGGGGTCGTGCCGCAGGAGCTGGTGTTCGATCCGTTTTTCACCGTGCGCGAGACCTTGCGCATCCAGGCCGGGTACTTCGGCATTCGCGATCAGGATCAGTGGATCGACGAGCTGCTGCATCACCTGGGCCTCGCCTCGCGCGCCAACAGCAACATGCGGTCGCTGTCCGGCGGGATGAAGCGCCGGATGCTGATCGGGCAGGCGCTGGTGCACAAGCCGCCGGTGATCGTCCTCGACGAGCCCACGGCCGGCGTCGACGTCGAATTGCGGCAGAGCTTGTGGTCGTTCATCCGCAAGCTCAATGCCGACGGGCACACGATCATCCTGACGACGCACTATCTGGAAGAGGCCGAATCCCTGTGCGGACGCATCGCGATGCTCAAGGCGGGCAGGATCGTCGCGCTCGACACCAAGCAGAAGCTGCTGTCGACTTTCGCGGGGCTCACCGTCCGGCTGACCGTCGCCGAGCCGCTCCCTGGCGCGTGGCCGGGGAGGGTGCTGCGCCGCGACGGCCAGACGTACCTCTTGCGGCTGGCCGATTACGCCGAGCTGGAGAGCATGCTGGCGTCGCTGCGCGAAGCGCGAATCAGCATCATCGAGCTGTCGCTGCAGGAAGCCGACCTCGAGCAGGTGTTCCTTCGCATCATGGCGCGCCAGGAATGAAGGCGATCGACCAGCCGACGCCTGGCCTGGCCGGGTCCGTGCGGCTGCTGCCGGCGCGCGGAGCAGGCTGGCTGACGCTGCTCTACAAGGAGCTGTTGCGCTTCTGGAAGGTCAGCTTCCAGACGATACTCGCGCCGGTGCTGACGGCGCTGCTTTACCTGCTGATCTTTTCGCATGTCCTCGAGTCGCATGTGTCGGTCTTCGGCGGACGCGTTTCCTACACCGCGTTCCTGATTCCCGGCCTGGTGATGATGGCGGTGCTGCAGAATGCGTTCGCCAACAGCTCATCGTCGATGATCCAGTCGAAGATCACCGGCAACCTGATCTTCGTCCTGCTGACCCCGCTGTCGCCGCTCGACATGTTCGCCGCCTATGTGCTGGGCGCGATGGTGCGCGGGCTCGTCGTCGGTCTTGGCGTGTTCGTCGTCACGCTGGCGTTTGCGCCGATCGCGCCGGCGCATCCGCTGTGGGCGATCGCGTTCGCGCTGCTCGGCAGCGCCATCCTGGGCATCCTCGGATTGATCGCGGGAATCTGGTCCGACAAATTCGACCAGCTGGCGGCATTCCAGAATTTCGTCATCGTGCCGCTGACGTTCCTGTCCGGCGTTTTCTACTCGATCCATTCGCTGCCGCCGTTCTGGCAGACGCTGTCGCATTTCAATCCGTTCTTCTATATGATCGACGGGTTCCGCTACGGCTTTTTCGGCCTGTCGGACGCAACACCCGCGACGAGCCTCGCGATCGTCGTCTTCTTCTGCGCGGCATTGAGCGCGGTGACGCTGGTCATGCTCAAGCGCGGCTACAAACTTCGGCACTGAACGAGATGGCGATCACCCCGGAAGAAATCAGGCGCACGATCGAGGCGGGGATCGTCTGCGAGCACGTCGCGGTCGACGGCGACGGGCGTCACTTCCAGGCGCTTATCGTGAGCGCGGCGTTCACCGGCTTGAGCAAGGTGCGGCAGCACCAGCTCATCTACGGCGTGCTCGGCGAGCGCATGCGCGAGGAGATTCATGCGCTGTCGATGCAGACGCTGACGCCGGCGCAGTGGCGCGCGGTGGCTTCCGCCCCCGGGCAAGGCTAGCGCCGATGGACAAGCTGGCGATCACGGGCGGCACTCCGCTGCAAGGCGAAGTGCGGGTTTCCGGTGCCAAGAACGCGGCCTTGCCGATCCTTTGCGCGGCGCTGCTGACCTCGGAGCCCCTGGTGCTCACGAACGTCCCGAAGCTCAACGACGTGCGCACGATGCGCTCGCTGCTCGCGCAGATGGGCGTGCGCGCGGAAGGCGACGACGGCGCGCTTACGCTTTCGGCGGCGACGATCGACTGGCCGCTCGCGCCGTACGAGATGGTGAAGACGATGCGCGCGTCGATCCTGGCGCTCGGACCGTTGCTCGCGCGCTGCGGCGAAGCGCGCGTATCGCTGCCCGGCGGCTGTGCGATCGGCCTGCGCCCGGTCGACCAGCACATCAAGGGCCTGCAGGCGATGGGGGCGGAGATCGATCTCGATCACGGCTATATCGACGCCAGGGCGAAGCGTCTGTCCGGCGCCAATTTCGTCTTCGACGTGGTGACGGTGACCGGCACCGAAAATCTGCTGATGGCTGCGACGCTGGCGGCCGGCACGACGGTGCTGGACCATGCGGCGCGCGAGCCCGAGGTCGTCGATCTCGCCGATTGCCTGAATGCGATGGGGGCCAGGATCACCGGCGCCGGCACCGACCGCATCGTGATCGAGGGCGTGTCCCGTCTGTCGGGCGCCACGCACGCGGTCATGCCCGATCGCATCGAGACCGGCACCTTCCTGGTCGCCGCCGCCGCGACCGGCGGCGAGGTGGCGCTCACCGGCGCGCGGCCCGATACGCTGGGCGCCGTCCTCGACAAGCTGGCCGAAGCGGGCGTCGCCGCGACGATCGACGGCAGCACGATCCGGATCCAGCGCAACGGCAGGCTCAGGTCGGTATCGATGCGCACCGCGCCGTACCCGGGGTTCCCGACCGACATGCAGGCACAGCTGATGGCGCTGATGACCGTCGCCGACGACGCGGCCATGATCACCGAAACGATATTCGAGAACCGCATGATGCACGTGCAGGAGCTCAAGCGCCTCGGCGCGGCAATCGAGGTCGAGGGCAACACGGCGATCGTTCGCGGCGCGCAGAAGCTCACGGCGGCGAACGTGATGGCCACCGACCTGCGCGCCTCCGCAGGTCTGGTGATCGCCGGACTGATCGCCGAAGGCGAAACCGTGATCGATCGCATCTACCACCTCGACCGCGGCTACGAGCGCATCGAGGACAAGCTCTCGGCGCTGGGCGCGCATATCCGTCGCGTCAGCTGACCGGCACCGGCGGATGCGCACCGGTGTGCGCTAGAATGCGCCTTTCCCGGCTGCCATGTTCCCGCTCACCATAGCGCTCTCCCGCGGGCGCATCTTCGATGAGACGCTGCCGCTGCTGGCGGCGGCCGGCATCGCTCCGGAAGACGATCCGCAAGCTTCGCGCAAGCTGATCCTGGCGAGCAATCGCTCCGACCTGCGTTTTGTCATCGTGCGCGCGTCCGATGTCCCGACCTATGTTCAGCATGGTGCCGCGGACCTGGGCGTCGCCGGCAAGGATGTGCTGCTCGAGCACGGCGGAGAAGGTCTTTATCAGCCGCTCGACCTGGCGATCGGCCGCTGCCGCCTGGTCGTCGCAGCGCGCCGCGATTTCGATTACGCCAGCGCCGTGCAGCGCGGCGCCCGCCTCAAGGTCGCCACCAAGTACGTCGGCGCCGCGCGAGCGCATTTCGGCGCCAAGGGAATTCATGTCGATCTGATCAAGCTGTACGGATCGATGGAGCTCGCGCCGCTGGTGGGGCTGGCCGATCTGATCGTCGACCTGGTCAGCACCGGCAAGACGCTGCAGGCCAACGACCTGGTCGTCGTCGAGGAGATCCGTCCGATCAGCGCGAGGCTCATCGTCAATCCTGCCGCGCTCAAGCTCAAGCGCGATGCCGTTCAGCCGATCCTCGACGCGATCTCCAAGGCGGTGCCGCGCGATGCCTGAGATTCGCCGCCTCGATACGCTGGATCCTGGATTCGCGTCGGCGCTGGCGAAGCTGACGGCGCGCGACAAGGCCGAGGACGATGCGATCGATGCCTCGGTCGCCAGCATCGTCACCGACGTGCGCGTCCGCGGCGACGCGGCGGTGCTCGAATATACGGCGCTGTTCGACCGGGTCAAGGCGACGTCGGTCGCCGCATTGGAATTGCCCGCTGCCGAGCTCAAAGCCGCGCACGACGCCTTGCCCGCCGACCAGAAGCGGGCGCTTGCGCAGGCCGCCGAGCGCATTCGCGCCTATCACTCGCGCCAGAGCGTCGAATCCTGGTCTTTTACCGAGCCCGACGGCACGCGCCTGGGCCTGCGCGTCACGCCGCTCGAGCGCGTCGGCGTGTACGTGCCCGGCGGCAAGGCGGCGTACCCGTCATCGGTACTGATGAACGTGCTTCCGGCCAAGGTCGCCGGCGTCAGCCAGGTCGTGATGGTCGTCCCGACGCCCAACGGCGTAAAGAATGCGCTGGTGCTGGCTGCCGCGCATCTGGCCGGCGTCACCTGTACCTATACGATAGGCGGCGCGCAGGCGATTGCGGCGCTGGCGTTCGGCACGGCGACGATTGCGCAGGTCGACAAGATTGTCGGACCCGGCAATGCCTATGTCGCCGCGGCCAAGCGGCGCGTGTTCGGTGTCGTCGGCATCGACATGGTCGCCGGCCCGTCCGAAGTGCTGGTGATCGCCGACGGCAGCGCCAATCCCGACTGGGTGGCGATGGATCTGTTCGCGCAGGCCGAGCACGACGAGGCGGCGCAGGCACTGCTGCTTTCGCCCGATGCGGACCTGCTCGACCGGGTCGCGGCCAGCATGGCGAAGCTGCTGCCGACGATGCCGCGCGCAAAAATCATCGCGGCCTCGCTGCGCCAGCGCGGCGCGCTGATTCGCGTGCGCGACCTGGCCGAAGCCTGCTCGCTCGCCAACGGCATCGCACCCGAGCATCTCGAGCTCGCGGTCGCCTCGCCCGACGATCTGTTGCCGCAGATCCGCAACGCCGGCGCGATATTCGTCGGGCATCACAGCTCGGAGGCGCTGGGCGACTACTGTGCCGGGCCGAATCACGTTCTGCCGACCGCCCGCAGCGCGCGCTATTCGTCGCCGCTCGGCGTTTACGATTTTCAGAAGCGGACCAGCGTGATTGCCGCGTCGCGCGAGGGCGCCCGCACGCTGGGTGCCATCGCGGCCACACTGGCGCGCGGCGAGGGACTTCCGGCGCACGCCGCAAGCGCGGAATACCGGATCGAACGATGAGCGAGCGTCCACCCGGGCTCGACGCCGCGGGCATCGTGGCCGCCGTCGTGCGGCCGGAGATCTGTGCCCTGTCCGCATACACGACCGCCTCCGCGGAAGGCATGATCAAGCTCGACGCGATGGAGAATCCGTTCCCGCTGCCGGACGCGGTGCGCGGTCGGCTCGGCGCCGCGCTCGCACAGGTCGCCATCAACCGCTATCCCGACATTCCCGCCGACCGGGTCAAGCGAGCGCTCGCGGACGCGTTCGGCATCCCCGACACGCTGGGGCTGATGCTCGGCAACGGCTCGGACGAGTTGATACAGCTGATCACGCTGGCGCTGGCCCGTCCGGGCGCGGCGATGCTCGCCCCCGAACCGTCGTTCGTCATGTATCGGCTGAACGCCATCCATGCCGGGATGCGCTTTGTCGGCGTTCCGCTGGCGAGCGACTTCGGTCTCGACCGCGATGCGATGCTCGCGGCGGTCGAGCGCGAGCGCCCCGCGCTGACCTTTCTCGCCTATCCGAACAATCCGACCGGCAATCTGTTCTCCGGCGACGACGTCGCGGCGATCGTTCGCGCTTCGCCGGGATTGGTCGTGGTCGACGAGGCTTATGCGGCGTTCGCCGATGCGAGCTTCCTTCCGCGCATCGCCGAATTCCCCAACCTGCTGGTCCTGCGTACGCTGTCGAAAGTCGGCATGGCCGGCATCCGGCTGGGCTACGCGATCGCCGCGCCCGAGTGGATGGCTCAGCTGAACAAGCTGCGGGCGCCGTATAATGTCAACGCATTCAC
>DATNAR010000346.1:0-5095 GCA_035607385.1 Casimicrobiaceae bacterium
CGTAAGCACTGCAGCCGGAATTTCGATCATGCCGCCGACCTCGATCGACGGGTTGAATGGCACGCCCCGTTCGAGCAGGGTGCCCTTGGCCTGGGCTAGCAGCACTAGCGTCTGGTCGATTTCGGCGATCGAGGCGAGCATCGGCAGCAGGATCCGGATGTTGCCGTAATGCGATGCGCGCAGGATCGCCCGGAGCTGCGTCAGGAACAGCCGCGGCTCGGCGAGGCAAAAGCGCACGGCGCGCAATCCCAGCGCAGGATTCGGCGCGACGCGCACCAGCCCGTCGAGGCCTTCCTTGCTCTTGTCGGCGCCCAGATCGAACGTGCGAATCACCACCGGCTTGCCGCGCATGCCGGCAGCGACCTGCCGGTAAGCCTCGAACTGCTCGTCCTCCGACGGCAGTCCCTGACGATTGAGAAACAGGAACTCGCTGCGGAAAAGTCCGATGCCGCCGGCGCCGTTGTCCAGCGCCTGATCGAGATCGTCGGGCAACTCGATGTTGGCGAACAGCTCGATGTCGAGGCCGTCGATCGTGGCCGCGCGCGTCGTCTTCAGGCGCTTGAGCTTTTTTCGCGCAAGCTCGAGCTCGCCCTGCTTCAGCCGGTACTCGGCGAGCACCGACCGGTCGGGGTTGACGATGACGACGTTCTTGGCGCCATCGACGATCAGGAGCTCGTGCTCGCGGATCAATCCGCGCGCGTTGTGCGTCGCCACGACGGCGGGCACGTTGAGGCTGCGCGCGACGATCGCGGTATGCGAGCTGGCGCCGCCCAAATCGGTCAGGAACGCGGCGAAGTGATGACTCTTGAACTGTATGACATCCGCCGGCGACAGATCGTGGGCGACCAGGATCGTCTCGTCTTCGGCGCTGGCGGGGCGCCGCTGCGCTTTGCCGAGCAGGACCTTGAGCACGCGCTCGACCACCTGCACGACATCGGCCTTGCGCTCGCGTAAGTAAGGGTCCTCGATCGAATCGAACTGCTCGACCAGCACGTTCATCTGCTGCGTCAGCGCCCATTCGGCGTTGCACAGCTGCTCGGCGATCATCCGCTTCGGCGCCTCCGACAGCGTCGGATCGGTCAGGATCATCCAGTGCACGTCGAGAAAGGCGCCGAACTCGGCCGGCGCATCGCCCGAGGTCATTGCCCCGTGCAGCGCCTCGAGCTCCTTCTGCACCGCCCGCAGTGCGAGCGTCAGCCGTTCGATCTCTGCGGGGACCTGCTCGGGGCGGATCGCGTAGTGGTCGACTTCGAGCGTCGCGTGGGAGACCAGCTGCGCCCGGCCGATGGCAACGCCGCCGGAAACGCCGATGCCGTGCAGGACAAAGCTCACCGGCGAGGACGCCGGGTCAACGCGTCTCGCCGAACCCGTCTCCGATCAGCTGCACCATCGCCACCATCGCCGCCCCCTCGTCGGGCCCACTGGTTTCCAGCGTGATTGTGCTGCCCATGCTGGCCGCCAGCATCA
This sequence comes from Casimicrobiaceae bacterium, assembly GCA_035607385.1. Lineage (GTDB taxonomy): Bacteria > Pseudomonadota > Gammaproteobacteria > Burkholderiales > Casimicrobiaceae > PALSA-1003. The sequence goes on from DATNAR010000346.1 coordinate 1,468, forward strand.
TCACGGCGACCATGCTGCGCGCGCTCGCGCGCCGTCCGTTTACGATCAGCCAGACGCTGCACCGGAATTGCGATGCGAGACGCACAATCTGTGCCGCCGCGCGCGCATGAAGACCCAAGCGGTTGGTGATGCCAATGTCGAGAGTTTGCATGTTCGAGACGCCCGTCGCAGTTGGGGTATGAGCCTACGCGCCTGGTTACGACCGGGAAGCGCGCCTGTTCATTGAGCCTGCGGCGCGGGCTTTGGTTCCGCGAACGATGCAACTCGATGTGTCGGCCATCGGCGACGCTGCACTGCGCGCGCCGCGCGGTCGTCATTGTCCTTCGCCGAAATAATCGCCGATCAGCGCGGCGATCGCGTCGAGCGCCTCGGTCTCGTCGGGCCCGTCGGTCTCGAGCACGACGCGGGAGCCCTTGCCCGCGGCCAGCATCATCACGCCCATGATGCTCTTGGCATTGATCTTGCGTCCGTTGCGCGCCAGCGACACATCGCATTGATATTTCGCAGCAAGCTGCGTCAGCTTCGCCGAAGCACGCGCGTGCAAGCCCAGCTTGTTGACGATTTCAATTTCGCGTTGCTGCATAGATCGGGTCCACCTCGACGCGGACGACGCCGTCGCAGCCGCCGCTGATGGCCTTCTTGATCATCGTGTCCATGCCCTTGTTGCGATAGGTGAACGCGCGCACGAGCATCGGCAGGTTGACGCCGGCGACGGCTTCGACGCGCCCGGGCTGCAGCAGCTTGATGGCGAGGTTGCACGGCGAGGCGCCGTAGATGTCGGAGAAGATCAGGACGCCATCCCCGCTGTCCAGCGACTTCACGATCTCGCGCGCCCGCGGCAGCAGAGCCAGCGGATCGTCAGCGGCGGCGACGCGCATGCCGTCGAACTGCGGCGGGCGGCTGCCGAGCACGTGAGTCACCGCGCCGATCAGGCTGTCGCTCAAGGTGCCGTGGGCGACGATGAGGATGCCGATCATGCTGTCTTTCCCCTGACGGCCCGCGCCATGTGTTTGTCCCGCGGCATTTGTCGTTGATCCGAGTTCAGATACCTCGACCGCGCGGGTGGCTTTATCTTAGCACGGGCGCCCGAGCGGCGACCCGCTCCCGGGGGCGCTACTCAACGCGCGGCGACGCGCTTTTCCAGCGCCTGCGCAAAGGCGCCAGCGACGTCGAACCCGGTCTGCTGGCTGATCTCGACGAACCCCGTCGGGCTGGTCACGTTGACTTCGGTCAGATAGTCGCCGATCACGTCGAGACCGACGACGAACAGACCCTTGGGCGCGAGCGCCCGCCCTATCGTATCGGCGATCTCGCGGTCGCGCGCCGTCAGCGGACGCGCCACGCCGCGGCCGCCCGCCGCGAGGTTGCCCCGCGTCTCGCCGGCCTTCGGGATGCGCGCCAGCGCGTGCGGCACAGGCTCGCCGTCGATCAGGATGATGCGCTTGTCGCCGTCGGCGATCTCGGGAATGAAGCGCTGTGCCATGACACTGCGCGCGCCGAAGTGCGCCATCGTCTCGATGATCACATTGCGATTGACGTCGTCGCGGCGCACGCGAAAGATCGACGATCCGCCCATGCCGTCGAGCGGCTTCAGGATCACGTCGGCGTGCTCGTCGATGAACTCGGCGATGAGCTCGGGATCGCGCGTCACCAGCGTCGGCACGGTGAATTGCGGAAATTCGGCGATCGCCCACTTCTCGTTGTGGTCGCGGATCGCGCGGGGACCGTTGACGACGTACGCACCCTCGTGCTCGGCCGCCTCGAGCAGGTAGGTCGAATAGACGTATTCCATGTCGAACGGCGGGTCCTTGCGCATGACGACGGCGGCGAACGACGCCAGCGGCCGTATCTCCGGCGCCCCGGCGCGATACCAGTCGTGGTCGTCGGTGCGGACCTCGGCGTATCTGACCCGCGCCTCGGTCGCCCCGCCGCGCCAGAAAAGCTCCTTGGGTTCGGCCAGATAGATTGCGTGCCCTCGCGCCTGCAGGGCACGCATCATCGAAATGCTCGTGTCCTTGTAGGCCTTCAGCCACTCAGGCGGATCGACGATGAAGGCGAATTCCATCGGAAAGGCAGCGGGTCGGGGGCGCCCATCGTACCGTAAATCGGCAGGACCTCGCCTCCATGACCCGTCGAGGTGCGGCGGACCGGGCTTCCCTTAATTAGGCACAGTGTTGCCTGTTTGTAATCGGCGAGGTGCGACGTATCATCATGAAATATAGCCGGAGTTTCTGCATTGGCCTTGCATAGGCATTTATACACCTATATTGGTTCGGACGACGCGACCGTCTGCTGCCCGCCGGCGTGCACCCGATGAGCACCCTCCCGGCCGCGATCGTCGAAGCCTGGCGCCTGGTCGCGTCGCTCGATCCTCGGCTGGGCGACATCGTCGGCTTGAGCCTGCGCGTAAGTCTTAGCGCGGTCGCGATCGCCAGCGCCATCGGGCTGCCGCTCGGCGCGCTCATCGCCGTCAGCCGCTTTCCGGCGCGCCGGACGACGATCGTCCTGTTGAACGCGTTGATGGGGCTGCCGCCGGTCGTCGTCGGGCTGCTGGTGTATCTGCTGCTATCGCGCGCGGGACCGCTGGGCGCCCTGGGACTGTTGTTCACGCCGTCGGCGATGGTGATCGCGCAGGCGATTCTGATCACGCCGATCGTCGCCGCGCTGACCCGTCAGGTCGTCGAGGATGCCTGGCTCGAATACCGCGAACAGCTCCGCTCGCTGGGTGAATCCCGGCTCGGGTCGGTGGCGACATTGCTCTGGGACCTGCGCTTTTCGCTGGTCACGATCGTGCTCGCCGGTTTTGGCCGGGCCGCAGCCGAAGTGGGCGCGGTGATCATCGTCGGCGGCAATATCGACGGCGTCACGCGAGTGATGACCACGGCGATCGCGCTCGAGACCAGCAAAGGCGATCTCCCGCTCGCGCTCGGGCTCGGCCTCATTCTGGTCACGATCGTGGTTGCGCTGAACGCGGCGGCGTACCTGGTCAGGGAAACCGCGCAACGGCGCTACGGATAGCGAGACATGCGGCCGTCGATGTCGCTTTTGCCTTTGCGTCTCGACCACGTGACGTTCACCGCCGGCGGCCGGCGCATCATCGATGATCTGTCGCTGGCGATCGATGCGGGGCCGCGCACGGTGATCGTCGGGCCCAACGGAGCGGGCAAGAGCGTGTTGCTGCGCCTGTGTCATGGTTTGCTGGCGCCGACTTCGGGCTCGATCGTCTGGAACGCCGTCGAGCCCGCCGGGGCGCCGCGGCGGCAGGCGATGGTGTTCCAGCGGCCGGTGCTGCTTCGCCGCTCGGCGCTGGCCAATGTTTCGCACGCGCTTCGCATCGCCGGCGTTCCGACGCGGATCCGCTCGCAGCGCGCCCGCGAGGCGCTCTCCAAGGTGGGCCTCGAGCGCCACGCCGCGCATCCGGCGCGCGTTCTGTCCGGCGGCGAGCAGCAGCGCCTCGCGCTGGCCCGTGCCTGGGCATTGCAGCCTGAGATCATTTTCCTCGACGAGCCGACAGCCAGCCTCGACCCCGGCGCAGCCCACGAGGTCGAGAACGTCGTCCTGGCGATGGTCGACGCGGGGACCAAGATCGTGCTGGTCACGCACAACTTCGGCCAGGCGCGGCGCATGG
>DATNAR010000354.1:0-9530 GCA_035607385.1 Casimicrobiaceae bacterium
CGGCAACGACAACGTCTACAAGAATGCGCTGGTCATCTTCGTCGCATTTCAGGCCGCGACGCTGACGGCGTTCTCGTCGAACGACCTGGTCAACATCGCCGCGGCGGTTTTCATCGCGCCGTTCATGCTGTTCTCCGCGACCGCCGGCCAGCTGGCAGACAAGTACGAAAAATCGCGCCTGATTCGCCTGGTCAAGACTTTCGAGATCGGGATCATGGTCGTCGGCGCGATCGGATTTTACCGGCGCGACCTGGTGTTGCTGTTTGTCGCTCTCGGTCTGATGGGGGTGCATTCGACGCTGTTCGGGCCGGTCAAGTACGCGATACTGCCGCAACACCTGCGAAGCGACGAACTGGTCGGCGGCAACGGGCTGGTCGAGATGGGAACGTTCGTCGCGATCCTGCTGGGTGAGATCGTCGGCGGGCTGGTGATCGCGATCAAGCCCGACGGACCGATCCTCGCCGGCGCGACGGCCATCGCGATCGCGATCGCCGGCTACCTGGTCTCGCGCGGCATTCCCGAGACGCCGGCGGTCGCGCCGGCGCTGCGCATCAACTGGAATCCGTTCACCGAGACCTGGCGCAACCTTCGCTTCGCGCACGGCAACCGCGTCGTATGGCTGGCGATGCTGGGCATCTCCTGGTTCTGGTTCTACGGCGCGACGTACCTCACGCAGTTCGCCAACTTCACCAAGGACGTGCTCGGCGGCGACGAGCACGTCGCGACCTTGCTGCTGGCGATCTTCTCGATTGGTATCGGCGTGGGCTCGCTGCTGTGCGAGCGCCTGTCGGGACACAAGGTCGAGATCGGCCTCGTTCCTTTCGGCTCGATCGGGCTGTCGGTGTTCGCGATCGACCTGTATCTGGCCAGCCGCGGCCTGGCGCCGCAGGGCCTTGCCGGCATCGGGGCCTTCTTCGCCGTCGGCGCGCATTGGCGAGTCATCGTCGACCTGATCCTGATCGGCATGTTCGGCGGCTTCTACATCGTCCCCCTGTACGCACTGATCCAGGAGCGCTCCGAGCCCGCGTTCCGCTCGCGCATCATCGCCGCCAACAATATCCTGAACGCCATCTTCATGGTCGCGTCCGCGGGCATCGCGCTGGCGCTGCTCAAGGCAGGACTGTCGATTCCGCAGCTGCTGCTGGTCACCGGCCTCATGAACGCGGTCGTCGCGCTCTATATCTACCTGCTGGTGCCCGAGTTCCTGATGCGGTTCCTCGCCTGGCTCCTCGTCCACACGTTCTACCGCGTCGACAAGGAGGGTCTCGATCGCATTCCGGCCGAAGGGCCATGCGTGATCGTATGCAATCACGTCAGCTTCGTCGACGCGATCGTCATCGCCGCCTGCGTGCGCCGCCCGATACGCTTCGTCATGGATCACCGCATCTTCCGCATTCCGCTGCTGAACTTCATTTTCCGCACGATGCGCACGATACCGATCGCGCCGGCAAAGGAGGATGCGGCGATGAAGGAGCGTGCATTCGCCGAAGCAGCCGCCGCGCTCCGGGCCGGCGAGATCGTCGGCATCTTCCCCGAGGGGAAGCTCACCGAGACCGGCGATCTCAATCCGTTTCGTCCGGGATTGCAGCGCATCCTCGAGCAGGCACCTGCGCCGGTCGTGCCGATGGCGTTGCGCGGACTGTGGGGCAGCTTCTTCAGCCGTTCCGATCGCGGCCGCGCGATGCGCAAGATTCGCGGCCTGTTCTCGCGCATAGCGCTGGTCGCCGGCCCGCCGGTACCGCCGGAGCGGGCGACGCCGGAATACCTGCAGCAGAACGTGCTCGCCTTGCGCGGTGACTGGCGCTAGCGCTATCGCTCGGGAGGCACGATGACCTGGCTCGGCTTGTTGATCGGCGGCATCATCGGCAGCAGCTGGGGTTTCAGGAGCGCGCTGCTCGGCGCGCTGATCGGCGCGCTGATCGGCGCGTACCTGCGCAAATCGGCGGCGCGCGCGACGCCGGACCAGGCGGGACGGCCACGGAGCGGCGAAGCGGTTCCGGTTCCACCAACGGAGGACGCGCCGGTCGCGGCGCCGGGCGTCGACCTGCTGCCGGTGCGCAAAGGCGGAACCGGTGCCCAGTTCGCACCGGTTCGGCCCGCGGTCGCGCCAGCTGCCGTGCCCGCAGCGCCGGCGCCGATCGGCACGCCTGAGGCGCCCGCTGCAGCGCCCGCGCCGCATGCGCTATGGGCATGGTTGACGGGCGGCAACGCGCTGACCCGGATCGGCGTCGTCATCCTGTTTTTCGGCGTGGCCTTCCTGCTGCGCTATCTGGCCGAGATCGTCACCATCCCGATCGAATGGCGGCTCATCGGTGTGGGCGTCATCGGTCTCGTGCTGATTGCCATCGGCATGCGGCTGGTCCGGGCCCGGCCGGGATACGGACTTTCGCTGCAGGGCGCGGGCGCCGGAATCCTGTACCTGACGACGTTCGCCGCCTTTCGCCTGTATCACGTCCTGCCGCCTTTACCGGGACTGGTGCTGCTCGCGTTGATCGCCGCGTCGACGGTCGCGCTTGCGATCCGCGCCGATGCGCAGCCTCTCGCCGGACTCGCCGTCGCCGGCGGATTTCTCGCGCCGATGCTGACCAACGTCACCGGCGATCCGGCGCTGCTGTTCGGCTACTTCGCGATTCTCAACGCGGCGATCCTGGCGCTGGCGTGGGTGCGCTCCTGGCGGGCGCTGAATCTGCTCGGCTTCATCTTCACTTTCGTCCTCGGCTCGATCTGGGCGTATCGCTATTACCGGCCGGCCTATTTCGCGACGGTCGAACCGTTTCTCATTCTGTTCTTCGTCTTCTATGTCGCGATCGCGGTCCTGTATGCGCGTCGCGGCCGCTTCGAGGCGCGCGCTCCGGTCGACGGCCTGCTGGTCTTCGGCGTGCCGCTGGTCGCCTTCGGGCTCCAGGCCGCACTGGTGCGCGACATCGAGTACGGCGCTGCCTGGAGCGCCGTGGCTCTCGCGATTGTGTACAGCCTGCTTTTCCTGTTGTTGCGTTGGCGCGCCGAAGCGGGCCTGGCGTTGATTGCGCGCGCGTTCCTCGCGCTGGCGGCGATCTTCGCGACGATCGCCGTTCCGCTGGCGTTCGACTATCGGGTCACCGCGGCGCTGTGGTCGGTCGCAGCCGCCGCGGCATTCTGGCTCGGTGTGCGGCAAAGCACGCCGCTGCTGCGTGGCTTCGCGCTGCTGGTCGAGTTCGGCGCAGGCGCGGTCTTTCTCTGGTCGGACGCGGCGCGCGGCGACGATTCGCTGTTCGCCAACGCATTTTTCGTCGGCGCGATCTTGATCGCCGTGTCGGGCATCGTCACGGCCGCCGTGGCAGATCGCGCCGGGGACAAGTTGCCGGCGCCGGAGCGCGGCTTCGTGCCTTTGCTCCTGCTGTGGGGCGCCGCCTGGTGGCTCGCCGGCGGTGCTTTCGAACTGAAGCGACATCTGGACCGGAGCGACACGCCGCACGCGGCGCTCGCTTGGGTGGCGGTCAGCATCGCAGCCGCGCTGTTGATCTCAAGGGCTGCGCGCTGGCCGCGGCTCATGCTGGTCGCCATCGCACTGCTCCCGGCGATGGCGCTGGCAGCGTGGAGCGATTGGCAGATGGCACGCACGACGCTTCAGAATTTCGGCGTTCTGCTCTGGCCACTCGCCTGGATCGTGCAATGGAGCGCGTTGTATGCGGCCGATACGCCGCAGCGATCCGCCGCGCCGTTCGCACCGGCGCCGGTCCTCACACCGGGCCAGTTGTACGCCGCGCATGCGGTGTCGGCGATTGCGCTGACCGCGCAGCTCGCCTGGGAAGCGAGCGAGTGGGTCGACCGCGTCGCGCCGCCGGGGACGGTGTGGCTCGCGTGCGCCGCGGTATTGCCGCTGGCTGCCTTCCTCTTCCTGGTTTGGGCGTTGGCGGATGCAGGCCGCTGGCCGCTCAGCGCGCATCGCGACGCGTACGCGATCGGCGCCGGCGGACCGATTGCCGTGCTGGCCGCAGCCTGGTTCGCGATTGCGACCGTCGTCTCGCCCGGCACCGCATCGCCGCTCGCCTATGTTCCGCTTTTCAATCCGCTCGAACTGACGCTCGGACTGACGCTGGTTGCACTGTTCGTCTGGAGCGGCCGTTTCGGCGGACTGCGCGACACGACGCGGTTTGCCTGGCTGGGCGTCGGCCTGTTCGGTCTGCTCAATGGCGCCGCATTGCGCACCGCCCATCACTGGGGAGGGATTCCCTGGCAGCTCAATGCACTGCTCGCCTCGAAGTTGTTACAGGCCGGTTTGACGCTCGCCTGGACTGCGACCGCCGTCGTACTGATGTTTTTTGCCACGCGGCGGGCGCTGCGGCCGCTTTGGATGACCGGCGCGGGGCTGCTCGCGCTGGCGGTGGGCAAGCTGTTCCTGATCGACCTCGCAACGCTTTCGGGCCTGCCGCGCGTAGTCGCATTTCTGGGCGTCGGCACACTGCTGCTGCTGATCGGATATCTATCGCCGCTCCCGCCGGCGGCCGACGCGCCGAAGCCTGCGGACGGCGGTTAGACCGTATCGCGACTGAAAAGGGGAATCATGGGCCAAATTCTTCGCTTCGCTGCCATGATCTTGCTGGTTCTGATCGGCTTCGCGTCAGGCATCTGCGGGTTGTCCAGTCTGGCAATGACGGTGCCCGACAGATTGATCCGCGATGAGCTTTCGGCGTCGTTCCGGCATCGCTCCGGCGCAGCGGCGATCCGATCGATGCCTGCCGTCGTGATGGCAAGTCAGCGACCTGCGTCCGGCCACGACGCGGCGATCAACGCCGGCAGCGCGACGCCCGCAGGCGCTCGCAACACATAGTCGGCATCGCCGGACAGCGGCGTCGGATGCGGGTTGATCTCGACGATCGCCGCGCCCGCGGCCTTCGCGTAGTCCGGCAGCGCGGCCGCAGGATAGACCTCGGCCGACGTGCCCACGACGAGCAGTATCTGGCAGCGCCTTGCCGCATCCTCGGCCGCCTGGAGCGCACCCGCCGGCAGCGTTTCCTCGAACCAGACGACGTCGGGCCGCAGCAGCGCGCCGCACCCGGCGCAGCGAGGCACCGCGTCGCGATCCTCGGTCCAGTGCTCGACGATCGAATGCTCGCGCGAGCATTTGACACGCGCGATGTTGCCGTGCAGCTCCACCACGTTGCGACTGCCCGCCCGCCGGTGCAGGCCGTCGACGTTTTGCGTGATAAGCACAAAATCGGCAACGCGGTCTTCGAGCACGACCAGCGCGCGATGCCCCGCGTTGGGCTCGGCCCTCGCAACGAGCTCGCGCCGCCACGCATACCAGTCCCACACGCGCTTGGGATTGCGGCGAAATGCGTCCGGCGTCGCCAGCTCCCGCGGATCGAACTGCGCCCACAATCCGGTCTGCGCGTCGCGAAACGTCGGGACGCCGGATTCGGCCGACACGCCGGCGCCCGTCAACACCGCGACGCTGCGCGCGCTCGCGATCACGCCGGCGAGTGATTGCGGTATCTTCATCGATGAACGTCCGGGCAGCGGCGCGGGTATCGAAGCTGGTCTGCAGCGGGCGCAAAGCCCATGAAAGCTGCATGCTAAACTCGCCGCAGGTCGACGTCACGGATCAGCGATGTCCGGCAATACTTTCGGCAGGCTTTTTTGCGTCACCTCGTTCGGCGAGTCGCACGGACCGGCGATAGGCTGCGTCGTCGACGGCTGTCCGCCGGGACTGGAGCTCACGGCGGCGGACATCCAGCACGATCTCGACCGGCGCAAGCCCGGCACATCCCGACACGTCACCCAGCGCCGCGAGTCCGACACCGTCGAAATCCTGTCCGGCGTGTTCGAAGGGCGGACGACCGGAACACCGATCGCGCTCCTGATTCGCAACGAGGACGCGCGCAGCAAGGATTACGCGGCGATCGCCGATACCTTTCGGCCCGGTCACGCCGACTACACCTACTGGCAGAAGTATGGCATTCGCGACCATCGCGGCGGAGGACGGCAATCGGCGCGCGAAACGGCAGTCCGCGTTGCTGCCGGCGCGGTCGCGCGCAAGTGGCTGCGCGAGCATCACGGTCTGGTCGTTCGCGGTTACCTGGCGCAGATCGGCGAGCGCACCGTGCCGTTCAAGTCATGGGATAGCGTCGACGCGAACCCGTTCTTCGCCGCCGACAATGCGATCGTTCCGCAGCTCGAAGCATTCATGGATGCCTTGCGCAAGTCGGGCGATTCCTGCGGAGCGCGCATCACCGTCGTCGCCTCCGGTGTCCCGGTCGGCTGGGGCGAGCCGGTGTTCGACAAGCTCGACGCGGACATCGCCCACGCGATGATGGGCATCAATGCGGTCAAGGGCGTGGAGATCGGCGCCGGCTTTGCGAGCATCGCGCAGCCCGGGACCGTGCACTCGGACGAGATGACTCCGCAAGGCTTCGCTTCGAATCACGCCGGCGGCATCCTCGGCGGCATCTCGACCGGTCAGGACATCGTCGTTTCGATCGCAGTCAAGCCGACGTCGTCGATACGGCTCGACCGCCGGTCGATCGACAAGGCGGGCGCGCCGGTGACCGTCAATACGCACGGGCGGCACGACCCCTGTGTCGGCATTCGCGCGGCGCCGATCGCCGAAGCGATGCTGCTGCTGGTGCTGATCGACCACGCGCTGCGCCATCGCGCGCAGAACGCCGATGTGGTCTGCCGAACGCCGAAGATCGCGGCGGCTGCGCCGGCGGACGTCATCGCCCGGCTCAAAAGCGCCGGCGCGATCGACAATCCGGATCCGGACGAGGCCTGAACCGCGCGGGCTTCAGCCCGAACGCGTGCGGGTAACCTTGCTGGCGGCTTCCCCGCGCGCGAAGCGCACATTCAGCGTGTCTCCGATGGCGAGCGTGCCGGCATCCTGCACGACGGCGCCCTGGTCGTCGGTGACGATGCTGTAGCCGCGGTCGAGCACCCCCAGCGGATTCAGGTGGCGCAGGCTCTGCGCGCACGCATCGATGCGCTGCGCGATCGCCGCGATGCGCTCGGTGGCCGCGCGCTGCCAGCCTTCGCGGCGGCGCTCCAGCAGGGCGCGTGCCGGCGGCGGCGTCCCGAGCAGTCGCGCAAGCGCGGCCGCTTGGTCCGCCACCCGGCGCTGTCGTGCCTGCTGCGCCTGCGCGGCGACGCGCGCGAGGCGGCGGGCCAGGACGGCGAGATCAGCCCGCTGCCGCGCGATGCGCGCGGCAGGATGCACCAGCCGGCGCGACACCAGGTCGATGCGCTGCATGCGCAGCTCGAGTGCACGCGCGAACGCATGCTGCCAGCGGGCGAGGACCGCCTGCGCCTGGCGGCGCAGCGCGCCGCGGTCGGGTACGGCCAGTGCGGCCGCGGCCGTGGGCGTCGGCGCGCGCAGGTCAGCGACGAAATCGCAGATCGTGAAGTCGGTCTCGTGCCCGACGCCGCTGATCACCGGGATGCGCGACTCGAATACGGCGCGGGCGAGGATCTCTTCGTTGAACGCCCAAAGATCCTCGATCGACCCGCCGCCCCGGCACACGACCAGGACATCGACTTTGCCGTGCGCATTCGCGGCCGCAATCGCCGCCGCGATCTCATCGGCGGCGCCCGCGCCTTGTACCGCTGCCGGATAGAGAACGACCGGCAGGCCGGGGAAGCGTCGGGCCAGCGTGGCGAGCACGTCGCGCAGCGCGGCGGCCTGCGGGGAGGTGACGATGCCGAGGGCCAACGGAAAAGCCGGCAGCGATCGCTTGCGCTCGGGCGCGAACCATCCTGCCGACTCCAGCCGTGCCTTCAGCCGGGCGAAGCGCTCGTACAGGGCACCCAGACCGGCCAGTCGCACCGTTTCCACATTGAGCTGGAATTCGCCGCGCGCCTCGTAGATCGTGGGGGTGGCACGGACCTCGACCGCCGCGCCCTCGCGGAGGACGACGTCGAGCAGCTGGGCTTTGTGCCGGAAAAGCACGCAGCGAACCTGCGCCTGGTCGTCTTTGAGCATGAAATAGCAATGCCCGGACGCCGCGCGGGTAAACCCGGAGATTTCCCCACTGATCCAGGCGAGTCCCAGGTGGCGCTCGATCAGTAAACGTGCGGAACCGACCAGCAGCGATACGGGCACCACCGGAGCAAGCGACGGCGTTACGGGTTCCATGATGGTCAACGGAGACGGGCCCGGGCGCGCTTGCAGTTGTACGGTTGCCCGGAGAATATGTCCTGGACAATGGATCGCGCCCGATTAAGCCTCCGGCGCGTTATCCCTCGGTGGGACCGGGTTGCACCAAGCATCAGCCGAACGTCGAGGTTTGTTTCCAAGTTATTGAATAATAATATGAAAAATACGGTGCGATTTTGGGCATGACAACGAAATCCCTACCTGCAGTGCCACTTAGCGGCCGAATTTACAAGATATGCACAATTTTATCCACAGATATTGTGGAAAACACTTCGGCCCGCGCGAGGCCCACCGCCCGCGAAGCCTTGCTGGGCGCGGCCCTCGCCGCATGGGCCGATTCCCCGTGGTATGGCGTCGATGACGAGGGCATGGGCACCGGTTAGAATGTAGGAAGTTTGTAATTTGTTCATGAACAAAGCGCAATGACTGCTGCACTGCGACAAAACGCGGCCCCGGCCGCCTCCAATTTTCTTCGACAAATCATCGCGGAGGATAACCGAAGCCAGAAATACGGCGGGCGAGTGGTCACTCGCTTTCCACCCGAGCCCAATGGCTATCTCCATATCGGGCACGCCAAGTCGATTTGCCTGAATTTCGGTCTGGCGAGCGAGAACGGCGGCGTCTGCCATCTGCGTTTCGACGACACCAATCCGATCAAGGAGGATGTCGAGTACGAGGATTCGATCAAGGCCGCGGTCAAGTGGCTGGGCTTCGACTGGGGGCCGCATCTTTACCACGCGTCCGACTACTTCGACCGCCTGTACGAGTTCGCGCGCCATCTGATCAAGGCCGGCATGGCGTATGTCGACAGCTCGACGCCGGACGAAATGCGTGCGCTGCGCGGGACGCTGACCCGGGCGGGACAGGCGTCGCGCTATCGCGAGCGCGACGTGGCCGAGAACCTCGACCTGTTCCGCCGGATGAAGGAAGGCGAGTTCCCCGACGGCGCGCACGTGCTGCGGCTGAAGATCGACCTCGCCAGCCCGAACATCAACCTGCGCGATCCGGCGATCTATCGGATCCGGCACACGACGCACCACCGCACCGGCGACCAGTGGTGCGTCTACCCGCTGTACGACTACACGCACTCGATCTCGGATGCGCTGGAGCGCATCACACATTCGTTCTGCACGCTCGAATTCCAGGACCATCGCCCGCTCTACGATTGGGTGATCGAGCGGCTCGCCGACGCCGGACTGCTGGCGCGGCCGCTGCCGCAACAGCACGAATTCGCGCGGCTCAACCTCACCTACACGGTAATGAGCAAGCGCAAGCTGCTCGAGCTGGTCGAAGGCGGACATGTCGAAGGCTGGGACGATCCGCGCATGCCTACGCTGGTCGGGCTGCGGCGGCGCGGCTATACGCCGGAGGCGATCCGGCTGTTCGCCGAGCGCATCGGCGT
>DATNAR010000357.1:0-20630 GCA_035607385.1 Casimicrobiaceae bacterium
TCATCGACAAGGGCTGGGAGGAGGGTTGGGTTGAGCCGCAACCGCCGAAGAGGAAGACCGGCAAGCGTGTCGCGGTCGTCGGCTCCGGACCGGCGGGGATGGCGTGCGCGCAGCAGCTGGCGCGCGCTGGCCACGAAGTCGTGTTGTTCGAAAAGGCCGACCGGATCGGCGGGCTGCTGCGCTACGGCATTCCCGACTTCAAGATGGAGAAATATCACATCGACCGCCGGGTCGAGCAGATGCGCGCCGAAGGCGTCGAGTTTCGCGTCAACGCGCATGTCGGCGCCACGGGCAAGAACGGCGTCTCGGCGGCGCGCCTGCTCGAGGAATTCGACGCCCTGGTCGCCTCGGCGGGCTCCGAGCATCCGCGCGACCTGGACGTGCCCGGCCGCGACTTGGACGGTGTCCATTTCGCGATGGATTTTCTGCCGCTGCAAAACAAGCGCGTCGCCGGCGACCCGGACGTGCCTCCGTTGACCGCAAAGGGCAGGCACGTGATCGTCATCGGCGGCGGCGATACCGGCTCGGACTGCGTCGGCACATCGAACCGGCAGGGTGCGTTGTCGGTGACGCAATTCGAGCTGCTGCCGCAGCCTCCCGAGCACGAGAACAAGCCGCTGGTCTGGCCGTACTGGCCGATGAAGATGCGGACGTCTTCGTCGCACGAGGAAGGCTGCGAACGCGACTGGGCGGTTCAGACCAAGGCGTTCAAGGGCGAAGGGGGCAAGGTTGCGGCGCTGGTCGCCTGCCGCGTCGAATGGAAGGACGGGAAGCTGCGCGAAGTGCCCGGCAGCGAGTTCGAGCTCAAGGCGGACCTCGTGCTGTTCGCGATGGGCTATCTGCACCCGGTGCACACCGGGATGCTGGAAGAGCTGGGGGTCGAATACGACGCGCGCGGCAACGTCAAGGCCGACACCGAGCATTATCGGACGTCGGTGCCGAAGTTGTTTGCCGCGGGCGATACGCGCCGCGGCCAGTCGCTGGTCGTCTGGGCGATACGCGAGGGCCGCCAGTGCGCGCGCGCCGTCGACGAGTTCCTGATGGGCGCGTCCGAGCTGCCACGGTAGTCAATGACCGATATCGTTGCGCTCGACGTCGCGAGCTGGCGACCGGCGCTAGGACCCGATGCGCAGGACGTGGCGATCCGAACGCTCGAAGGCGGCGGCGTCCTGATCCTCCCCCGGCTCGCTTTCCCGCTGGCCGATGACGAACAGCGCTTCCTTTCGCCGCGCTGGTCCGACGGCAGGGCGAAAAACATAAGCTTCGACGGCGGCAAACTCAAAGGCGCGCGCGGCTCGCCCGAGGAGCTCGCCGCGCTCGGCCGCATGGTTGCCCGATTCGCCGCCGAGGCCTCGGCCCTGGTGACGACGCTGTTTCCACGTTATGCGCCTTACGTCCGCCGCGCGCGCACCAGCTTCCGGCCGCAGCCCGCCGTAGGCCGCGCGATGTCGTGGCGCAAGGACGACTCCCGCCTGCACGTCGACGCCTTTCCGTCGCGGCCGAACCATGGCGAGCGGATTCTGCGCGTGTTCTGCAATGTGAGTCCCGGCGAGGATCGCGTGTGGCGCGTCGGCGAGTCCTTCGAAGCGGTGGCGCGCAGGTTTCTGCCGCGCATTCGCCGGCAGATCCCCGGCGAGGCGCGGTGGCTGTCGGCGCTGCACGTCACCAAGGGCCTGCGCAGTCCGTACGACCACCTGATGCTGGGCCTGCACGATCGCGCCAAGGCCGATCTCGACTACCAGGCGAACTGCCCGCAGCAGGTCGTGCGCTTCGCGCCGGGTACGACGTGGCTGTGCTTTTCCGACCAGGTGATGCATGCGGCGGTGTCGGGCCAGTACATGCTCGAGCAGACGATCGATCTTCCGCTCGCCGCGCTGTATGACCGCGAGCGATCGCCGCTGGCGATCCTGGAACGGCTCAGCGGGCGCGAGCTCGCGGCCGCCCGCTGAAGCGCATCGCCTCGTGCGCCGCATCTTCAGGCGGCGCACCTGCAAACGCGAGGCCGGTGCGCTGCCATTCGGCCCTACAATAGCAGCCGTGCCCCGATTGACCAGGCGCCGCCATCGTGACGGCGCAGCCGGTCCGCCGCCGGAACCTTTCGAATGAATCCACCGCAAAACGACACGCTGCTGCGCGCGCTCAGGCGCGAGCCGACCGACTACACGCCGATCTGGCTGATGCGGCAGGCGGGCCGCTACCTTCCCGAGTACAACGCGACGCGCGCACGCGCCGGCAGCTTCCTGTCGCTTTGCACCAGTCCCGAGCTGGCCACCGAGGTGACGCTGCAGCCCCTCGCGCGCTTTGCGCTCGACGCGGCGATTCTTTTTTCCGACATTCTCACTGTGCCGGATGCGATGGGTCTCGGGTTGCATTTCGTCGACGGCGAGGGTCCGCGTTTCGCACGGCCGCTGGTCGATGAGGAAGCGGTGGCGAATCTCGCCGTGCCCGATCCGGAGCGCCTGCGCTACGTGTTCGATGCCGTGGCCTCGATCAAGCGCGCGCTGGCCGGCAAGCTGCCGCTGCTCGGCTTCGCCGGCAGCCCGTTTACGCTGGCGTGCTACATGATCGAAGGCGGTGGCAGCGCGGACTTTGCGCGGGTGCGCCGAATGCTTTATGCACGCCCCGATCTGCTGCATCGCATCCTGTCGGTCAATGCCGAAGCAGTCGCCGCCTACCTGGCGCAACAGGTCGCGCATGGCGCCGACGCGCTGATGGTGTTCGACACCTGGGGCGGACTGCTCACTACCGATTCGTATTCACATTTTTCGCTGGCGTACATCAAGACGGTGCTCGAGCGCCTGCGCCAGGCGACCGGCGTCGCCACGCCCACGATCGTGTTTACCAAGGGCGGCGGGCAGTGGCTCGAGAGCATGGCCGACACCGGTTGCTCGGCGCTCGGCATCGATTGGATGACCGATCTAGCGGCGGCTCGCGCGCGAGTCGGCGCGCGCGTAGCGTTGCAGGGCAATCTCGATCCGCTGGCGCTGCTTGCCTCGCCCGACGTCGTCCGCGCCCAGGCGGCGGCCGTCCTCGATGCGGCCGGCGACTCGCCCGGCTTCATTTTCAACCTCGGTCACGGCATCGTCCCCGCCACGCCGCCGGATAACGTCGCGGCCCTGGTGGAATTCGTGCACGAGGCTTCGCGCGCGCGGTTTTCGCGCGCGGCCGATACGGTAAAAAGCGCGCCAACCCGCGCCGGCGCTGGATCTCCACGCCGTTGACGAAGGTCTTTACCCGGCGTTCGATCGCCTGGACTTATGCACAATATCGCCGGAGCGCCCCGCCCGCCGCGCGCCCTAGGGGCGGCAGCTGGATGTTGTCCTGTAATCTTTTGAATTTACGATTCTTTTACCGAGCCATGCCAGTGCCCCTGACGGTGTAGGCGAAGGCGCGGCCAGCCGCTTATCGACCCCTTGGCAAGTTACTCACAGAATTGTCCACATGCGCGATGAATGCCGGCGACTATTGAAAAAATAATGACTTGGCGCGCACTCTTGCACGCATTACTTATGATTCAGAAGCCTACAACTTGTGACGCTGCGCGCGAGGGGCGCATCGAAGCAATGGGCGCGGAGTAAGCCCTGGCGATTGTTCGCGTCGCGTTGCCGGTCGCAGCGCATCGCTTGTTCGACTATTGGCTTCCCGCGGGCCTGGCCGTGGGTCGCGGCAGCGTCCTCGTCGTCAAGCTTGGCGCACGTTCGCTGGCCGGCGTCGTGGTCGAGCTTAGCGACACTGCCGGGATCGCTCCCGATCGCGTGATTCCGATCGATCGGGTCATTCCCGGAATTCCGCCGCTGCCCGACGATCTGCTGGAACTCGCGTCTTTCATCGCCGGCTACTACCAGCAGCCGATCGGCCTGTGCCTGGCGCAGATGCTGCCGCCGCTGATTGCGGCAGGCGCGACGCGTGCGCCGCTCGCCGCGCGATATCGGATGACCGAGGCGGGCCGCGCCGGATCCGCCGGCGCGCGAGGCCGGGGCCTGACGATGCGCACCTTGCTGGGATCTGAGCACGGCGCGTCCACCGCCGAGATCCGCGCCCTGGGTGCGCACTCTTGGCGGCTGTTCGGCGCGTGGCGTCGCGACAGCTGGATCGAGCCGGTAGCGGCGAAGGCGATCCCTTCGCCCCACGCGCTTGCGCTCAATCCCGACCAGCGTGCCGCATTGGTTGCCGCGCTGCCGGAGCAGGGTGGCTTTCAGGCGTCGCTGCTGCAGGGAGTGACCGGTAGCGGCAAGACCGCCGTCTATCTCGAGGCTGCGCGCAAGGTCATCGGGGCAGGACGCCAGGCGCTGCTGCTGGTTCCGGAGATCGGGTTGACGCCACAGCTCGAGCAGCGGGTTGCCGACGCGCTTCCCGGTACACGCATCGCGATGTTGCATAGCCGGCTCGGCTCGTCGGAGCGGCGCCGCCAGTGGCTGGCGGCGGCGAGCGGCGAAGCGCAGCTGATCGTCGGAACGCGGCTGGCCGTGTTCGCGCCGGCACCGGATCTGGGCCTCATCGTCGTCGACGAAGAACACGATGCATCGTTCAAGCAGCACGAAGGCGTGCGTTATCACGCCCGCGATGTCGCGATCTATCGCGGCAGCCGGCGCGATGTGCCCGTGCTCCTCGGCAGTGCGACGCCGTCGCTGGAAACTTACGCGCAGGCGATGCGTGGGCGCTATCGCTGGCTCAAGCTGCCGCTGCGCGCCACCGCGCACACAGCATTGCCGCCGGTGCGATTGGTGCCGACCCGAGGTGAGGGCGCGATCGAAGGCATCGGGCCGGCGCTGCGTCAGGCGATCAGCGATCGGCTCGCGCGCGGCGAGCAATCGCTGCTCTTCATCAACCGCCGCGGCTACGCGCCGGCGCTGCTTTGTCCCGGCTGCGGTTGGAAAGCGCCATGCCCGCGCTGCGCGGCGAGGCTGGTCGTGCACCGCGTAACCGCGGGCTTGCGCTGTCACCATTGCGGCCACGCGGAAGCGCTGCCGCATTCCTGCCCGAACTGCGGCAATCAGGACCTGCTGCCGCAAGGATCGGGCACGCAGCGCCTCGAGCACGCGCTCGGCGGACTGTATCCGGCGGCGAGGATCCTGCGCATCGATCGCGACAGCACCCAGGGCAAACGGACATTCGCGACGATGCGCGAGGCCGTCGATGCGGGCGAAGTCGACATCCTGGTCGGCACGCAAATGCTGGCCAAGGGACACGACTTCGCGCGCCTGACGCTGGTCGGCGTCCTCGGCGCCGACAACGCGCTGTACAGCGGCGAATTTCGAGCGACCGAGCGCCTGTTCGCGCTGCTCGAGCAGGTCGCTGGGCGAGCAGGCCGCCGCGATCTGTCCGGCGAAGTGCTGGTGCAGACCGATTTTCCGCAGCACCCGCTGTACGTCGCGCTCGCCGCCCACGATTTCGACCGCTTCGCGGCGAGCTTGCTCGCCGAGCGCGAGGCGCTTGCGCTGCCTCCGTTCGCACATCTGGCGCTGCTGCTGGCCGAGGCGCGAGCGCCCGAACCGCTGCAGACATTTCTCGCCGCCGCGTCGGAGCAGGGGCGGCAGCTTGCCGCCGCGGCGGCAAGCGCTTGTGAAGTCTATGCCCCGGTTCCGGCGGCGCTGCCGCGCCGGGCGGGACTGGAGCGCGCGCAGGTCCTGGTGCAAAGCCGCGATCGCAGCGCGCTGCAGGCGTTCCTGCCGCAATGGCGCGAAGCCCTCGAGCGACTTGCCGAACGGAGAGTGCGATGGACGCTCGACGTCGATCCGCTCGGATTTGGCTGAAGCGCCCCTCGAGGCTGCAACTGTCCGAGCGTTATAATTCGCAGTTTGCTCCTTTAGCAGCGCGGTCTTGACCCAACTCAAAAAGGAACTGTCGGCGATGCTCGCCGAGGGCATCGCCCGCGTCGCGCCGGGTGCGGCGCCGCCGGCGATCGTCCTCGAGCGGCCGAAGCAGGCCAAGCACGGCGATTATTCGACCAACGCGGCGCTGCAGCTCGCCAAGGCGCTGAAACGCAATCCGCGCGATCTGGCGGCCGATCTCGTCGCGGCGCTGCCTCGATCCCCGCTGCTCGAGCGCGCCGAAGTCGCCGGCGCGGGATTCGTCAACCTTTTCGTCTCCGACGCTGCGCGGCAATCGGTCGTAGCGCGCGTTCTGGACGAAGGCGACCGCTACGGCAGCTCGACGCGGGGAGGCGGCGAGAAGGTGATCGTCGAGTTTGTCTCGGCCAATCCCACCGGGCCGCTGCATGTCGGGCACGGCCGTGGTGCGGCTGTCGGCGATGCGATCGCACGGCTGCTCGCCGCGCAGGGCTTTGCCGTCCATCGCGAGTTCTATTACAACGATGCCGGTGCGCAGATCATGAATCTGGCGCTGTCGGTGCAGGCGCGGATCAGGGAAGCGCAAGGCCTTTCCGCCAGCTTTCCCGACGACGGCTACCAGGGCGAATACATCCGGGAGATCGCGCGCGACTATGCCGCCGCGCATCCGGGCGACCGCGCCGCCGACGACCTCGACGCGATCCGCCGTTTCGCGGTGGCGATATTGCGTCGCGAACAGGACGCGGATCTCGCCGCATTCGGCATCCGCTTCGATCACTACTACCTGGAATCGTCGCTCTACGACGACGGGCTTGCCGACAGCACCGTGCAGGCGCTGGTCGCGGCGGGAAAGACCTACGAGCACGAAGGCGCGCTCTGGCTGAAGACCACCGATTACGGCGACGACAAGGATCGGGTGATGCGGAAGTCGGACGGAAGCTACACCTATTTCGTTCCCGACATCGCCTACCACGTCACCAAGTGGCAGCGCGGCTACACGCGCGCGATCACCGAGCTGGGCGCCGATCATGGCGGCTCGCTGTCGCGGGTGCGCGCCGGGCTGCAGGCACTGGGGGTTGGCATCCCGAGCGGCTATCCGGACTATGTATTGCACCAGATGGTGCTGGTGATGCGCGGCGGCGAGGAAGTGAAGCTCAGCAAGCGCGCCGGCAGCGGCGTCACGCTGCGCGAGCTGATCGACGAAGTGGGCCGCGACGCCGTGCGTTTTTTCTTCCTGCTGCGCAAGTCCGACTCGCAATTGACGTTCGACATCGACCTGGCGCGCTCGCAGAGCGAGGAAAACCCGGTCTACTACGTGCAGTATGCGCACGCCCGCGTCTGCAGCGTGCTCGACAAGGCGGGCATCGCGGTCGCGGCCGCGCCGCAGACGCTTCGCGCTGCGGACCTGTCCCCGCTGCGTAGTCCCTATGAGCAGGCGCTATTGAATCGGCTGGCGGATTTTCCGGACGAGCTTTCGGCCGCAGCGCGCGAGCTGGCGCCGCATCTGGTGACCTTCTATCTGAAGGAATTGGCGGCTGAATTTCACAGCTACTATAATGCTGAACAGTTCCTTGTCGACGATGTCGTACTGCGCGAAGCGCGCCTCGCGCTGGTCGTCGCTGTAGGACAGGTGATACGTAACGGGCTCGCGCTGCTGGGCGTCAGCGCGCCGGTAGCGATGCGCAAGGAAGCAGTGGACCAACAAGACACGAATCGATGAATTTCGCACAGACCAGAAAGTCATGCGGCTTCCGGCCGCTGCGATCGATGCGCGGCGGCGTCGTGCTCGGTATTTTCCTCGGCCTGATTCTCGGGCTGGCGATCGCCGCGGCGGTCGCGTTCTACCTCGCGCGCTCGGGACTCTCGTCGCCGCTCCCGGGCGCATCCAAGGATTCCTCCCGCACCGGCAAGACCGACATCCCGGCCGGCACGGCCGCGTCGGAAAAGCCGCGCTTCGACTTTTACAAAATCCTTCCCGGCGCGGAAGAGCCCCGGATAGGCGCCGAGCGCAAGACGGCGGACAAGGCGATCGACCGACCCGCCGACAAGTCGGCGCCGGACACCGTCGCCAAGGCGGGCCCCGCGGCCAAGCCGGCCGATCGCATGTGGCTGCAGGCCGGCGCCTTTGCCAGCCAGTCGGACGCCGAGAGCCTGAAGGCGCGTCTGGCGCTCGCTGGCTGGGAAGCCGCCGTCCAGCCGGCGGCTTTGCCGGACCAGGGAATGCGCTATCGCGTGCGCGTGGGTCCGTTCGATAATACCGACGAGGTCAATCGCGTCAAAGCCGAGCTCGGCAAGAGCGGGTTCGATGCCGCGGTGATCAAGAATCCATGAACGCCGGCCGGCCGAGCGCGGTTGAACTTCCTCGCCGGCGGCCAGCCCAATAGCCGCTTTCCGATCATTTTCCGCAGGAGTAGCGATGAGTCGCTTCGCGCAGTCCCTTGTCGGCTTTCTGGCCGTGTTGTCGTTCGCGACCGCGGGCGCGGCCGATCTTGTCGAAGGGAAGAACTACGCCCGGCTGAAGGTGCCTCAGCCGGTCGAATCGGGCAAGAAGATCGAGGTCATCGAATTCTTTTCCTACGGCTGCCCGCATTGCAGCGACCTCGAGCCGTATCTGGATAACTGGTTCAAGACGATGCCTGCAGACGTACAGTTCCGCCGCGTCCCGGTGATGTTCCAGGAGCGCTGGAGGGTGCTGGCGAAGATCTATTACACGCTCGATGCGCTGGGTGAGGAAACGCGGTTGTCCCCCGAGGTGTTCAAGGCCATCCATGCCAATGGCCAGCCGCTCTGGGACGAGAAGACATTTCTCGACTGGGCCGCCAGCAAGGGGCTCGATCGCGCCAAGGTCGCCAGCGTTTACGCCTCCTTCGGAATCGACAGCAAGATGAAGCGCGCGATCGCACAGGCGCAGACGTACAACATTCAATCGGTGCCGACGGTCGTCGTCGACGGCAAATTCATCACGGCGTCCGATCGCATCGGCGGCCACGCCGAGGTGCCCGCCGCGCTCGACTTCCTGATCGCCAAAGCTCGCGCCGAGCGAGCGAAGAGCTAGCGTCGCAGCGGCAGGGGCCGCGCGCGCGTGAACGTCTTCCTCACGGGCGCAAGCAGCGGCATAGGCGCGGCGCTGGCCGAGTATTACGCCGGCAAGGGCGCTGTCCTCGGCCTTTACGCGCGGCGGCCCGTACCGCCGGCGAGTCTTGCCGCGAAACTCGATGCCGTGCGCCATACCTGGTACGCCGGCGACGTGCGCGATGCGGCGGCGCTCCGCGCCGCGGCCGAGGACTTTGTCGCGCGGTTCGGCCAGCCCGATATCGTCATTGCCAATGCCGGCATTTCGGTCGGTACCTCGACCCAGCATGCGGCCGATATCGCGTCATTCCGCGCGGTGATCGAGACCAATCTGCTCGGCATCGTGCATACGTTCCAGCCGTTTGTCGCCGCCATGATCGCGGCTCGCCACGGTACGCTGGTCGGCATTGCGAGCGTGGCGGGCTTTCGCGGCTTGCCCGGAGCAGGAGCCTATTCGGCATCGAAAGCCGCAGCGATCAACTATCTCGAAAGCCTGCGCGTCGAACTCTTCGGCAGCGGAGTCGATGTCGTCACGATCTGTCCCGGTTTCATCGCCACGCCGATGACGGCGAACAATCCGTATCGCATGCCGTTCCTGCTGGCGCCGGACAAGGCCGCCCGTTTGATCGCCCGCGCGATCGCCCGCCGCCGTCGCTTTTACGTGCTCCCCTGGCAGATGGCATGGCTGGGCCGCACGCTGCGCGCGTTGCCGCGACCGGTCTTCGACAGGGTTCTGGCGAAGAGGCCGCGCAAGCCGCGCGCGCCGACTTAAAGCGGATGCCGGACGAAAGCGCGCGGCGCGACGCCATCGGTGTCGTGCATCCGGTAGCCGGCGCCGACGCGCGCATCGTCAGCCTGGTGCCTAGCCTGACCGAGTTGCTGTTCGCGCTCGGTCTGGGCCCCCAGGTCGTCGGCCGGACCGGATTTTGCATCCATCCGCGCGATGAAGTGCGACGCGTGCCCAAGGTCGGCGGCACCAAGGACGTTGCTCTCGACAAGGTCCTCGCCCTCAAGCCGACGCATCTTGTCGTCAACATCGACGAAAATCGTCGCGAGACTTTCGACGTTCTGGCCTCGGCAGTCGCGCACGTGATCGTCACTCACCCGCTGGCGCCGGACGACAATCTGCAGCTGTACCGGATGTTCGGAGCGATCTTCGGGCGGCCAGAGCAGGCCGAAGCCTTGGCGGCGCGGTTCGTCGCGGCAAGGGATGCGCTGCGCGACGCCGTCAGCGCGATCCCCGAGCAAAAGGTGCTGTATCTGATATGGCGCAAGCCCTGGTACACGATCGCGCGCTCGACCTATGTGTCGGCGATGCTCGCGCTGGCGCACTGGCGGACGGTGCCTGCGATTGCTGAGCCGCGCTATCCGACGCTTGCCGACGATGCACCGGCGTGGCGCGAGGCCGATCGCATCCTGCTCTCGACCGAGCCCTATGCCTTCGGGCCGAAGGACGCAAGCGCGCTCGCCGCGACGCTCGCCGGGCGCGGCTGTCCGGTGCCGGTCACGGTGATCGACGGCGAAATGACCTCGTGGTACGGGGCTCGCGCGATTGCCGGACTGAATTACCTCGCCCGGCTGCGCCGGGACCTGCCGGCAGGCTGAAAAAAAGGCCGCATCGTGCGGCCTTTTTTCGTGCGCGGGCAATGCTCAAAGAGGCAGGCGCACTCCAACGGTGACTGCCTGGTAATTGCCGTCGTTCTTGGCAGCCGTCGCGTTGATGCTCGCGAAACCCACCAGCCGCTGGCCGAGATCTGTGCTGGCGCCGATCCCGAACAGCGCGTAGCTGTCGTCGGGACGAAGCGCTGGAAGGCCGAAGCCGATACCGCCGGTCGACACGAGTCCCGCGCGCACGGTTCGCTCGCCGTGGTCGTATTCCTTTTCCCAGGTCACCCTTGCGAACGGCCGCAGGGACCCGAAGGTGCCGCTCGCCTGCCAGCCCAGGCTGGAAGCCAGCGACTCGCGTTGCTGCTGGCCGAATGACATCGCCGTGCTGCTCGTGCCTTCTTCCGACCAGGCATAGACCTTGTTCTGCTGATAGGTGAGACGCGCGAACGGTCCGTGCAGCCAGTTCGATCCGGTGTCGAACCAATAGCCGCCGAGAACCCTGGCCGTGACGCTGGTGCCGTGCGTATCGCCGGTTTCGGTGCGAGTGCCTCCGCCGAGCGCGAACGTACGATGGATGTTGCGGAAATCGAGATCGCCGGCGCCGACGCTCGCGCCGACATACCACGGTCCCTGCCCGTAGCCGACGTAGGCGGTGAGCGATGCCTCGTTCAGCTTGAATCCACCGCCATTGTCGCCGAACGAGGCCTTGTCGTCCGAGTAGCCGAACGCGATGCCGGCGAGCATGTGCTCGGACAGTTTCATGTCGCCGCCGAGCGTGACCGTATTCAGGTGGTCGCTGCCGCCGCCGAAATCCCCGCTGTGATCGTAGTTGCCATAGTCGTACACGGCGTAGGCGTCGAACTTGTTCTGTGCACGCGGCGCGCTCAGCGCCGACCACATGCGGTCGTCGATCGCGCGGAAATTCGCCTGCTCGGCCTGAAGCGGGGCTTCGGCGAGCAGGCCGATTTTTTGCGGCGCCTCGATCACCGAAGCGGCGTAATCGGCGATGAGCTGGTGGCCGGCCGTCGTCGGATGCACGCTGTCGGCAAAGACATACGTCTTTGCCGCGTTCGGGTCGACCAGCGTCGAAGACGTGCACACCAGCGACGGCACCGTACACGCCGGCGAGGTAGCGTTGGTGAAACCATAAGCCGCCGGGTTGGCGACGACTTCATTCAGCAGCGAAAAGATGTTCAGCCGGATCAAGTCGACATGAAGCGCATCGAGCCCGGTGCTAAGCGTGCTGTTGAAGAAGCTCGACAGCGCGGTGATCGACGCTCCCTGCCCGGACCCGCGTCCGAACGGCGTGCTGCCGACGTCGGGAAGGTTGAACACCATGATGTAGCGTGCACCCGCGGCGTTCAGGATGCCGACCTGCTGGACGAGCTGCACCGCGGCGGTGGCGAGGTTCGTCTGGAGTTGGGTGGGCGTGATCGCGCCGGCTTGCGCCAGTCCGAGCTGGACAAACAAGTCGTTGGCGCCGGCCCACACCGAATACAGCCCGTGCGGATCGACCGCTCCCTTGGCCAGGAACTGTTGCACCTGCACGGATACCGGCGTCGCGGTTCCGGTCGGCGGCGAGGCGGGAAATCCAGGGAGCTGCGTCACGCGGGCGCCGCCCTCGGCATAGTCGTTGCCTCCCTGGTTGGCGGGAGTCGCCGTCGAGCCGTACCGCTGCGCGAGCACCTCGGCCCAGATCGGCCCCGGGTTCGTGGTGAACTTGCCGGTGCCGGGCGGAAGCACGGGCTTGAAGGAACCTGCGTCGCTCAGGCTGTCGCCGAAGAAGAAGAACTGGCCGAATTGCGCAGCGGCCGGCCCGCTGGCGAGACACAGTCCGATCGCAAACGCCGCCGCCCAAAACGATTTCGTCACCGTTCGCATCGACCAATCTCCTCCGTCGGTTTGTCGCACTGCTCGAACAAGGGCATCTTAATCCAATTGGGCGCGTTCCCGCGCTTGGGCTCGCCGCGCCGTGCCCGGCGCGCGACAAAAAGCCCGGGCGCGACATCCCCCGGGCCGGGCAGCCGAGCGCGATGGCCTACTTGGCGAGCAGCGCGAGCCGGCCGTCGACGATCTTGATCCGATCGCCTTCGCGAAACGGCGGGTTCGATCCCTGCGTGAACGAGCGCCTTGTGCCGTTGTCGAGTTGCACATTGATCACATAGTAGGACTTTTTCTTCGCATTCTTCTCTACTTCGTTGCCGGCGTACGCGCCGACACCAGCGCCGGCGATCGTGGCCGCGGTATTGCCGCGACCAGAGCCGAGCTGGTGGCCGAGGACGCCGCCGACGACGCCGCCGACCACGGCGCCGGCACCGGTGCCTTCACCCTTGCGCTCGACGTAACGAACCGAGGTCACGACGCCGCAACTGGCGCATACGACGGCCGGGGCATTGGCCGGAGCCTGCGCCGCAACGCCGGCGCTCAGGATCGATGCAAACAGTGCCGCTGAAATCAGTGAGACGCGTTTCATCGAAACCTCCTGTGGATGGTTCTGTTTCACCAGCGCAAACGGCCAGCGCCCCTAAGACGGCGCGACCGCTCCCGCGCCATGCTAAAGCGCGTCGGCGCGCAATCGTGCATAGCTTCCCGGCGCGGGCTCGATGATTTTCAGGCGGCCTTTTGCGCCGCCCTTTCCGGGTACGCGCGCGGCGACCTGCGGACCGAGCTGCGGCTTGAGCCAGGTCAGCCAGTCGTTCCACCACGAGCCTTCGTGCTGCTTCGCGCCGGCCAGCCATTCATCCGGCGTCGCAGCGAGCTTGTCGTTGGTCCAATAGCCGTATTTGTTGGCGGACGGCGGGTTGATCATGCCGGCGATGTGCCCCGATCCCGACAGGACGAAGCGCGACTTTCCGCCGAGGAGCTTGGGGCCGGCATACGTCGTTTTCCAGGGCGCGATGTGATCCTCGATCGCCGAGACGAAATATGCAGGCTGCGTGATTTTGGACACGTCGATCGGCACGTCGGCCAGGCTGATGCCCGCCGCGTCCTTCAGCGCATTGCGCAAGTACATGTTGCGCAGATAGAAACTGTGCATCTTCGCCGGCATGCGCGTCGAGTCGCAGTTCCAGTGCAGCAGGTCGAACGGGAACGGATCGCGACCGAGCAGGTAGTTGTTGATGACGAACGACCAGATCAGGTCGTTGCTGCGCAGCATATTGAACGAGTTGGCCATCTCCGATCCCTCCAGATAGCCGCGCTCGTTCATTTTCTTTTCCAGCGCCTGCACCTGGCTCTCGTCGATGAATACCTCGAGCTCGCCCGCGCCGGTGAAATCGACCAGCGACGTCATGAAGCCCGCGCTGACGATGCGCCGGTCCTTTTTCGCCGTCATGTAAGCCAGCGTCGCGGTCAGCAGCGTCCCGCCGAGGCAGTAGCCGAGCGCATTGATCTCACGCTCGCCGGTCGCCTGCTCGATCGCGCCCAGCGCCGCGAGCGGACCTTCCTGCATGTAGTCGACGAAATCCTTGCCGGCGAGCTTCTTGTCGGGGTTGACCCACGAGATCACGAAGACGGTGAGCCCGTGCTCGACGCACCACTTGACCAGCGAGTTCTTCTCGCGCAGATCGAGGATGTAATACTTGTTGATCCACGGCGGTATGATCAGCAGCGGCCGCTTGTAGACCTTGGCCGTCGCCGGCTCGTACTGGATCAGCTGCATCAGCTCGTTCTGGTAGACGACCTTTCCCGGCGTCGTGGCGATGTTTACGCCGAGCTCGAACGCCTTGCTGTCGGTCATCGATATCCTGAGCTGGCCGTTGCCGCGCTCGATGTCGTCGAGGAGGTTGTTCAAGCCCTTGACCAGGTTCTGGCCGCCGCTTGCGACGGTTTCGCGGAACACTTCGGGATTGGTCAGCGCGAAGTTGGACGGCGCCAGCGCATCGATGTACTGGCGGGTGAAGAAATCGACTTTTTTCTGCGTGTGCTCGTCGAGACCCTCGACGCTTGCGACGGCATTGTGCAGCCAGCGGGCCGCGATCAGATACGACTGCTTGACGTAGTCGAACAGGAAATGTTCCTGCCAGTCCTCGTGGCGGAAGCGCCGGTCGCCTTTCGCCGGCTCGGCGACCGGAGCCGACGTCTGCCCCAGCAGCTTGAGCATCGACGATTGCCAGAGCGCCGAATAATCCCACCACAGATTCATCTGCGTCTCGGCCATGCGATACGGGTTGGCCAGCATCTTCGCCGCCATTTCCATGAAGGCTTTGGTCAGCCCGAATTCGTCGGTGGCGAGCGAAGGGCCCGACTTCGACTGCCGGGCGAGGTAGTCCCCGAGCAGCTTTGCGCTCTTGTCGGCCGCGCTGGCGAGCGAATCCGCCAGCGCAACCGGGTCGTAGCCCTGCTTGCTCAAACCCGCGGTATCGGTCGCGCTCATCAAGACCCTTTCCAAATGACTTTATTGTATTCCGGCGGCGCGGGCGAAGCGGATCGTTCCGTCGTCACCGACCAGACGATCCAGACGGCCGTGATGCCACAGATGGTTCAGATGAGCGATTGCCTCGCCCATCGCGAAAAAGCGTTGCTGCAGATCGAGCTCGCGGCGAAACAGCACCGGCACGATCTCCGCCGCGGTCTTCGGCGTCGTTGCGGCGGTTTCGATCTCGGCCAGCCGCGCCGCATGATGCTCGCGCAGCTGAGCGACGCGAGCGCCGGCGCCGACGAAAGGCAGGCCGTGCGATGGCAGGATCAGCGTCTCCCCGGGAAGGTCGGCAAACGCCGTCAGCGAATCTAAGAACCGGCGCAACGGATCGCCTTCGGGCTCGACCGGCCAGACGCTGACGTTGGTGCTGATGCGCGGCAGCAACATGTCGCCTGAAATGCAGACGCCAAGCTCCTCGCAGTAGAGCGAGGCGTGCTCGGGCGAATGGCCGGAGCCGGGAATCACGCGCCAGGTGTTGGCACCGATGCGGATTTCATCGTGCGCGGCCAGCCGCTGAAAACTGGACGGGATTTCCGGCACGCCGCGCCGGTACGGATTGCCGCGGGCATCGAGCGCCGCCAGATGCTGCGCCGACAAGCCGTGGGCGCGCAGCATTTCGCGCATCGGCGCCGCGCCATAACCGCTGTGCTCGCCCGCGATCGCGTGGGCGGTCAGATATTCGGCCTGCGGCATCATGACCGGGCAGGAAAAGCGCGCCGCCAGCCAGGCCGCGTTGCCCAGATGATCGGGATGATAGTGGGTGGCGATGACGCGGCAGAGCGGCCTGCCGGCCAGCGACCCGGTGAAATGCGTCTGCCAGAGCGCGCGCGTCGCCGCGTTGCCGTAACCGCAATCGACCTGGGTCCAAGCGATGCCGTCGGCGAGCAGCCACAAGTTGATATGGTCGAGCGCGAACGGCAAAGGCATGCGCAGCCAGTGTATGCCGGGCGCGACTTCGCGCGAGGTCCCGGGGGCGGGCGGCTCGGCGTGCGGATAATGGAGGATCGGCGGCAGCGGGGCGTTCATGTCGACCGGCACGGGGCGGCGATAGCGGCGCACCGGCCGTTTTGTGCAACGCAACATCGTGTGCGAATCGCTGCTGGCTGTCAAGCTTGCACGCGGTCCTGCGAGCAGCCGGGTAGACGCCTTGTGGTATCTTGGCTTTCCGCTTTCGCACGCGACGTTCCGCTTCGCCGCAATGCCCTCGCATCCGAATCCGGCTACGTTCACGATCTCCGAGCTCGCGCAGGAATTCGCGCTGACGACGCGCACGATCCGCTTCTACGAGGACGAGGGCCTGCTGGCGCCGCGCCGCGCGGGCCAGGCGCGCATCTACGGGGAGCGCGAGCGGGTGCGGATCAAGCTGATTCTGCGCGGCAAGCGGCTGGGCCTGTCGCTGACCGAGATCCGCGAGCTCCTCGATCTGTACGATGTCAGCAAGAGCGAGCGCCCGCAGCTGATCAAGTTCCTCGAAGTGCTGGCCGCGCGTCGCGCCATGCTCAAGCAGCAGCAGGAAGACATCGCGGTCGTCCTGCAGGAGATCGAGGCCCTGGAGCGGCAATGCCGCAAGCGCCTCCGCCGGGGTCCGAACGGCGGCGCGCCGTGACGCCGCCGGCGCCGGTCGCTGATTGACGTTTACGTAAACGTCATATAGAGTCGAAGGCTTCCGTCTTTGAGCGCATCCGGACGCGCGACGATGACCGCACCGCACGCAGGCTCGAGTGCAAGCACCGCGCACGTCCCGCCGGACCCCGACTACGCGGCGCGCGTGCGCGCGAGCTTCGACCGGCAGAAAGCGATGCACTTGATCGGCGCCCGCATGACCGGCGTCTCCCCTGGTGCATGTACGATCGAGTTGGCGTGCCGGGACGATCTGACGCAGCAGCATGGATACATCCACGCCGGCATCGTCGGCATGATCGTCGATTCGGCCGGCGGGTATGCCGGATTTACGCTGTTCCCCGCGGACGCGAGCGTTTTGACGGTCGAGTACAAGCTTAACCTCATAGCACCCGCGGCGGGTGAGCGCCTGGTCGCAGAAGCCTCGGTCGTGAAGCCCGGCAGAACGCTGGTGATCACGCGGGGCGAGGTCTACGCGGAGCGCGCCGGCGCCCGCACGCTGTGCGCGATCATGCAGCAGACGCTGATCGTGATGGCCGGCAAGCCGGACTCTTGAGGAGCGATGATGCCCAACTTCCCGTCGCTTAATTTCGCACTGGGCGAGACGATCGACATGCTGCGCGCGACCGTGCAGGATTTCGCCGCCGCAGAGATCGCGCCGCGGGCTGCGGCGATCGATCACGACAATCTTTTTCCGCAGGACCTGTGGCGAAAAATGGGCGATCTCGGCCTGCTCGGGATCACCGTCGAGGAAGAGTTCGGCGGCACGGCGATGGGCTATCTGGCGCACGTCGTCGCGATGGAAGAGATCAGCCGCGCTTCGGCAGCAGTGGGTCTGTCGTACGGGGCGCACTCGAATCTTTGCGTCAACCAGATCCGGCGCAACGGCAGCGTCGAGCAAAAACGCCGCTTCCTGCCCAAGCTGGTCTCGGGCGAGCACGTCGGCGCGCTGGCGATGAGCGAGCCCGGCGCAGGCTCCGACGTCGTATCGATGCGGCTCTCCGCGGCGCGTCGCGACGGGCATTACGTCCTGAACGGCACCAAAATGTGGATCACCAACGGTCCCGACGCGGATACGCTGGTCGTGTATGCCAAGACCGACGCCGACGCCGGACCGCGGGGCATCACGGCCTTTCTGATCGAAAAGGGCATGAAGGGTTTTTCCACCGCGCAAAAGCTCGACAAGCTGGGGATGCGCGGGTCCAATACGTGCGAGCTGGTGTTCGAGGACTGCGAAGTGCCCGAGGGAAACGTGCTCTCCGAGGAGGGCCGCGGCGTTAACATCCTGATGAGCGGCCTCGATTACGAGCGTGTCGTGCTGGCCGGCGGGCCGCTTGGGATCATGAGCGCCTGCATGGACGCGGTGCTGCCGTACGTGCATGAGCGACGGCAATTCGGCCAGCCGATCGGCGAGTTCCAGCTGATGCAGGGCAAGATCGCCGACATGTACACGACGATGGCCGCGTGCCGCGCTTACGTTTATGCGGTGGCGCAGGCCTGCGACCGGGGCGAGACCGCGCGCAAGGACGCCGCAGGTGCGATACTGTATGCCGCGGAAAAAGCGACCTGGATGGCCGGCGAAGCGATCCAGGCGCTGGGCGGCAATGGCTACATCAACGAATACCCGGTGGGCCGGCTCTGGCGCGACGCCAAGCTGTACGAGATAGGCGCCGGTACGTCGGAGATTCGTCGGATGCTGATCGGCCGCGAACTGTTCAACGAGACCAAGTGACCGGAGAGCCGATGGCACTGGAAATGCGGGAACGCTGTGAGCGATGTGCATGGCCGCTTACTCCCGACGCCGATGCTGCCTACATCTGCAGCTACGAATGCACGTTCTGCGCAACGTGCGCCAACGCGCTGAACGGCGTGTGCCCGAACTGCGGCGGCGAGCTGGTGCGCCGGCCGCGGCGGGTGCAGAAGCCACCCGAAAAGGCGGCACCGGCGGGGTAAGGCGGCGGCCGCGGCGCGCGGCGGATTTGTCGAGGAGCAAACTCATTGTGCAAAACGATCCGATAGTCATCGTCGGCGCGGCGAGAACCCCGATCGGCGGTCTTCAGGGCGATTTCGCTTCGCTCTCGGCGAGCGATCTCGGTGCAGTGGCGATCAAGGCCGCGGTGGAACGAGCCGGCGTCGCACCGGCCGAGGTCGACGAACTGATTTTCGGCAACTGCCTGATGGCCGGACAGGGGCAGGCGCCCGCGCGCCAGGCTTCGCTGAAGGCGGGCCTGCCGCTTTCGACCAACTGCACGACGCTGTCGAAGATGTGCGGGTCGGCGATGAAAGCGACGATGCTCGGGCACGATGCGATCATCGCAGGCAGCGCCGACATCATCGTTGCCGGCGGCATGGAAAGCATGACCAATGCGCCCTATTTGCTGCCGAAGGCACGGTCGGGCATGCGGATGGGACATGGCACGATCATCGATCACATGTTTTTCGACGGCCTCGAGGACGCCTACGACCGCGGCAAGCTGATGGGTGTGTTCGCCGAGCAGTGCGCGGACAAGTTCCACTTTTCACGCGAGGCGCAGGACGAGTTCGCGCTGCGCTCGCTTTCCCGCGCGCTCGCCGCCAACAACGACGGCTCGTTTGCGTGGGAAATCGCGCCGGTCACGGTGTCGAGCCGCAAGGGCGAGATCACCATCGACAAGGACGAACAGCCCGCCAAGGCGAGTCCGGACAAGATCCCGGGACTCAAACCGGCGTTCCGCAAGGATGGCACGGTTACCGCGGCGAATTCGAGCTCGATTTCCGACGGCGCCGCGGCGCTGGTGCTGATGCGCCGCTCGCTCGCCGAGCGCAAGGGTTTGAAGCCGCTCGCGGTGATCCTCGATCATGCGACGCACGCGCAGGAGCCCGGATGGTTCACGACCGCGCCGGTCGGTGCGATGCGCAAGCTGTACGCCAAAGTCGGCTGGAAGCCGGACGATGTCGATCTGTACGAGATCAACGAAGCGTTCGCGGTAGTCACGATGGCCGCGATGCACGAGCACGGGCTGCCGGCGGACAAGGTCAATATCCACGGCGGCGCCTGCGCGCTGGGCCATCCGATCGGAGCATCGGGTGCACGCATCGTGGTGACGCTGCTTGGCGCGTTGCGCAAGCTCGGCAAGAAGCGCGGAATGGCCAGCCTCTGCATCGGCGGCGGCGAAGCGACAGCGCTTGCGATCGAGCTCGTCTGACGACAAGGTGATGGCCGACAAGCTCGTCTTCGAATCGCCGCGCGTCACCCTGCGCATCGGCGGCAAGCCGGCGGCGTCGGCGGCGCCGCGCGGCGCGCGGGCCCCTTTTCCGGTGATCGTTGGATGTCCGCGCTCGGGCACCTCTTTGCTGGCGGTGATGCTCGACGCGCATTCGCAGCTGGCGATTCCGCCCGAAACCTCGTTTCTGCCCAACGTGATGGGATTGGCCGGCGATCCGGCGTCGCTGCGACAGCGTTTTTTCGACATCGTCACGGCCGACCGGATGACGATATCGAACTGGTCTGACTTCGGCCTGGACAAGGATCTCTTCTGGCGCAGGCTGCTTGCGATTCCCACCTTCACCATCGCCGCGGGGACGCGTGCCTTCTACGCGCTGTACGGCGAAAGCCAGCGCAAGGCACGCGGCGGCGATAAGACTCCCGGTTACGTCTTCACGATGCCGCACATCCAGGCATTGCTTCCGGAGGCGCATTTCATCCATGTGATACGCGATCCGCGCGATACGGCGATGTCGTGGCGCAAGACCTGGTTCGCGCCGAGCCAGGATTACGCGACGCTCGGATCGTTCTGGCGGCAAAACGTGGAAGTCGGCCGGCGCGCCGCGCCGTCGCTGCGCCACTACCAGGAGATCCGCTTCGAGGACCTGGTGCTGCGGCCAGAAGCGGAGCTCAAGCGCCTGTGCGCGTATCTGGCGCTGTCCTATGAGCCGGAGATGCTCGATTCCGGCGCGCGCGGGCAGGCGCGACTTGCCAGGCTGCAGGGGCGTGCGCATGTCGACGGCAGAATGATCGGCCGCGATGAGCGCACGCGCATCCACGTCAATCTCGCGCAGCCGCCGATGGCCGAGCGGGTCGAGGCGTGGCGGCGCGAAATGAGCGACACCGAGCGGCGCCAGGTCGAAAGCGGTGCCGCGCC
>DATNAR010000361.1:0-2276 GCA_035607385.1 Casimicrobiaceae bacterium
TCCGGTTCGAAAGCACTTTTGCACCATCGATCTCGCGCCAGTCCGAACGGCCGAGCTGATCTTTGTGCAAGCTTGCGTAAATTTTGCAATGCGGATCGCGGAGGCGACGCTGTTGGGACTCGACCGCGGCCTCTAAGCGGAGGCCTTTCCCGAAAGAAGATCGAGTTGCGATTCGGGCAACGGTGGAATGGATCTTGCTCGAACAGAAACTACTAGCGGTCTAGGCGTTTCCTGTGGGGATGGACATGCGGCCAAGAGTGCCACCCGCTACCCCGGCGGGTGCGGGTAACAGGCACCGATTCGCGCGCTCGATCCGATGCGCAATGCTCGCGATCGCCACGTTGTCGTCAGGCAATGCGCCAACCGCTGCGACGGCGGCCGATGCCGGTGGCTGGCCGATGGCCGGGCACGATTACGCCAACACGCGGTTCAGTCCGCTGAACGAGATCGACGCGGGCAATGTCGGCCGCCTTCAGCTTGCCTTTACCTTTTCCACCGGCGTCGTTCGCGGCCATGAAGCTGCACCGCTGGTCGTCGGCTCGACGATGTACATCGTCACACCGTATCCCAACATCGTGTTCGCGCTCGACCTCGCGGCGCAGGGAGCGCCGATCAAATGGAAGTTCGAACCGCATCCGGCCGCCTCGGCGCAAGGGATCGCCTGTTGCGATGTGGTGAATCGCGGCGCCGCCTACGCCGACGGCAGACTGTTTTTCAATACGCTGGACAACCAGACGATCGCGCTCGATGCCGCGTCGGGCCGCGAGTTGTGGCGCACGACGCTGGGCGACATTCGTCGCGGCGAGACGATGACGATGGCTCCGCTGGTGGCGGGGGACAAGGTGCTGGTGGGCAACAGTGGTGGCGAATACGGCGTGCGCGGCTGGCTGGTCGCGCTCGATGCTGCGACGGGCAAGCTCGCCTGGCGGGCATACAGCACCGGTCCCGACCGCGACGTGCTCATCGGCAGCGAATTCAAGCCCTATTACGCGAAGGATCGCGGCGCCGATCTCGGCGTCAAGACCTGGCCCGGCGAAGCGTGGAAGATCGGCGGCGGCACCGTCTGGGGCTTCATTTCCTACGACCCGCAGCTGGGGCTCATCTACTACGGAACGGCCAATCCAGGACCCTGGAACCCGGACCAGCGTCCCGGCGACAACAAATGGACTTCCGGCATCTTCGCGCGCGATCTCGCCAGCGGCGCGGCACGCTGGTTCTACCAGATGAGCCCGCACGACTCGCATGACTACGATGGGATCAACGAGAACATTCTGATCGAAGCCGCGATCGGCGGCGAAACGCGGCAGCTGCTCGTGCATCCCGACCGCAACGGCTATGTCTATGCGATCGACCGGAAAACCGGCGAGGTCGTCTCGGCACGGCCGTTCGTCAAGGTCAACACGTCCACCGGCGTCGACTTGAAGACCGGATCGATCGCCTGGGCGCCGGATAAAGTGCCCAAGCCCGGCCAGGTCGTACGCGACATCTGCCCGGGATCGCCGGGTGGCAAGGATTGGCAGCCGGCTGCGTACTCGCCGCGCACGCATCTGGTGTACTTGCCGGGACAGAATCTTTGTCAGGACACCGAGGTGTCCCAGGTCGGCTACATCATGGGCACGCCGTACGTCGGGGCGACGCTGCGCATGCATGTCGGGCCCGGCGGGAACCGTGGCGAATTCAGCGCCTGGGATCCGGTCCGGGCGGTCAAGGTGTGGACGATTGCCGAAGACTTGCCCGTCTGGAGCGGCGCACTCGCGACCGCCGGCGATCTGGCTTTTTACGGAACGATGGATGGCTGGTTCAAGGCCGTGGACGCGCGCACCGGGAAATCATTGTGGCAGTTCAAAACCGGTTCCGGAATTGTCGGCCAGCCGGTCAGCTATCGCGGCCCCGACGGCAGGCAATACATCGCCGTCTTGTCGGGCGTCGGCGGCTGGGCTGGCGCGGTAGTTTCCGGCGACCTCGATACGCGCGACACCAGCGCGGCTGCCGGCTTCGCCAACGTCATGGGCGATCTCAAGGCGCGCACGACCAAGGGCGGCATGCTTTATGTCTTTCGCCTTCCTTAAGATTACGGCGGTCGCCGCCTGCCTCCTGGTGGCCGCCACTGCCGCTGGGGCAAACGCAGCGCGGCAAGGTGTGCTTCGAGTTTGCGCCGATCCCGACGGGCTGCCGTATTCCCGGCACGACGAGAGCGGGTTCGAAAATCGCATCGCGCGGCTGGTCGCCGACGATCTGCATCTGCAATTGCAGTTCGTCTGGCAGCCGCTGCAGCG
>DATNAR010000377.1:0-7197 GCA_035607385.1 Casimicrobiaceae bacterium
AGGCCGATCAGCAGGTCCGAATGGCCGCCCAGGTACTTGGTGCCCGCATGCACCGCGACGTCGACGCCGTGGTCGAAGGCGCGAAAGAAGAGCGGCGTCGCCCAGGTATTGTCCAGCAGCACCAGCGCGCCGCGCGCATGCGCGATGGCGGCGATCGCCGGCACATCCTGGACCTCGAAACTCAGTGATCCCGGCGACTCGAGGAACACAGCGCGCGTGTTGGGCCGCATCTCGCGCTCGATGCCGCTGCCGATCAGCGGATCGTAGTAGCTGACCTCGATGCCCAGTCGCGTCAGATGGTTGTTGCAGAAACGCCGCGTCGGGCCGTACACCGAATCCGTGACCAGCACGTGATCGCCGGCGCTGGTCAGCGCGAGCAGCGGCAGCGTCGTCGCGGCGAGCCCCGAAGGCACGGCGAGCGCAGCGTGTCCGCCCTCGAGCGTCGCGATCGCGGCCTGCAGGTCGGTCACCGTGGGCAAACCGCGCAGCCCGTAGTTCAGGCTCTTCGACTGGCCTCGTTGCGACGCTTCGTAGTCGGCCACCGAATCGAACAGGATCGTCGAGGCGCGATAGACCGGCGTATTGATCGCGCCCAGATGCCGCGCCGGATCGCGCCCGAGATGCGCGACCTCGGTCGCCGCGCCGGGCTTGCGGCCCGGCTTGGCTTCGGGGTTCCGTTCCTCGCTCATGCGGCCGAATCGGACGTCGATCGCAGCGCGGCGGCTGCCTGCCGCACCTGCTCCGCGGTCGGTTGCCGGATGTCGACGGCGATCGCGTCCCGGGGTTCTTCGAGCGCGGCGAACTGGCTTTCCAGCAGCGAGGCCGGCATGAAGTGGTCGCTGCGCGATGCGAGCCGCGGCGCGATCGTCGCCGCGTCGCCCTTCAGATAGACGATGCGGACCTCGTCGCCCGCGCTCCCGCCGCGGCGCAACCGGTCGCGGTACGCCTGCTTGAGCGCCGAGCAGGCGATCACCGCGCCCGATCCGCGTGCGGCACGCTCGCGCATCGCCGCGACGATGGCGTCGAGCCAGGGCCAGCGATCGTCGTCGGTCAATGCGACGCCCCGAGCCATCTTGGCGACGTTCGCCTCGGGATGAAAATCGTCGGCGTCGAGGAACTCGCAGCCCAGCTCGCGGGCCAGCGCGCGGCCCACTGTCGTCTTGCCGCAGCCGCAAACTCCCATCACGATCGCCATCATCGAGCGCTCGCCTCGCCGTCAGTCGTTGGACGTGATCTTGTGCCCGCCGAATCCCTTGCGCATCATCGCCAGCAGCTTGTCGCCGTAGTCCCCCTTGCCCTGGCTCGAGAGGCGCATCATCAGCGCCAGCGACAGCACCGGGGCGGGAATACCCAGCTCGATCGCCTCCACCGCGGTCCAGCGCCCTTCGCCCGAATCCGCGACGACCGGCGCGACCGCGTCGAGCTCCGCATCGTCCTGCAGAAATTCCGCGGTGAGATCGAGCAGCCAAGAGCGCACGACGCTGCCGTGCCGCCACATTTCGGCGATCGCCGCGACGTCGAGTGCGAATTCCGGCTTGCCCTTCAGCAGCGAGAACCCCTCGGCAAAGGCCTGCATCATGCCGTACTCGATGCCGTTGTGAATCATCTTGACGAAATGCCCGGAGCCGCTCGGGCCGCAATGCAGCCAGCCCCGATCGGGCGCCGGCGCCAGGATCTTCACCAGCGGCTCGATCTCGCGCGCCGCCGCCGGCGATCCGCCGAACATCAGCGCATAGCCGTTCTCCAGGCCCCAGACGCCGCCGGAGACGCCGCAGTCGATGAAGCGGATGCCGTAACTCGCCAGCTCGACGGCGCGACGCACCGAATCCTTGTAGAACGCGTTGCCGCCGTCGACGATGATGTCCTCCGAATGGAGTCGCGGCGCGAGCTCGGCGATCACGGCCTCGGTGCCCTTGCCGGCCGGCACCATCAGCCAGACGATGCGCGGCGACGGCAGCGCGTGCACCAGCGCCTCGAGATTGTCAGCGGCGTTGCAGGAGGCGACCGCGGCGAACGCGGCGCGGGCATCCGGCGCCGGGTCGAACCCGGTGACCGCGACGCCACCCGAGGCGAGCCGGCGTCCCATATTGGCACCCATGCGCCCCAGCCCCACCATCCCGATGTGCAAAGACATGTCGCGGTTCCTTCAGCGCCTTCAGGCGCCTGTTCGCACAATACCGAAGCGCGCCGTCGCGCGCTATGCCGACGGCGTCCGCGCTGCCCTCGCGCCGGCCGCAAGAACGGCGCCGACGATGAGGACAGCGCCGATCAGCGTGCGCACGTCCGGTACCTCATCCAGCAGCACGGCGGCGAGCGCGATGCCGTAGACAGGCTCCAGCGCCGCCACCACGCTGGCCGTATGCGCGCTCAGCACGCGCATGCTGCGGATGAACAAGGTATGCGCAAGCGCCGTGCAGACGACACCGAGGACCAGCAGCAGCGCGAATTCACGCGCGTCGGGCCACACCGGAGATATCGCAAGCGCCGGCGCCAGGCACGCGGCTGCGCAGACATTTTGCCAGAAGGCGATCGCCGCCGGCGCGCGGCGTGCCGCCAGCGCCCGGTTGCTCACTGTGAGCAGCGCAAACGAAAAACCCGAGAGCACGCCCCACGCCAGACCCTGCACGACGCGATTGTCGATGCGGGGTTCCGGGATCAAGACCAGCAATCCCGCGACGACGAGGCCGGCGATCGCCCAATCGGCGACGCGAGTGCGCGCATGCGACAGCGCGAGTTCGAGCAGCAGAACGAACAGCGGAAAGCTCGCAAAACCCAGCAATCCGGTCGCGACGTTGGCGATCTGTATCGCCTCGAAGAACGCGAACCAATGGACGGCCAGCACCGCACCGTTGCCGGCCATGCGCCATTCGAACGTGCGGCGCCCGGCCGCCGTCCTCCAAAGCAGCATGCCGAGCACGCAGGCGGCGACGGCGGTCCGGCCGAAAACGATCGTCGCCGCGGGCAGACTGATCCATTTGCCGAACAGGCCGGCGAGCCCGAACAACAGTACCGCAGCGTGCAGCGACGCCAGCGCGGAAATGCGTCCCGCGCCGGCAACGGCATCGACTCCGCTGGGCTTCTCTGGCATCGCAAGTGAATGGCGGCTGACGGCCAGCACTGTAGCAGCCGCCGCGGACGATTCGCTTCAATCTTCCGCATAGGCTTTACGCGTCGGGGCAGGTTACAATCGACGTCGCCCGTGCGCCATGCGCGCCGCGCCTTCGCCGCGACCATACGCCAGCAATACCGAGGAACACGATGCCGCAGAACATCGCTCCGAAACAGGTCCTGGACGCCGTGCGCGCAAGCCCCGGCAACCGCGTCAAGGTCGCGGTCTCCGACATCGACGGCGTCCTGCGGGGAAAATATCTGCACAAGGACAAGTTCTTTTCCGCGGCCGAGGGCGGCTTCGGATTCTGCGACGTCGTCTTCGGCTGGGACATGACCGACCAGTGCTACGACAACACGACGTTGACCGGTTGGCACAAGGGTTTTCCTGATGCGCTGGCACGGATCGATCTGGGCACGCTGCGGCACGTGCCATGGGACGACGACGTGCCGTTCTTCCTCGGCGACTTCGTCGCGCAGAAGAACGGCAAGGAAGTCCCGCATCCGGTTTGTCCGCGGCAGCTGCTCAAGCGCGTGCTCAAGCGCGCCGAGAAGCTCGGCCTCGTTCCGATGTGCGGCATGGAATTCGAATGGTTCAACTTCGCCGAGACGCCGCAATCGTGGGCCGACAAGGGCTATGTGCGGCCGCAGACGATCACGCCGGGGATGTTCGGCTACTCGCTGCTGCGCGCCAACCAGAACCGCGATTTCTTCAAGGCGCTGATGGTCGAGATGGGCGCTTTCGATATCCCCATCGAAGGTCTGCACACCGAGACCGGTCCCGGCGTCTACGAAGTGGCGATCCTGTTCTCGGAGGCGCTCGAGGCCGCCGACCGCGCGGTATTGTTCAAGACCGGCGCCAAGGAGATCGGAGCGCGCTTCGGCATCATGCCGAGCTTCATGGCCAAGTGGAATGCCCAGTATCCCGGGTGTTCCGGGCATATCCATCAGAGCCTGTCGGACGGCCGGAAGAACCTGTTCTACGACCCGAAGGGCCGCAACAGCATGAGCAAGCTGTTCGAGAGCTACCTCGCCGGCCAGGTCTCCGGGCTGATGGAATTCGCACCGATGTACTGGCCGACGATCAACAGCTACAAGCGGCTGGTCGATGGGTTCTGGGCGCCGGTCAAGCCGACCTGGGGCCTGGACAACCGCACGGCGAGCTTCCGCGTGATCGCCGGCGCGCCGAAGTCGACGCGGTTGGAAACACGCTGCCCGGGCGCCGACATGAATCCGTATCTTGCCGCGGCGGCGGTGCTGGCGGCCGGATTGTCCGGCATCGAAAGGAAACTGAAGCTGACGGCCAAGCCGATCCACGGCACCAACCAGGGCGCGGAGAATGTGCCGCGCGCGCCGCGGACGCTGATCGAAACGACGCGCGTGTTTCGCGACTCGGCGCTGGCGCGCGACTGGTTCGGCGACGATTTCGTCGAGCATTTCGCCGCCACCCGCGAATGGGAATGGCGGCAATGGCTCGACGCGGTGACCGACTGGGAAATGAAGCGCTATTTCGAGATCATATGAGCAAGCGCCCGCGTTCCGCCGCAGCACGTGTGGCCCGCCTGCGCGTGCTCGCGACCGGCATCGTGCTCCTCGCCGGATGCCTGGCCGCCGCTCCCTTGGCGGCGAAGACACTGCGCTTCGCCAGCGCGTTCGATCCGCAATCGCTCGATCCGCACGCTCTGGCGCTGCTCTACCAGACGCGCGTGGTGAGCCAGATCTACGAATCGCTGGTGTCGCGCGACCGCAACTTCGCGATCGAGCCCGCGCTGGCGACTTCGTGGCAACAGGTGGACCCCAAGCGATGGCGGTTCAAGCTTCGGCCCAACGTCAAATTCCACGACGGGGCACCTTTTACTGCGGACGACGTCGTCTTCTCGATCGCCCGCGCGCTGGCCAAGAATTCGCAACGCGCTTTCCAGCTGCGGGGTGTGCTGGAAGCGCGCAAGGTCGATCCGCTGACGGTCGACGTCATCCTCGAGGCGCCCGACGCCGTGCTGCCGGAAAAACTGATCTACGTCGGCATCATGAACAAGGCATGGTCCGCGGCGCACGACGTCGTCGAGCCGCAGAATTACAACGCCAAGCAGGAAACCTACGCGGTGCGCCACACCAACGGCACCGGTCCGTACGCCCTCAAGAGCTACGAATCCGATGTCCGTTGCGAGCTGGTCGCCAATCCGCACTGGTGGGGCCGGCGCGGCAACGTCGACGAGGCGACCTACGTCGTCATCCAATCCGACGCCACCCGCCTGGCCGCGCTCATCTCCGGTCAGGTCGACCTGGTCATCGACCCGCCGTTCCAGGACGTACCCAGGCTGCAAA
Organism: Casimicrobiaceae bacterium; assembly: GCA_035607385.1. Lineage (GTDB taxonomy): Bacteria > Pseudomonadota > Gammaproteobacteria > Burkholderiales > Casimicrobiaceae > PALSA-1003. The sequence goes on from DATNAR010000377.1 coordinate 5,434, forward strand.
AGGAAGCTCGCTTCAAGCTCGCCCAGATCACCGATATCGGCACGCAATACCTCGGTTTCGACCAGAGCCGCGACGAGCTCCAGTTCGGCGACGTGAAGGGACGCAACCCCTTCAAGGACCTCAGGGTTCGGCGCGCGGTCTACGCCGCGATCGACATCGATGCCATCGTCGCCAAGGTGCTGCGCGGGCAGGCGACGGCGACCGGCTCGTATGTCTCGAAGCTGCTCGACGGCTACGTCCCGGATCTCGAGAGCCGGCCGAAGTACGACCCTGCCGCAGCCCGCGCGCTGCTGAAGGAAGCCGGGTACCCGGACGGATTCCAGGTGACACTCGATTGCGTCAACGTCGCCTACCGCGCGGCCGTGTGTCAGGCGATTACCGGCATGCTGGCGCAAGTGGGCATCCGGACGACGTTCCAGCCGTGGCCGACGGCGACGTTCTTTCCCAAGCTCACGCAGGCGACGACCAGCTTTTTCGAATTCGGCTGGTCGCCGCAGACGGACCCGTGGCCGATGCTGAATGCGATCGTGCACAGCTACGGCACCGACGGCCCCGGCACGTTCAACGGCGGAAGGTATTCGAATCCGCGTCTCGACCAGCTGATCGATTCGATCCGCGTCGAGCCCGATATCGGTCGCCGGCGCCAGCTGGTGGGCGACGCGCTTCGGTTGATGCGCGCCGAACTGCCGCTGATTCCTCTGTACCGGCGGACGCTGACGTGGGCGATGCGGCCCGAAGTGAACGTCGCGCAATGGCCAAGCGACATTCTCGAGCTTCGCTTCGTGCGGATCGGCGACGGACAGGAAGTGGGATCGGCGGCGAAATGACGATCGAGCGATTTGCCTTCCCCACGGCAATCCACTTCGGCGCCGGCGCGCGCAAGCTCGTCGCCGAGCATCTGGCGGCGCAAGGCCTGGAGCGCCCGCTGATCGTGACCGACCGCGGCATCGCTCCGTTGCCGCTGCTGGCGAAGTTCGTCGCCGACCTGCATCGGATGGACGTCGCCGTGTATTCGGACATCTGGGGCAACCCGGTGAAAAGCCAGGTCGCCGGCGGCGTTGCCGCTTTCCGCGAGCACCGCGCCGATGCGATCATCGGCCTGGGTGGAGGCGCCGCCCTCGACGTCGCCAAGGCGATCGCACTGATGGCGGTGCACGGCGGCGATGTGCTCGAGTACGCATGGGATCACCCGCACGTCCGGCCGATCGAGCACGAGCTGCCCTATTTCGTGGCGGTGCCGACCACGGCGGGCACCGGATCCGAAGTTGGCCGCTCGAGTGTCATCTCGGACGACGCGACGCACATCAAAAAGATCATCTTTTCGCCGCGGCTCCTCGCCAGGGCGGTGTTCGCCGACCCCGAGCTTACGGTCGATCTGCCCCCGGCGATCACCGCCGCCACCGGCATGGACGCGCTGACCCACAACGTCGAGTCGTACCTGTCGCCGGCCTACCACCCGTTGTGCGACGGCATCGCGCTCGAAGGAGCTCGAATCGCCGCCCGCTCGCTGCGCACCGCCGTGCGGGAGCCGCACAACCTGAAGGCGCGTGCCGACATGCTGATGAGCTCGATGATGGGTGCGATCGCGTTCCAGAAGGACCTTGGCGCCGTCCACTCCTGCGCGCATGCCCTGTCGACGGTCGCCGACCTGCACCACGGGCTCGCCAACGGCATCATGATCGACCACGTGATGCGCTTCAATCTCAAAAGCGCGACGGCGAAAATGGCGGAGCTCGCGCACGTCGTCGGCGCCGGCACGGCGGG
>DATNAR010000414.1:0-8900 GCA_035607385.1 Casimicrobiaceae bacterium
TGTATTTCTATCCGAAGGACAATACGCCCGGATGCACGACCGAGGGCGCCAATTTCCGCGACGCCCACAAGGCGTTCGCGCGCGCCGGTGCCGTCGTCGCCGGCATCTCGCGCGACAGTCTGAAATCGCACGAGAGTTTCAGGGCGAAGATGGGCTTTCCGTTCGACCTGATTTCCGATGCCGACGAAAAGCTCTGCGCGCAGTTCGGCGTGATCAAGATGAAGAACATGTACGGCCGGAAGGTGCGGGGCATCGAACGCAGCACTTTTCTGATCGACGGCAAAGGCGCGCTGGTGCGCGAATGGCGCGGCGTCCGGGTTCCCGGGCACGTCGACGAGGTGCTCGAGGCGGTCAAGGCGCTCTAGCGGCGCCCGGTGGAGCACGCCGCGCCGCCCGTCGCTTGTCCCCTTCTCACCACAATGGCTGTGGCAGATACGCGATGGTGCCTACAATAGCTTGTGTTTCCGCCGCCAGCTGTTCTACGATGGGGCCGGTAACCACTGCCTAAAGCTCATCTTCGAAGGAGGCCCATGGTCGAGCGCAAACTTCGTCTCGCGCCCCAAGTCACCAAAGTCAGCAAGGCCCCATCCTCCAAGCTGTTCGTGCTCGACACCAACGTGCTGATGCACGACCCGACCAGCCTGTTCCGCTTCGAAGAGCACGACATCTTCCTGCCGATCCTCACCCTCGAGGAGCTCGACAACAACAAGAAAGGCGTCACCGAAGTCGCGCGCAACGCGAGACAGGCATCGCGCTATCTCGACGAGCTGGTCACCGCGGCGATCGCGATCAGCAACGGCAGCCTGGCGGCGGGCATACCGCTGAAGCCGCAGAGCGGCGGCGCGGCGACCGGCCGGCTCTTCCTGCAGACCGAGGCGATCTCGACGACGCTGCCGCCGTCGCTCGCCGGCGGCAAGGCCGACAACCAGATCATCGCCGTCGTCATGCATCTGTCGCAGGCGCAGCCCAAGCGAAATGTCATCCTGGTGTCCAAAGACATCAACATGCGCATCAAGGCGCGTGCGCTGGGCATTGCGGCCGAGGATTACTTCAACGACAAGGTTCTCGAAGACACCGACCTGCTCTACAGCGGCATGCGCGAGCTGCCAGCCGATTTCTGGGACCGTCACGGCAAGGCGATGGAGTCCTGGCAGCAAGCGGGCAACACCTATTACCGCGTCACCGGCCCGTTGTGCCACAGCCTTCTGGTCAACGAATTCGTCTACCTCGAAGGCAAGGGCCCCGGAGAGACGCCGCTGTACGCGATGGTCAGGGAAGTCAGCGGCCGCACGGCGCTCCTCCAGACGCTGAAGGATTACACGCACCAGAAGAACAACGTCTGGGGCATCACCGCGCGCAACCGCGAGCAGAATTTCGCGCTCAACCTGCTGATGAATCCCGACATCGATTTCGTCACGCTGCTCGGCCAGGCCGGCACCGGCAAGACGCTGCTGACCTTGGCCGCGGGCCTGATGACGACGCTCGAATTCAAGGTGTATTCGGAGATCATCATGACCCGCGTCACCGTGCCGGTCGGCGAGGACATCGGCTTCCTGCCCGGGACCGAAGAGGAAAAGATGAATCCGTGGATGGGGGCGCTGGAGGACAATCTCGACGTCCTCAACAAGACCGACGACGAAGCGGGCGAATGGGGCCGCGCCGCGACGCGCGACCTGATCCGCTCGCGGATCAAGGTCAAGTCGCTGAACTTCATGCGCGGGCGCACATTCATCAACAAATACCTGATCATCGACGAGGCGCAGAATCTGACGCCGAAGCAGATGAAGACGCTGATCACGCGCGCCGGACCGGGCACCAAGGTCGTGTGCCTGGGCAATATCGCCCAGATCGACACGCCCTACCTGACCGAGGGCAGCTCCGGCCTGACGTATGTCGTCGACCGCTTCAAGGGCTGGTCGCACAGCGGCCACGTCACGCTGACGCGCGGCGAGCGCTCCCGGCTCGCCGATCACGCGGCGGAAATCCTCTAAGCGCGCCCGGCCCGCAACCCGATGATGCGTTCGTCGAACCGGATCGGGCGCGACGGGGCATCGGCGCCGGTGCGATGAGCTCGCTGCCGCGGCCGGCCGTCCAGGACCCGCCCGACATCAGCATCGTCGTGCCCGTCTACAACGAGGAGGCGGGACTGTCCGCGTTCTGGGCGCGCCTCGCGCCGGTGCTGGACTCGCTCGGCCGCCGCGCGGAGGTGATCTTCATCGACGACGGCAGCAGCGACGGCACGCCGGCGCAGCTCATGTCGCTGCGCCATCTGGATTCCCGCGTGCGCATCGTCGGCCTGTCGCGGAATTTCGGCAAGGAGATCGCGCTGACCGCAGGGCTCGATCATGCGAGCGGCGACGCCGTCATTCCGATCGATGCCGATCTGCAGCATCCGCCGGAGGTCATCGCCGAGCTCGTCGCGCGCTGGCATGACGGCAGCGATATCGTCATCGCCCTGCGCCGCGACCGGGCGACCGACGGCGTGCTGCGTCGCGCCGCGTCGTCGCTGTTTCACACGGTCTTCACCCGGATGACGACGGTGCCGGTCGTGCGCGATGCCGGCGACTTCCGGCTGTTGTCGCGTCCGGTCGTCGACGCGCTGCGGAAGCTGCCCGAGCGCACGCGCTTCATGAAGGGACTCTACGCCTGGGTCGGCTTTCGCCAGACGACCGTTTCCTACGACATCGAGCCGCGGCTCGAGGGGCGGTCCAAATTCAGCGCCTGGCGTCTGTGGCGGCTGGCCCTCGATGGCATCACCTCGTTCAGCTCGCTGCCGTTGAAGGTCTGGAGTGTCGTCGGGCTGGTATTCGCGCTGGTGGCGCTGGCGTACGGCGTCTATCTGATCGCGCGCACGATCGTTCGCGGCGTCGACGTGCCCGGCTACGCATCGCTGATGGTGGTCGTTCTGTTCCTCGGCGGCCTGCAACTGCTTTCGCTGGGCATCATCGGCGAATACTTAGGACGCGTGTACGACGAGGTCAAGGCGCGGCCGCTGTATGTCGTGCGGCAACGCATCGGCTTCGACCGCGACGACGCGGGCGCCGGCTGATCCCGGCGCGGCCGATGCCGACGCTGCTGCACCGGTTTGGCCGCTTCGCGGTGGTCGGTGCGCTGGCGACCGCGACGCACGCGGCGGTGTTCACCGCGGTGATCGAGCTGGCCCACGTCGAGCCGGTGCTCGCCACCGTGCTGGCCTTCGTCGTCGCCATGCTGACCGGCTTCGCGCTGAACCGTCGCTGGACATTCGCCGTGCGCGATGCGGCGGCGCAGCGGCTGTGGCGCTACGCCTTGGCCGCGCTGGCGGGTCTCGCGCTCAACGCGGCCATCATGTACTGCGTCGTGCACCTCCTGCATGCCTCGCCGTACCTCGGGCTCGCGGCAGCGATCGTCGTCGTTCCGCCGGTAAGTTTCGCGCTCAACCACTTCTGGGTCTTTCGCGAGCCGGCAGCGCGAGGATGACGCCGCGATGAGCTACGCGATCGACGTGCCGGTGCGCCGCTATGCGAAGGCTCGGCGCCCGAGCCGGGCCGACGCCGCGGTGGTCGCGGCGTTTATGGCGATTCACATCGCCAGCAGCTACTTCGGCGCCGCCGGACCCGACACGACGCGCGACGTCGCCGCGGCTCTGGCGATCCGGGACTTGGGCGCGCTGCCGCTGCAGGGGCCGCTGCTCGCCGGCACTTCGCATCTGGGCCCGCTGTGGTTCTATCTGCTGTCGCTGCCGATGCTGGTGTCCCGCTCATGGCTCGGCGTCGCCGTGTTCGTTGCCGTCATCTCCAGCCTGCAATTTCCACTCGCCTATGCGGCCGGACGACGGCTGATCGATCGGCGCTTCGGCCTTCTATGGTGCGCGCTGCTGGCGCTGCCCGGATGGGCGAGCTTTCAGCTGGTCGGCTTTTCGCACACCAACCTGGTGCCGACCTGCAGCATGCTGGTGCTCTACGCGCTGGTGCGCCTGGCGCAGCAGCGCCAAGCGCGCTGGCTGGTGGCCGCGGCGGCTGCATTTTCGCTGGCGCTGCACGCGCATCCGACGACGATCGTGTTGGCGCCGATCATCGCTATCGTCGCCCTGCTCGCAATGCCCAGCGGCGGCGCGCTGCTGCGCTGGAGCGTGCCGGCGATACTGGTCGCTCTCCTGCCGTTCGCGCCGCTGCTTGCCGACAGGACAGCCGCAGCCGCGCCGCTCATCGCGCAAGCAGCCGTTTACGCCGGCAGCACGATGCATGCGTCCAACCTGCTCGGCACCGGGCCATTGTTGTGGGCGATGCTGGCGGACGGCCCGCGCATCGTCGCCGACGCTTTTCTCGCCATGGCACCCGGCGTGCCGGCCGCCGCCACCATCGCGGTGCTCGCGCTCGAGCTCGCCGCGCTCGCCGGGCTCCTGTTCGCCGCCCGGCGCCAGCCGCTGCCCGTCGCCACGGCACTGCTCGCGACCGTCGCCGCTGCCGCGCTGATCGCGTGGCTGCGACCCGCGACACCGTTCTACATGACTTATGCGCTGTTGCCGCTGGTCGCTGCGCTCGCAGCGCTGGGCCTGTACGGACTTTGCGCCGGCCTGCACGAACGGGGGGCGGCGCTGCTGAGAGGCATCGTCGGCCTTGCGCTGCTGTTGCACGCGGCGTTCGCCGCCGGCATCGCCGCGACGATCGCCTCGGGCGACGTCGTGCTCGACGTCGCATCGCGGCTCGACGTCAAGCAACACGACGCTGCGCCGGCGCTGGCCGAGCCCTGGTTGCCCGCGCACGCGGTCGACGCGAGCGGCGTTTTTCTTTGCCGCCAGCAGGGCCCGATCGTGCTGCACGGCGCGTACGGCTACCTCGAGCACGTCTATCTCGGCTTGGATCACCGGCTGCACTGCGGCATACTCGACGTCCGCCTCGCGGGCATCGAGCCCGCCGCCGGCGTGCACCTGGTCGGCATCGCGCGGCCCGCATGGCGCGCGCTGGGCTGGATGCCGTCGATCTATTTCGGCGGGATTGGAGTGACGCATGCCGCAGACGTGCTGTGGCCCACGCGGGGCTTGCCGCCGCCCGACGGCAGCGTCTACCCGCCGCCGGCGATCGCGCCGCTGCCGACCCGTGCGGTTTCGATCGACGCCAACGTGCCGGGCGACCGAGCGCTGATCGTCGCCTTCCCGTACGTGCCATGGATGCTCCCGCCGCAAATCGAAGTCAGCGCCAACGGGGTCGCTCGTACTCCTCTGACCCGCGATGTCGCCACGGCGGTTTATCTATGCCGCGAATGCGTCGGCGCCGCGAGCGTCGCCTGGCGCGTTTCGATCGTTTCGTCGGCGCCGGAGCGGGTCGACGTCGTCACCGTCGCGCCGCCGCGACGCGAATGAATACGCGTGATTGCGGCGGGGCAGCGTCGGGGTCGCGTTCGCTCGGGCGATGTCTGTCGATGCTGTGCCTGGCGGCACTGCTCGGCGCGTGCAGCGAGGAGCCGGCGCGGCCCGACCTGGGCAGGCTCTATCGCGCCGGCGGCGGCGACATCGACCCGACGCCGGTCATCGTCATTCCCGGTGTGTTCGGTTCGCGACTGCGCGACCGGGCAACCGGCGTCGAAGTCTGGCCCGGCACGTCGAACGACATCCTGTTCGGCGAGTATCGGAATATCGCGCTCGACTTCGATCCCGTTACGCTGCAGGTGAAAAGCGATCAGCTCGAGGCCTATGGCATCGCCGAAGCCGCGCTGGGCCACGACTTCTACGGGCAGATCATCGAAACGCTGCGCCGCTTCGGCGGCTACGTGCCGGGGACGCCCGGCACACCGGCCCCGCGCGGCGAGCGCCGCTACTACATTTTCCCGTACGACTGGCGGCAGGATAACGTCGAAGCGGCGCGCGCGCTCGATCGGCTGATCGAAGCGATCCGACGCGACTACGCGAATCCGTCGCTGCGAGTCGACATCGTCGCGCACAGCATGGGCGGCCTGATCGCCCGCTACTACCTGCGCTACGGCACCGTCGACGTGCTCGACGGCAGCGAGCAGCAGGTCACGCTGTACGGCACGACGCGCGTGCGCAAGCTGGTCCTGCTCGGAACGCCGAACATGGGCTCGGCCTCGTCGCTGCACGCCTTCCTGATCGGACAGCCGGTCGGACTGCAGCGGATCCCGCAGGAAGTGCTGGCGACGCTGCCTTCAGGCTACCAGCTGTTCCCGCACCCGCTGGTCACGTGGCTGATCGACATCACCGGCGCGCCGCTCGACGACGAGCTGTTCGACGGGGCGACCTGGCGCCGCTATCGCTGGTCGATCTTCGATCGCACGGTACAGGCCCGGATCCGCGCCGCGCGCGGCGCTGACGCCGACGCATATATCGCGGCACTGCAACGCTATTTCGATTACCGGCTCGAGCGCGCGCGCCGCTTCATGTGGGCGCTGTCGACGCCCGAGCCTGCCACGCCGATCCGTTATGTGCTGTTCGGCGGCGACTGCACGCTGACGCCGGCGCGTCTGGCGCTGGAATACGAAATCGAGACGCCGGTCGCGCGCCTGTACCCGGCCGATATTCATCGCCCGGTGCCGGGCGTGCGCTACGACGAGCTGATGCTCGAGCCGGGCGACGGCAGCGTGACCAAGCCGTCGCTGCTGGCGCGCGAGACGCTCGACCCCAGCGCGCCGCAGAACGAGGACAGCTTCATCCCGATCGCGTACTGGTTTTTCCTGTGCGAACGCCACAACCGCCTTACCGGCAACATCAATTTCCAGGACAACCTGCTCAACGTGCTGCTGACCCGCAGCCTGCCGTGGGAGATGACTGCGCCGGCCGCGCACTGATCGAACACGGCTTTAGGTCCGGCCCAGCGCCAGCCGGCGCAGCGTCGGCGCGTCGACCAGGTCCGCCAGACCGGATTCGAGAACCGCTTTCCTGAACTCGGTTGGCCAACGGGCGACACACGGCGCGACAGGCGAGATGCACTGTCCAGCCGTACAGCCCCATTGCACGTACCGGCGACACACTTCGGTAGCCTCGGTTTGCACCGCCACGAGGGTCGCCGATATTTGATTGCTCCGATGAAGGCGCTTGAAGTAGACTCCCTCGCGGACGAATACCGGCTCGGCCAGTTGCAAGGCCCGGAGGCAGAAATCCCAGGCGTGGACATGCCTGTACGCCTGGAATCCGCCAAGCATTCGGAACAGGTCGGACGAGATGAACAGATTGCCGGATGAGGCGGCGATATTCTGCTTCAGCAGCGCAAACCCGATCGCCGGCGCGGCAAGCGCGTCGCCGACTGCGCAGCAAAGATCGTAGACATACCGGTTGTGCAACGGATCGATGTAATTGCCATCCGCATCGACGCATTCGGTTGACGAAAAGCCCCACGGCGCACCGGCGCCGGCGATATTCGCCACCATTCTGCGCAAACGATCCTCGTGCATGAAATCGTCGGAATTCTGCAGACAGATGAATGCTCCGGTCGCCAGTCCGGCGGCTTCATTGACCGTTTCCGGCGCACCCCTGCGCTCCCGGGCGACGAAACGATGCGAGAACGGTGACTCCGCCAGACACCGCCGGATCGCGTCGGCGGAGCCATCGTCCGACCCGTCGTCGATAACGACCAGTTCCACCCGGCGATAAGTTTGCCGGAAGACCGACCGCAAAGCGGCTTCGACATAGATCGCGTGGTTTCGGCAGGGCACGACAACCGTCACGAGCGGTGTGTCAGGGCTCACCGCCTTGGCGCGCGAGGCCGGTCCTGCGAGGCCACCGGGTCCTGGCACCGGGTCCGCTCCGGCCGGTGCCTCGTCTGACAGCAGCGCAGAAAGGAATCTCCGGTAAAGCGCGGATTTCCAGGCAGTCCGATCCAGGGCCTCGACAATGTGCGCCTTTGCCCGGCCGCGGTCGCCACGCTCGCGCCACAAGTCCGCCAACATGTAGCGCGCATCGTGCCGAGTGGGATCTTGCTCGAGCGCAGCCTCATAGTCGCGAACGGCGTCGTCGTAGCGGTAAGCTTGCCGGTGCGCGAGCGCTCGCGCCATCAGCTCCGCCCGCCGCTCGCCGGCAGGATCCGGCTGCGTCGCGCCCACCGCACCCTTCTTGCCGTGGCATTCCTTGAAACGCAATCCGCTTCCGCAGGGACAGGATTGATTGCGCGTGGGTTCACTCATCGATCGTGTGCCGGGCGTGTCATCGTCAGGACGGTGTCCGCGAGATGGCGGCCCGTGGTTCGCAGATCATGGTGTTTTCGCACGTCATCGAACGCCGCCTGGGCAATCGCCGACCGCAGCACGGGGGACGCCGCGAGCTTCTCGAGCGCTCCGATCCACGCATCCACATCGTTTTCAACCAGTATCCCGGTCTTTCCGTCATCGACCGTTTCCCGGAACGGCGACACGTCGCTGTATATGCCGGGGACCATGCAGCCGCCGTATTCGCGGTATTTGTTGTTGGTCTTGTACTTTTCGAAGCCGTCGCCGATAAGCGGAGCAATGCCGATATGCCAGCGCCGCGAAATCTTGAATTCCAGGTATTTGTCGTAATCGCCTATCCATCGATGGAATACGACATTCGGCAAGCCACCGAGCGCCTCCGGCATCCAGCCGATGAATTCGAACATCACGCTCCGGTCGTATAAGCGCAGAAAGTGCTCGACGAGGGGAACAACGAGTGACGACACGCGCGGTCGCGGCGTCGTCGGATAACCGATTCGGATGACAGCGTCTTCGCCGTCCGCGGGCGGACGGTCCCGTTGAAGAAGCGCGGCAGCCCTGGCGACGTCGAACCCCGGCGGCACGAACTCGGTGCAGATATCGGAAAAACGCGACGCAACATAATCGCGCAGCGGCTCCGACCACGTCACGACGACCGCGGCGTTCCGTACGAACGCGTCCAGCGTATCGACCGTCGCCGGATGTCGGAAGAATCGCGCAAGTCGCACATCGATGTCGGCAGTGAT
>DATNAR010000042.1:0-4643 GCA_035607385.1 Casimicrobiaceae bacterium
GATACAGCCGGCTTCCCGAGCCCCCCGCCAGGATGATGCCCTTGCGCGCCGTCATGCCGCCTCGCCCGTGTAGTTGAGCGAGATCCACTTGTGGTATTCGCCGCTGCTGACGGCCTGCAGCCAAGCGGGATTATCGAGGTACCAGCGCACGGTGCGCGTAAGCCCCGATTCGAATGTTTCGCGCGGCGTCCAGCCGAGCTCGCTCCGGATCTTCGACGAATCGATCGCGTAGCGGCGGTCATGTCCCGGCCGATCGCGCACGAAGCTGATCTGCGCCTTGTAGTCACGGCCGGGGCGCAGTTCGGCGAGTATCCGGCAAAGCGTATGCACGACCTCGATATTGGTCTTTTCGGCATTGCCGCCGATGTTGTAGGTGGCGCCCGGCGTCCCCCGCGCGAGCACCGTGCGTAGCGCCGCGCAGTGATCGCCGACGTACAGCCAGTCGCGTACGTTCTTGCCGTCGCCGTAGACCGGCAGCGGTTTGCCCGCGAGCGCATTGACGATCATCAGCGGGATCAGCTTTTCGGGAAACTGCAGCGGCCCGTAGTTGTTCGAGCAGTTGGTCGTAAGCGTCGGCAGACCGTACGTGTGGTGGTAGGCACGCACAAGATGATCGGAGGCGGCTTTCGACGCCGAGTACGGGCTGTTCGGCGCATAAGGCGTCGTCTCGCAGAATCCGCCGGCATCGGGCCCGAGCGAACCGTAGACTTCGTCGGTCGAAACGTGCAGAAACCGAAAGCGCGAGCGCTCGGGATCCTTTAGCGACGACCAGTAGGCGCGTGCGGCCTCGAGCAGCGCGAACGTGCCGACGACGTTGGTTTCGATGAACGCGGCCGGACCATGGATCGAGCGGTCGACATGGCTCTCGGCGGCAAGATTGACGATCGCATTGGGCCGGTGCGCGGCCAGCAATGCCTCGATGGTCGCGCGATCGCCGATGTCGGCGCGCACGAAATGATGATCGGGGTCGTCCTTGAGCGCGGCCAGGCTGCCGAGATTGCCCGCGTAGGTCAGCTTGTCGACGTTGACGACGGGCTCGTCGCCTGCCGCGCGCCAGTCGAGCACGAAATTGGCGCCGATAAATCCGGCTCCGCCGGTGACCAGGATCATGCGAGCTCCATGCGCCCGAAGGCGAGCGAGGTGGCTGCCCGGGGCGCGGATTCTATCATGTCGCGCGAGCCGATCCGTCGACTCGATAGTAGTCGAGATACCACGCCACGAAGCGGCGCAAGCCTTCGGCGAGCGGCGTCGTCGGTGCGAATCCCGTCGCCGCCGCGAGCCGGTCGATTGCCGCAAACGTCGCCGGCACGTCGCCCGGCTGTGGCGGCAGGTACTCGCGGATCGCGCGCTTGCCCAGCAATCGCTCGAGCTCGCCGATGAACGATTCCAGATCGATCGCCGTATGGTTGCCGATGTTGTAGATCGCATAGGGCGCCGCGCCTGCGTCGGCGGCTCCGGGTACGATCGAGAGTACGCGCACGACGCCTTCGACGACGTCGTCGATATAGGTGAAGTCGCGGCGGACCCGGCCGAAATTGAACACCTTGACCGGCGTGCCGGCGACGATCGCGCGCGTGAACAGCGCAGCGGCCATGTCGGGCCGGCCCCACGGGCCGTAGACGGTGAAGAAGCGCAGGCCCGTCGTCGGCAGCCGGTACAGATGGCTGTAGCTGTGCGCGATCAGCTCATCGGCCTTCTTGGTCGCCGCGTAAAGGCTCATCGGATGATCGACCGGCTGATCCTCCGAGTATGGCAGCGTGTGGTTGGCGCCGTATACGCTCGAGCTCGATGCGTAGGCCAGGTGTTCGACGCCGGCGTGGCGGCATGCCTCGATGACCGAAGCGAACGCATCGATGTTGTTGCGGATGTAGGCGGCCGGATTCTGCAGCGAATAGCGAACGCCCGGCTGTGCGGCCAGATGCGCGACGTGCGTATATCGACCGTCGCGCAACAAGGCCGCCGTCGCCGCGTGATCAGCCAGGTCGAGCTCGATGCACCGCACACCGGCGCGCGCCAGCTGATCCGCACGCGCGCGCTTCAACGCGACGTCGTAATACGGATCGAAGTTGTCCACGCCGGTCACGTCGGCGCCGTCGCGCGCCAGCCGCAGCGCGAGATGCATGCCGATAAATCCGGCCGCCCCGGTGACAAGGATTTTCATCGCGCCGGGATTTTCATCGCGTCGTAATGCTGCCGCCGGTTTTGGCGAAGGCTGACCCGCGCAGCGGGTTAACCGAGCGACTCGGACGCGCACGCCCGGAAGCAAATCCGGCCGCGCCGGCGACAGGAACCCTCATCGGTCCGCCGGCCGCTCGAGCGCCCGCAGCTTCGCGTACTTGCAGAAGCTGGTGAAGCAACCGATCGCGATGTGGACCAGACCGGCCGAGCCGTCCAGAAAACCGGCGCGCAGCAGATAAAAGCGGAAGAAGCGCACGAGTGGCGAGCCGACCAGCCGCACCCAGGAGAAATGCTCGCCGCGCGCGTGCATCGCCTCGGCCTGCAGCGTCGAATAGCGGTTCTGCTTGGCGAGGTAAGCATCGAGCGACTCGGCCGACGCGTGCAGAAGGTCTCCTTCGAGGCGTCCGACGGGGCCGTCGGCAACGACGTGCTCATGGACGACGTCATCGGTCCAGCGCGCGCGGCGGCGGTCGAACAGGCGAATCGTCCAGTCGGGATAGCCTTCGCCGTGGCGAAGCCAGCGTCCGAAAAAACGGTTGCGCCGCGCCATCTTGAACGCGACATGACCCGGCTCGCGCAGGGCTGCGCCGATGGCGCTCGCAAGCTCGGGCGAAAGCCGCTCATCGGCATCCAGGCACAGCACCCAGTCGTGCGCGGCCGCTTCCACCGCATGGCGCCGCTGTGCGCCGAATCCCAGCCACGGCTGCTCGATCACGCGCGCGCCGCGAGCGCGGGCGATTTCTACGGTATCATCGCGGCTGCCGGAATCGACGACCAGCGTCTCCGCGGCAAAGCGCACGGAATCGAGGCAGGCAGCAAGCTGCGCACCGGCGTCACGCGTGATCACCACGAGGCTCAATTCAGGCAAGGGCAGGCGGGGCTGAAGATCGGACAACGCGTCGGGCGTCGGGGCAGAAGAGTCTCCGATGCGGCATGCGACGGAGGGCGGCCCATTCTACGTGCAACGCACCGGCAAGTCATCCGCCGGCCGGCCGCAAGCAAAGCACAGGCGGCATCGTCCGCTGCGATCCTCGTGAGGCGCATCCGGTGAGTCGCGTGCTGATCATCAGACCATCGTCACTCGGCGACATCGTGCATGCCTTGCCTATCGTGCACGACATCCGGCGACATCGTCCCGGCATCGCAGTCGACTGGGTCGCCGAGGAAGCTTTTGCGCCGCTGCTCGCCATGCATCGCGGCGTCGATCGCGTCATCACGGTCGCGCTGCGTCGCTGGCGGCACAAGGTCTTCGACCGCACGACCTGGCGTGAAGCCGCGGCTTTCCGCCGCGTGTTGATCCGCGAGCGTTACGATCTGGTGCTCGATCTGCAGGAGCAGGTCAAGGGCGCGCTGCTGGCCTGGCTCGCGCGCGGGCCGGTGCATGGTCCCGACCGCGCCAGCATCCGCGAGCCCGCGGCAAGCTTGAGCTATCGTCGCCGCTACCGGATCGATCCGGCGCAGCATCTGATCGACCGCTGCCGGCAGCTCGCCGCCGCTGCCCTTGGCTACACGCTCGACGGTCCGCCGCACTTCGATCTGGTTCCGCCACCCTTGGTCGCCGCGCCCGAGTCGCCGTACGCGGTATTCGTGCATGCGAGCAGCCGCGCCGACAAGCTTTGGCCCGAAGCGCACTGGCGCGCGCTGATCGCACACTTTACGCAGGCCGGTCTCGCCGTGCTGCTGCCGTGGGGGAGCAGCGACGAAGCCGAGCGCAGCGGCCGGCTCGCCGATGGCATCGCAGGCGCGGTCGTCGGCGCACGGCGCGAGCTGCCCGAGATCGCTGCGCTTCTGGCCCGCGCCGAGGTCGTTTGCGGCGTCGACACCGGTCTTGTGCATCTAGCAGCAGCGTTGCGCGCGCCGACGGTCGCGCTGTTCGTCGCGACCGATCCGCGGCTCGCCGGCGTCGCGCGCGCCGGCCCGCACTGCCGCGACCTCGGCGGGATAGGCGCCGTTCCCACACCGCGGGCAGTCATCGCCGCCGTCGGTGCGCTGCTGCGCACCCTGCCGGACTGCTGATGGATGTAGCGCGCGCGCTATACACGCTTGCCGGCACGGCGCTGCTGCCGTTCCTGCCACTGCGGCTGTGGTGGCGCGGACGCCACGAGCCCGGCTACCGGCGCGCGTGGGGCGAGCGCTTCGGCCGCTATCGCGCCGCGCCGTTATCGCCGCATGTCTGGTGGGTGCACGCGGTGTCGGTCGGCGAAACGCGCGCTGCGCTGCCGCTGCTCGAACACCTGCGCCGCGCCTATCCCGACATGGCCATCGTGCTGACGCACATGACCGCAACCGGCCGTGACACCGGCCGCGCGCTCTACGGCGACACCGTCATCCAGACCTGGCTGCCGTACGACCTGCCTTTTGCCGTCGAAGCCTTTCTCGGGCACTTTCGTCCGGCCGCCGGGTTCCTGCTGGAGACCGAGCTGTGGCCGAACCTGATCGCGCACACCGCCGCGCGGCATATTCCG
>DATNAR010000045.1:0-8563 GCA_035607385.1 Casimicrobiaceae bacterium
TGGCCGAAGCTCGCGTGCTTGAGCACCGGCAGTCCCTGGTCGTGGTACATCGCGACGATGCAGTCGTAGTCGCGCGCCTTGGCCGGAACGAACACCGTGTCGGCGGGCAACGGGCCCGCGACGTCGAGCCCTTCGGCGCGCAGCGCGGTCAGCACCGGGCCGATGACATCGATCTCCTCGCGGCCGAGGTAGCCGCCTTCGCCGGCGTGCGGGTTGAGGCCGCAGACGCCCAGGCGCGGCTTGGCGATGCCGAATTTGTGCTGGAGGTCGGCGACGGCGATACGCAGCGTCCGCGTCAGCGTTTCGCGCGTGATCGCCGCCGGCACGGCGGACAGCGGCAGATGCGTCGTCGCCAGCGCGACGCGCAGCGACCCCCACGGCGCAGCGCCGACCAGCAGCATGACGACCCCGGGCGCGCCGGTGCGTTGCGCGAGGAACTCGGTGTGGCCGGTGAATGCGATGCCGGCGTCGTTGATCACGCTTTTCTGCACCGGTGCGGTGACCATCGCCGCGAATTCGCCCGCCATGCAGCCGGCCACCGCGACATCGAGCGAAGCGATCACCGTTCGGGCGTTGGCGGCGTCGAGCCGCCCTGCCTGGACGGGGACCGCAACCGGAAAATGCGCGACTTCAAGCGCGCCCGGCGTCGCCGCGCGGCCGCGCAGGTACGGCACCAGACGCACGCCGGCGCCGAGCCTTCGCGCGCGCTCCCGCAGGAGCTCGCGATCGCCGGCCAGCACCAGCCGCGCGGGCCACGTCCGCTCGGCGAGGCGCACGGCCAGATCGGGACCGATGCCGGCGGGCTCGCCGATGGTAACGACGATCGTACCCGCGTTCATCGCGCGCTCAAGTCACCGGGTGTCGAGCCGGATGCCGGTCGCGTCGCCGAAAATCTCGACCTCGACGGTGGCCGCCGCACTGACTGTCGCGCCGTCTGCGCCGGGTACGATGCTCGCCTGCGCGAAGCCGTCGAGCGCATGCGCGGGTCTGCCGAACACCCACAGCGCATTCAGCGGATTGTCGCGGTCGGCTTCCCCGGTGTGCTGCACGGCCGGCCCGAGCGGCAGCGCATACCCTTCGCGTCCGAACACCGGAAAGCGGTCGAGCGTGGCGCGGTAGCGGATCACCTGCCGTCCCGCCAGCCGCTGCCGCGTAGCGAGGTCGTACCATGCCCCCGGCGGCAATGCGACGTCGACTTCGCCGCCGGGCGCCAAGACGGGCGCGACCAGCAAGGCCTCGCCGCACATGAATTGCATATCGTGGCCGCGGGTCAGCGCGTTGCCGGGAAACGCGAGCGGCATCGCGCGCATCACCGGCATGCCGCTCTTGCTCGCCTGCGCGACGACGGTGCCGAGATAAGGCAACAGCCGGTAGCGGAATTCCAGCCATTGCAGCGCAATTTTTTCCTCCCCGGCATCGAGCGGCCAGGGATCGCGCCCGGCTCCGGCACGAAGCTTGAGGTGCGACGCGAAGACGCCGGCCTGCAGCCAGCGCAGATAAAGCTCCGCCGCCGGCGGTTCCGCACCGTAGCCGCCGACCTCGCAGGCGTGGTATGGCACGCCGCTCATGCCGTTGGACAGGCAGGCGCGAATACTCGCGGCCAGGCCCTCCCAGTCGCCTTGGGTTTCGCCGTTCGATTGCACCGGATAGCGCTGGCTTCCGCTCCATCCGGCGCGGCTCCAGATCAGCGGAGGCGCCTGTTCCGGCGGCGCGAATTTTTCGGCGGCGTCGAACACGCAGCGCTCGTAGAGCAGCGGATAGACGTTGGCGAGACGCGCTCCCGTGTCGCCGTTGAATGCGACCGCATCGGCCGGCACGTCATCGCCGCCGTCGGCCTCGACGACATCGACGCCGGCCTTGAACAAGGCCTCGTGCGCGTTGCGCCACCAGGCGTAGGCGGCAGGATTGGTCAGGTCGATGATGCCCGACGGCGGCGCGAGCTGCGCGCCGGGAGGGGCATCATCGGGCCCGACACGGGGCACGCGCTCGTACGGTGCGCCTGCCGCGCCGGTCATCAGGTATTTTCTGGCGGCGAGATCATGAAACAGCGGCGAGTGAATCGATATCGCAGGCTGCTCGCAGACGCCAAGCTTGAAGCCGTGTTGCCTGATCCTGCCGAACGCGGCGGCGGGGTCCGGATAGCGCCTGGCGTCCCAGCGAAAGTCGAACGACGTCCATCGATCCCATGGCGCCGTGCCATCGAGCGTCAGGACGTCGCACGGCAGGCGACGCTCGCGCAGACTTGCGGCTGCCGCCACGGCGTCGTCGGCGCTCGCGCCTTCGGGGCGCGCGATCCATACGCCCAGACTCCATCGCGGCACTTCCGGTGCGCGTCCGGTGAGCGCGGCGTAGCGCTCGATCACCTGCGCCGGATCGCGCCCGGCGATCAGGACCAGATCGAGCGCTTCGTCGTCGACGACCAGGCCGTACGAGCGCTGCGACCAGTCGGGATAGCCGACCCCGTGCAGCACGCGCGAAGGCGTGTGGACATAGACGCCCCAGGCGCCGCCGCCGGGGCCGGGGCTCCAGCAGAACGGGACACTCGCGCCCGACGCGGAAAGCGAGGCGCCGGCCGGCTCGACCTGCGACTGCACGAGCTGCCCGCGCTTGTTGAGCGTGGCAGTCTGCGCCCCCAGGCCATAGACCGGTTCCCCCGACGCGAGCGCGTACGCCGCCAGCCACGACTGTCCGTTTCGCGCGCGGCCGACCGCCGGCAATCGCGTGCGGCCGTCGCGCGTCCGGTCGGTGATCGATGCGAGCACGGACTTGCCGCCGTAGAACAGCCGCAAGGTCAACGGCGTTCCGGCGAGCTCGAGCGATCCATCGCCGGCGGTGAACGTCCACAGCCCGCGCGACGGCTGGGCGACATCGCAGCGCTGCGCGCGGGCGGTGATCAGTCCGTAGTCGGGTCGCGTGTTCGGCCCGACGCGAAGACGGAATATGCCGGGGCCGAAGCTGCCGATCTCGAGCATGTCGCCGGTCGAGGTGGCGAACGATGCCCCCGAGGCCGATGCGCCGAGACTGCTGGATGCATCGATCGGTACGTAGTCGCTGCTGTCGAGGCGCATGATATTCGGGCAGGAGTCGGCGAGATTGCTTAGGCGATGTCGTTCCGCGTCAGCGGACGGCGATCAGCCGGCGAATTTCGGCTCCTCCAGCCCCGGTGTGTCGACCCGCATCGCGAACAGTCCGCCGGACTTCGGCAGCCGCGCGAGCTCGTCCGGCTCGCGATGCTGGCGCGCCGTCGTCACGTAGAGCGTGCGCAGGTCCGGGCCGCCGAATGCGCACATCGTCGGGCACATCGCGGGCACCGGATATTCGGCGAGGCGCTCGCCCCGCGGCGACAGGCGCGCGATCTTGCCGCCGCGATAGAACGCGATCCAATAGCAGCCGTCGCGGTCGACCGCCGCGCCGTCGGGCCGTTCGGTCTCGCCGTCGAAACGGGCGAATTCGCGCTTGCCGCTGACGGTGCCGGCGGCTTCGTCGAACGCGTAGGCGTTGATCGTGCGCGCCGGCGTGTCGGCATGGTAGAGCGTCCGGCCGTCGGGACTCCACGCAAGCCCGTTCGATATCGTGATGCCCTCGAGCACGCGGGTCAGCGTGAAATAGCCATCGAGACAATACAGCGCGCCGCTGGCGGCGTCGCGACGCTCGTTCATCGTACCGGCCCAGAAGCGTCCGGTCCGATCGGCGCGCCCGTCGTTGAACCGGTGGTGCGATGGATCGTACGGCGCCTCGGCCATGCGGTCGCCTAGCCTTCCCGTCGGGTCGACCAGCCAGATGCCGTCGCGCAGCGCCGCGACGAATCCGCCGTGTTCGCGCAGCGCGAACGAGCCGATCGCCGAAGGCATTGGCCAGGCGAGATTTGCGCGGGACGCCGGATCGAAGCGGTTGAGCGAGGGCGCATTGATGTCGATCCAGTAGAGGACCTGCTCGTCGGTCGACCACACCGGGCATTCACCGAGGCTGGCCCTGGCGTCGAGCACGCACTCGAACGGCGATTCCATCACGCGATCCCGCTGATCCAAACGTGCATCGTACAAGAAAACAAGTGCCGCGGGCTCACCGGGCTGCCGGCTTGTCGGCCGCGGCGCTTGCAGTGCGAAACCTCGACAGGTATTCCTGTGCACGCCCCACCATGAAACCCATGTCGGACCCGATGGCGACCCACGAATAGCCGTAATCGAGGAAGCGCGCGACCATATCCGGCGTCGGGCCGATGATGCCCGAAGGCTTGCCGGCGCGCCGGCAGGCTTTGGCGGCGGCCGCCAGATGCTCCTGCACCGCGGAATGCGTGATATCGCCCAGGTGGCCCATCGACGCTGAAAGATCGCTCGGTCCGATGAAAATCGAATCGATGCCGGGAACGGCGGCGATCTCGTCCAGCTTGGCGAGCGCGGGCAGCGTTTCGATCTGGACGATTACGCAGATCTCCTCGCTTGCGCGCTTCAGATAATTGGCTACGGTGCCGTAGCGGCTGCCGCGGTGCGTTCCGGCGACGCCGCGCACGCCGTCCGGCGGGTAACGCGTGTAGGCGACCGCGCGCCGCGCCTCCTCGGCGTTCTGCACGAACGGCAGCAAAAGCGATTGCGCACCGGCGTCGAGCGCGCGCTTGACCATCACCATGTCGTTCCACGGCGGCCGCACGATCGCCTGCGCCGGCGTACCGGCGATCGTGCGCAGGATGTCGATCATCTGCGGCGTGTCGATCGGCGTGTGCTCGGTGTCGACGACCAGGAAGTCGAAGCCGGCGCAGCCGAGCGCCTCGGCGGTCGATGGCGCGCCGCTGCCGAGCCACGCACCGAGCGGCGTGCGACCGGATGCGATCGCGCGCTTGAACTGATTGATCGGAAGATCCACCGGATGACTCCTCTTCGGGTTGGTAAACGGCCATTATCGCGCGGCTGCGCTATAATCCGAGCGAATGCTCTTGAGGGCTTGCGGCGGGCGCGCGATCGTCGGCCGCAGGCCCTTCGCGTTTGTTCCCCATGCGCACTCACTTCTCCCGTCCGGCGTTCATCGAAGGCGCGCGCGACATGCTGCCGATGACCGTCGGCCTGATCCCGTTCGGCATCGTGTGCGGGGTCGGCGCGATCAGCGCCGGCGCCTCGCCGGTGGCCGCGCTCGCGATGTCGATGATCGTGTTCAGCGGCGCTGCCCAGATCATCGCCGCACAGTTGCTCGCCGCCGGCGCGCCGCTGGCCGTGATCGTGCTGTCCTGCTTCGTCGTGAGTCTGCGCTTCCTGATGTACAGCGCGGCGATGGCCCCGTATCTCAAGCCGGTCGACCAGCGCTGGCGGCACCTGGTCGCATTCCTGCTGACCGATCAGGCGTTCGCCTCGGCGATCCGCCGCTTTCGCGAATCGCCGGATCTGCGCGCCAACGTCTCGTATTTCGTCGGCGGCGGCGCCGTGCTCTGGCTGGCGTGGCAGATCGCCACGATCGCCGGCATCCTGGCGGGTGCCGTCATTCCGGCATCGTGGCAGCTCGAATTCGTCGTGCCCCTGTGCTTTCTCGCCATCCTGGCGCCGCTGCTGCATGAGCGGGCCGCGGTGATCGTGTTCGCGACCGCCGCCATTGCGGCGATCGCGCTGGATGCGATGCCGATGCGGCTGTCGATGATTTGCGCCGGTCTCGCCGGTATCGTCGCCGGGGTCGTCGCCGATCGGATCTTCGGACGCAGCGCGACCGCGGAGGTCGAGCCTGGAAACTAGCCAGCTCGTGATCTGGTCGCTGATCTTCATCGTCGGCGCGATCAACTTTGCCGCGCGCCTGTCGTTCATCGCGCTGTTCGCGCGCCGCGAGATGCCGCCGTTGCTGGCGCGTGCATTGCGTCATGTTCCGGCGGCGATGCTGACCGCGATCGTCGTGCCGGCGATCGTGTTCGCGGCGCCGGGGGCGCTGAGTCTCGACGCCGGCAACGTCAAGCTGATCGCGGCGCTTGTCGCCGCCGTCGTCGCCTGGCGCTGGCGCAACACGCTGTTGACCATCGGCGTCGGCATGGTCGCGCTCTGGCTGCTGCAATGGCTTATGCGCTAAACTCGAAACAGGAGGCGACGATGCAGCCGATTGCGCCGGACGGAGAAATGACGATGCGGTTCGAGGGCACCGACACCTACGTCGCGACGCCCGATCTGATGCTCGCCGTCAACGCCGCGGTGACACTGGCGCGGCCGCTGCTGGTCAAGGGAGAGCCCGGCACCGGAAAGACGATGCTTGCCGAGGAGATTGCGCGCGCTCTCGGCCGGCCGCTGATGCAGTGGCACGTCAAATCGACGACCAAGGCGCAACAGGGCCTGTACGAATACGACGCCGTGTCCCGCTTGCGCGACTCGCAGCTCGGTGACGACCGCGTCGCCGACATCGCGCACTACATCAAGCGCGGCGTGCTCTGGCAGGCGTTCGATTCGGAAAAGCCGGCGGTGGTGCTGATCGACGAGGTCGACAAGGCCGACATCGAGTTTCCGAACGATCTGTTGCGCGAGCTCGACCGGATGGAGTTCTACGTCTACGAGACGCAGGACACGATACGCGCGCGTCACCGCCCGACCGTCATCATCACCAGCAACAACGAAAAGGAGCTGCCCGACGCGTTCCTGCGGCGCTGTTTCTTTCATTACATTAGGTTTCCCGACAAGGCGACGATGGCCCGGATCGTCGATGTGCACTTCCCAGGCTTGAAGAAGGCCTTGCTGCAGGAAGCGCTGGAGGTCTTCTTCGAGCTGCGCGACATCCCGGGATTGAAGAAAAAACCATCGACCTCCGAATTGCTCGACTGGCTGAAGCTGCTGCTGGCCGAGGACATCCCGCCCGAGGCGCTGCGCAGCAACGACAAGAAGATCATCGTTCCGCCGCTGTACGGCGCGTTGCTCAAGAACGAGCAGGACGTGCACCTGTTCGAGCGCGTCGCGTTCATGGCGCGCACCGGACGCTGAAGCTCTCGTCATGGCATTCATCGAGCCGGTGACGCTCAAGGGCGAGCATGCCACGCTCGAGCCGCTCGAAGCGAAGCACGAGGCCGCGCTGCGCGGCGCCGCCGCGGACGGCGAGCTCTGGCGGCTCTGGTACACCAGCGTCGCGCCGCCGGACCGGATCGGCGAATACATCGCCCGTGCGCTCGACATGCGCGAGCGTCTTGGGGCGATGCCGTTTGCCGTGCGCCAGAACGCGACCGGGGACGTCGTGGGCTGCACCCGCTATTTCAACGTCGACGCGACCAACCGTCGACTCGAGATCGGGCATACCTGGTATTCGAAGCGCGTGCAGCGCACGGCGATCAACACCGAATGCAAGCTGCTGCTGTTGACGCACGCATTCGACGTGCTGCGCTGCATCGCGGTCGAATTTCGCACGCACTGGTTCAACCATGCGTCGCGCGTCGCGATCGAGCGTCTCGGTGCGAAACAGGACGGCGTGCTGCGCAACCACCAGCTGCTTGCCGACGGCTCGAAGCGCGACACCGTCGTTTTCAGCATCATCGACGGCGAATGGCCGGCGGTGCGGCAGCATCTGAAGTTCCAGCTCGAGCGGCCGCGATAGCACCGTGCTGATCGACTTTTTCCTGCATCTGAAGTCCGCGAAGCTGCCGGTCAGCACCCGCGAGTTCCTGACGCTGCTCGATGCGCTCAAGCACGATGTCGTATCGACCAGCATCGACGACTTCTATTTTCTCGCGCGGACCTGCCTGGTCAAGGACGAGGCGCTGTACGACCGCTTCAACCTGGCCTTCGGCAGCTACTTCAAGGGTGTCGCCGGCCTGCTCGACGTTTACGCCGAGATCCCCGAGGAATGGTTGCGCAAGATCATCGAAGGGACGCTGAGCGAGGAGGAAAAGGCGCTGGTCAAAGCGCTTGGCGGCTGGGACAAGCTGATCGACACGCTGCGCCAGCGACTGGCCGAGCAGCGAGGGCGCCACCAGGGCGGGTCGAAATGGATCGGCACTGCCGGCACGAGTCCGTTCGGCGCGTACGGCTACAATCCCGAGGGCATACGCGTCGGCCAGCAGGGCGGCCGCAGCCGCAGCGCGATCAAGGTCTGGGACGAGCGCACGTTCCGCAATCTCGACGACTCGGTCGAGATCAACACCCGCAACATCAAGATCGCGTTGCGCCGGCTGCGGCGCTTCGCGCGCCAGGGCGTGCCCGACGAGTTCGATCTCGACACGACGATCGAGCACACGGCGCGCAACGCCGGCTGGCTGGACGTTCAGATGCGGCCGGAGCGGCGCAACCGGATCAAGGTGCTGCTGTTCCTCGATGTCGGCGGCTCGATGGATCCGCACGTCCAGGTCTGCGAGGAGCTCTTTTCAGCGGCGAAATCGGAGTTCCGACACCTCGAGTATTTTTATTTCCACAACTGCGTCTACGACCACGTCTGGCGCGACAACCACCGCCGCCGCAACGAGCGCGTCGCGACCATCGACCTGCTGCACAAATATGGGCACGACTGGAAACTGATCTTCGTCGGCGACGCGGCGATGAGCCCGTACGAGCTGATGCAGCCCGGAGGCAGCGTCGAATATGCGAACGAGGAGCCAGGGGCGGCGTGGCTCGCGCGGCTGATC
>DATNAR010000047.1:0-7662 GCA_035607385.1 Casimicrobiaceae bacterium
GCAAGGCGTCGCGCGCAGCGAGCGCGAGCGGCGCCAACGGCGAAGACAAGGCAGCGCCGGTGTCTCCGGCGTCGGCCGCCGGCGCGAAGAAGGCCAGATTGCCGGCGTCGCTATCGCCGACGCTGGCAACCCTGGTCGACAGTGCGCCGACCGGCGACGACTGGATCCACGAGGTCAAGTTCGACGGCTATCGCATGGTCAGCCGGATCGACCACGGCGAGGTTCGCATCTACTCGCGTAACGGCAAGGAATGGACGTCGGTGCTGCCGTCGGTCGTCGCCTCGCTGCAGCGGCTGGACGTCGACCAGGCCTGGCTCGACGGCGAGATCGCGGTCGCCGACGCGCAAGGGCTGACCAGTTTCCAGCAGCTGCAAAACGCGCTGTCCGATCCGCGCGCGAAGAACATCAGCTATTTCGTGTTCGACCTCCTCTACCAGGATGGCTACGACCTCCGGGGCGTCGCCTTGAGCGAGCGCAAGCAACTGCTGCGCGCGCTGGTGGGCAAGTCCGATCCCATTCTGCGCTACAGCGTCGACGTGCAAGGCTCGGGCGCGGAATTCTTCGCGCAGGCCTGCAAATTGAAACTCGAAGGCGCGGTTTCCAAGCGCGCCGATTCGGCGTATCGCGAAGGCGTGCGCACGCGTGACTGGCTGAAGGTCAAGTGCGGGCAACGGCAGGAAATGGTGATCGGCGGCTTCACCGACCCGCAGGGCAGCCGCAGCGGTTTCGGCGCGCTGCTGCTGGGCATCTATGAAGGCGGCAAGCTCCGTTACGCCGGCAAGGTGGGCACCGGATTCGACGACAAGACGCTGACCAAGCTGCGGCCGGTCCTCGGGAAGCTGGAGCAAAAAGAAGCGCCGTTCATCAACCCGCCGCGCGGCTTCGAAGCCAAGGGCGCGCACTGGGTGAAGCCGCAGCTGGTGGCCGAAATCGCGTTCACCGAGTGGAGCAATGACGGCGCGCTCCGCCATCCGTCGTTCCAGGGCTTGCGCGAAGACAAGAAGGCGACCGACGTCGTGCGCGAACAGGCGACGCCGGTCAAAGCGAGCGATGGCGACGCCGCGCCGGATGCCCCCGGACAGGCGGTCCCGACGCGCGCCGCGGCCGCTCGAGCGAGCGCGACGCGCGCGGCGTCGGCTCGCGCAACATCCGGCGACAAGACCGCGCCTGCGTCGGGAGGATCGGATACCGTCGCCGGCATCAAGCTTTCGCATCCCGACAAGCCGCTCTTCCCCGAGGCGAAGCTCGTCAAGCGCGACCTGGCGCTTTACTACGAGGCTATCGCCGACTGGATCCTGCCGCACTTGCGCGACCGTCCGCTGGCCCTGGTGCGTTGTCCGGACGGCTGGAGCAAGCAATGCTTTTTCCAGAAGCATGCCGACAAGAGCGTCAACGCCGCAGTGACGCGGGTCGAGGTGCCCGAGGGTGAGGGAACCGCAACCTATTTCGCCGCCAATTCGCTTCCGGCGCTGGTTGCGCTGGTGCAATGGGGCGTGGTCGAACTGCATCCGTGGGGGTCGAGGGCGCCGAAGCTCGATCGCCCCGATCGCCTGATCTTCGACTTCGATCCGGACGACGGCATCGCGTGGAAGCAAATCGTCGAAGCCGTCGGCGTGCTGCGCGCACTGCTCGACGACCTGGGGCTCGAAGGGTTTCTCAAGACGACGGGCGGCAAGGGCCTCCACGTCGTCGTGCCGATCCGTCCGACGCTCGACTGGACGCAGGCAAAAGGCTTCACCAAGGCGGTCGCCGATCTCCTGGTCGGCACCTTCCCCGACCGCTTTATCGCGACGGTGTCCAAGGCACAGCGCAAGGGCAAGATTTTCATCGACTACCTGCGCAACGCCGAAGGCGCGACCGCGATCGCACCGTACGCGATCCGCGCCCGCGCCAAGGCGCCGGTGTCGACGCCGATCGGCTGGAAGGAGCTCGATACCGACGTGCGCTTCGATCACTTCAACGTCCGCACGATCCCCGAGCGCCTGCGCGGTTTGCGCCAGGATCCGTGGGCGGCGATCGGCGAGGTTCGTCAAACGGTGACGCGCGCGATGTTCAAGCGCGTCCGTTACGAGGGTTGACGTGGACGAGCTGAGCGAGCGCACGGCAGAGTCCAAGGCGATCCTGGCCGCCGCGGGCCTGGTCTACGTCTCCGACGCGAGCCCGGGCATCAGGCGCGTACGGCAGGGCGACAAGTTCGTTTACATGCTGGGCGACGAGCAGCTGACCGACGAGGCCGAGCTCAAGCGCATCGCGAGCCTCGCGATTCCGCCCGCGTACGAAGACGTCTGGATCTGTCGCAAGCCGAACGGGCATTTGCAGGCGACCGGACGCGACGCCCGCGGCAGGAAGCAGTATCGCTACCATCCGAAATGGCGGCAGCTGCGCGACGGCGCCAAGTTCGAGCGCATGCCGGCCTTCGGCGAAGCGCTGCCGCGGCTGCGCCGGCGCTTGCGCCGCGACTTGGCACTCCCCGGACTGCCGAGGGAAAAGGTGCTTGCGGTCATCGTGAGCCTGCTCGACGCGACGCGCGTGCGCATAGGCAATGCCGAATACGCGCGAGACAACGACAGCTATGGCCTGACGACGCTGCGCAACCGCCACGTCCAGTTCGTCCGCGACGGCCGCCTGCTGTTCCGGTTCCGCGGCAAGGGCGGCGCCGAGCACGAGATCGCCGTCGACGACAAGCGGCTCGCCCGGCTCGTCCGCCATTGCCACGAGCTGCCGGGGCAGCGCCTTTTCCAGTACGTCGACGAGACCGGCGAGCGGCGCCCGATCGACTCCGACCAGGTCAACCAGTATCTGAAGGAGGCGATGGGCGACGATTTCACCGCCAAGGACTTCCGCACCTGGGGTGCGACTCTGCGGGCGATCGCGATCATGCACGGCACACCGCTGCCGGACCCGGCCAGCGAGCGGGCGTTGAAGGCGTGCATCGTCGATGCCATCAAGCAGGTGGCGAGCGATCTGCGCAACACGCCCACCGTCTGCCGCAAGTCCTACATCAACCCGCTGGTGTTCGATGCCTGGCGAAGCGGGGCGCTGCACAAGGGGATCGGCGAGCGAATCGCCGGCGCGCCGCGGCGAGCCGAGCGCCTGGTCCCGGCGTTCCTGCGCCAGCAAGCGCGTCGCGCCAAGCGGGCGTCGGCGGCGTCGCTCGCCGCGACGCTCAGGTCATCGCTGCGCACCCGGCGCATCAAGCCCAAACGTCTCGAGCCGTCCGAGCTGCGCGCCGCGGCCTGAACCTGCGGTTATCCGCTCGCAGCCTTTGTTAGTGTTGCCGGCACGTTTGCTGGCGCGCGAGTAATTCGTACAGCGGTCGCAGCGCAAATACCGCCGCATTGCCCATGATCGCGCCGAACTCGCGTGGCACGCGACTTGCATCGAACTGGCGAGCGCGGCGATTCGCCGCAATCGACAACAAGGAGGGGCCATGCAAACGACAGCACCGCAAGCCGCGGTCTACCGGCCTGAAAAGGCGGTAGTCGCGGTAGGGACAGCGAATGAATCGACGGCGTCCGCCATTTCCTGGGGCGCCATCATCGGCGGCGCGTTTGCCGCGGCGGCGATGGGACTGATACTGGTCGCGCTCGGCACAGGCTTGGGCTTCGCGGCCGTGTCGCCCTGGTCAGGATCCGGCGCATCGGCGACGACGATGACCGTCGCCGGGGCGATCTGGCTGCTGCTGATGTCGGCGATCGCTTCGGCGATCGGGGGTTATCTCGCGGGGCGCCTGCGCACCCGCTGGGTCGACGTGCACGGCGACGAGGTTTTCTTTCGCGACACCGCGCATGGATTCATCGCCTGGGCCGTCGGGACGGTGATCACCGCCGCAGTGCTGACGTCGGCGGCCGGAGCGCTCGTCGGCGGCACCGCCAAAGTCGCGGCGGCCGGCACCGGCGCCGCCGTTGCCGGGGCAGGGACCGCGGGGATGGCCGCGCTAACAACCGGCGTGACGCCGGGACGTGCGCCGGAAGGGGCCGATCCCAACGCGTATTACGTCGACAGCCTGTTTCGGACCGACAAACCAGCCGAAGCGCCCGCCGCGGATGACAGCGCGACGCGCGCCGAAGTCGGCAGAATTTTCGCCAACGGCTTGCGCAGCGGAGATCTCTCTCCGTCGGACCGTCTTTATGTCTCGCAAGTGGTGGCGGCGCGAACCGGATTGAGCCCGGAGGACGCGGACAAGCGCGTCAACGACGCCTATACGCGGGCCAAGTCGGTCGCAGCCGACACCGAAGCCAAAGCGCGTGAGGCCGCCGACGCCGCGCGCAAGGCCGCGAGCTATACGTCGCTTTGGATGTTCATCGCGCTGCTGGTCGGCGCGTTCTCCGCAACTTTCGCCGCCACGATCGGCGGCCGGTTGCGCGACGGCGTCCATGCGTAGGAACAAGTGCTGAACCGAAGAACTGCCGGCGCCCGAGACGGCGCGGCGTCGACCAACCAACCAGGAGTTCCGATCATGCGCTCGATACTGTTGTGGCTGCTCGGTGTGCCGATCCCGATCATCATCCTGATCGCGCTGTTCACGCGCTAACGCCTCTCGCGTGCGCTGCCGTCCGTCGCGCGGCAGCGCACGACTCGTCCGACCGTTACTTGGCGGGAGAGGCAGGAATCGTCTTCTGCTCCGGCGGGGGGTCTTGGGTTTGCGACTCGAGCTGCTTCTTGCTGCTCACCTGCGCTCGAAGAATGGCCCACAGCGACAGCTGCTTGGACGTGCTCATCCGGGCAAAGTCGGCGGTGCGTATTTGCGACATGATCAATGGATCGTCCTTGTATTCGAGCATCAGGCGTCCCTCCGCCCAATCAGCCGCGTCGCGGCTTGACGGCATCGCAGTCCAAGCCGATCCCTTCCGCTTGCCGGACTCCGGCGTTTCGGGCCGGTCCCGGGCGCGTGGAATGGGGTAAGGACGTATTGGCTCGCCTGACTCGCAAGAGACGTTCCACTTTGCCGCCGGGCTACGCTATCAAGCACTTAGTCTTCGGGCAGCCGGCTGCAGGCCGCGCCACCGTAAAATTCATTGACAGAGGTCCGGCGGCTCGCGATGGCCAGGAGGCGCCGCCGCCGGCTCTGCCGAGCATTCCTGGCGCGACCTGAACCGTCCGCCAGTACTACGTCGTAGACCCTCGATCGCTATGGCTGGCGCTTGGCGCGCTGGCCGTTTCGCTGTTGCCTCGCCTGCTGCCTGCCGGCCAGCGCGGCCACGTCGACCGGCGCCTCTTCGCCTTCGAGCTCGGCCTTCCGCGACTCGAGCTGCTGACCCAGCTCGACCAGATCGAAGTCGGCCTTCCTGGCCTTCGAAAAGATCGTCGACTCCTCTTCCTGCACATGGTGCTCGACATACTCCGAAAGCACCTTGACGCGCGCTGCGAACAGTTCGTCACCGGCATCGCTGCTTGCGATCTGCTCGACCAGTTCCTTGACGTGACTGTGCTCGACGTTGGCTTCGTCGAGCGCGTCATCGGCGTCGCCGGCATCGCGCAGCGCCGGATAGAAGATTTCCTCCTCGATCTGTGCGTGAATGCGCAAAGCGCCGCAGATGGCCTGCGCCACTTGCTGCATGCCGTTGTTATCCTCGCTCTTCTTCAGTTTCTCGAACTGCCGAAACAGCTTTTTGACTTCGGCGTGATCGGTCTTCAGCAGATCGAGAGCTGTCTGCGAACGACGCGTCGTGCGGGTTGCGGTACTTCTCGGCATCGGAGCCTCCGTCGGTTTGATTGTGGTGACGCACTGGGGCGGAGGTCTTGCCGGTCGACCGACCGATGCCTCCCGCCTGTAGCAGAATTATTCGGTGTGAGGCGTGGGACTTCCTATCGGACGCCGTCTGATTCGGCCGTAGGACGCTTTCCAAGATGCTCCCGCAGCTGATCGAGGAAGCCGCGTTGACCCGGCAGCATCTTTTGTCGGGCGGCCGCCAACTCGAACCAGGCGGCCCGATCGACTTCCGGAAATTCGCGGCGCTTGCCGGACCGCGGCGGCCATTCGATTTCGAACGTGTTGCTGCGAATCGACGCGGCATCGATGTCGCCGCGCACCGCCCACGCGTGGACCAGCTTGCCGCCCGGCTGCTCCAGCGGCGTCAGCGGCACAGGGTTGCCTGCCAGAAGCGAGCCCGTTTCCTCGTGAAATTCGGCGTACGCGGTCGCCAGCAGGTCGGCGCCCTCGGTCGACTCGCCTTTCGGAATCGACCAGGCGCCTTCGTCCTTTCGCGCCCAGTACGGGCCGCCCGGGTGAACGAGGAAAACCTCCACGCTGTGATCCCGGCAGCGGTAGAGAAGAATGCCTGCGCTGATTTTTTTCGCCATCGCCTTCAGCGCCTGCGCGTGGCCGCGGACACGATCTCCGGGAAATAGCGGTCGAGCGGCTGCCCCGATTTCGGGCGGGTCTCGATCGTGGCGCCATCCCTGAACGCCAGACAGCGGAAGCCGTCCCACTTCGGCTCGTACTGCCATTCCGGGCCGCGCGGCAGATCGGCCACCAGCAGCGCCTCCATCGGCGGCAACGATGTGGGAATGGAGACGGTCATGTCGGGATGGAGAGGCTCAGGATTACCTGGCTGCTGCAGCAGGTCCACGAACGTTTGTATGCATCGAGCCTCTAAGAGTTCGCGCACGTTGACAGAAGTACCTTTGTAAAAGCAAACGACGAAGGAGAGACGACATGGCCAGATACGGCGAGAAGGCGCAAAGCAAAGTCAAGAAAGCAATGCATGAGCGCAAGGCCGGCACGCTCAAAAGCGGCCGCTCGGGAAAGAAGGTCAAGAGCCGCAAACAGGCGATCGCGATCGGATTGTCGGAGGCCAGGAAAGCAGGGGGAAAAGTCCCGAAAAAATCCTCTTCGAGCAAAAAGAAGGCTTCGTCCAAAAGGAAGCCCGCCGCCAAAAAGAAGGCGTCATCCAAGCGGAAATCTTCCGCCAAAAGCAAGTCTTCGTCCGCCAAGAAGAAGTCGTAACGCGCCAGTTGCGGCCCGCGGGCTGAGCTGATCGGTTCGCCCGTGTCCGCGGGCGAACCGGCGTAGGCGGTGTCTGACAACCAAATCAGCTGCCGTCCGAT
The DNA here is from genome assembly GCA_035607385.1 of Casimicrobiaceae bacterium. Lineage (GTDB taxonomy): Bacteria > Pseudomonadota > Gammaproteobacteria > Burkholderiales > Casimicrobiaceae > PALSA-1003. The sequence goes on from DATNAR010000047.1 coordinate 7,051, forward strand.
TGTCGTTCATCGGCCCTGTCCGCGATAGTCTCTCCCGCGCCGGATCGTCGATCCGGGCAATGGGCGAGGAATCCGCACTGATGGCCACCCAAACAAGAAAACGAAATCATAGAACGTGGCAAAAGCTGCTGCAGCCCGTCAAGCTGAATGCCCGAAAGCGAGCCGACTGCGTGCTGCGCGAGGCTCGATGCGCAGGCACGCCGGGCGCCGTTCGCGCGGCCCTGGAGCACGCGGTCGCTATCGAAATCGAACGCATGCGCGCGTTGAACGAGAGCGAAGATGCCGTAAGCGCATTCCGGGCAGCCACGGAGCTGCACATCGCGCTGTGCGACCAGGCAACGGCGAGCGACGATCAGCGGCCCTCTCCAGCGGCTGATCCTGGCGGATCCCGGTAGCGCGACATGGCGCGCAACGAAGGCGCTGGCAGCTTGCCTCGCGTCCGGTTCGAAAGCACTTTTGCACCATCGATCTCGCGCCAGTCCGAACGGCCGAGCTGATCTTTGTGCAAGCTTGCGTAAATTTTGCAATGCGGATCGCGCAGGCGACGCTGCTGCGACTCGACCGCGGCCTTTAAGCGCAGCCCTTTCCCCGAACGAAGTCGAGTTGCCATTC
>DATNAR010000056.1:0-7290 GCA_035607385.1 Casimicrobiaceae bacterium
ACGCCGACCCGAAGCGTGCGCTGTTCAAGGGCATGACCTTGCAGTACATCGAGCAGAACATGGCGCACTGGGTGATGCAGCGCGACGCGCTGGCATTGATGATTCCATCGCCGGACGGCTCGACACGGCGCGCCGGCAGCGCCGTCACGGTCGACGACTACGCGCGCGAGCTCGACGCTCTGCTGCTGATGGGAGGGTCCGACGTCTGCCCCGCATCGTATGGCGAAGCGGCGCTGCGTCCCGAATGGAACGGCGACCGCGTGCGCGACGACTACGAGATCGCGTTGCTCAAGGCGTTCGTCGCGCAAGCCAAGCCGGTGCTCGGCGTTTGCCGCGGCGCCCAGATCATCAACGTCGCGCATGGCGGCACGCTGTACCAGGACATCGGGACGCAGCGACCGGGTGCGCTCGAGCACCGCAACTGGGACCTCTACGCCGCCAACTTCCATCGCACCGCGATCGTGCCGGGCAGCGGACTCGCGGCGCTGTATCCGGGCCGCGCGACCGCGAAAACCAATTCGGTTCACCACCAGGCGGCCAAGGACGTCGGCAGAGATCTCTCCGTCGAAGCCTGGTCCGAGCCCGACCGCGTCGTCGAGGCATTGCGCTGGTCGGGGCCGTCGTACGTATTCGGCGTGCAATGGCATCCCGAGTTCCACGATCCGGCCGATGCAAGCCTGCTCGACGACACGCCGATCCTCGATGACTTCCTTGCCCGCGCCAGGCACTGACGAGATCTCTCGATGAAAATCATCAACCCGGCGACCGGCGTGCCGATCGCGGAAATGGAGGAAGACCGCAGCACCGCGGTACGCCGGAAATCCGACCGGGCGCGTGCCGCGCAGGGCGACTGGGCGGCCTTGCCGCTGAAAAAACGTCTCGACGCGATCCGGGCCTTCCGTGAGCGCGTCGTCGCGATGCAAGAGACCCTCGCCCGCACGCTGACGCTCGAGGTCGGCAAGCCGATCCGCCAGTCCAGGAACGAGCTCAACGGCCTGCTGCCCCGCCTCGACTTCTTCCTGGCGGAAGCGGCGGGCGTGTTGCGCGAGGAAAAGGTCTTTGCCGACGTCAAGCAGAATCTCGAGGAACGCATTTCGCACGAGCCGCTCGGCGTCGTCGCCAACATCTCGGCATGGAATTACCCGTATTTCGTCGGTGCCAATGTGTTCGTGCCGGCGCTGCTGGCCGGCAATGCGGTGCTGTACAAGCCTTCGGAATTCGCCACGCTGACGGGCAGGCATATCGCCGAGCTGATGCACGAAGCCGGCGTGCCGGAGGACGTCTTCGTTCCCGTGTTCGGCGGCGGCGCCACCGGCGCGGCGCTGCTGCGGCAGCCGGTCGATGGCGTGTTTTTCACCGGCTCCTACGCGACCGGCACGAAGATCGGCGCGGCAGCCGGGCGCCGGATGATCAAGGTGCAGCTCGAGCTCGGCGGCAAGGACCCGGTCTACGTCTGCGACGACGTCGACGCGAAGAACGCGGCGGCGGGGATCGCCGACGGCGCGTTCTACAACACCGGACAGTCGTGCTGCTCGGTCGAGCGCATCTACGTCCACGAGAAGATCCACGACGCTTTCGTCGAAGCCTTTGTCGCCGAGGTCGAAGGCTACCGGATCGGCGATCCGCTCGACGACAAGACCTACATCGGACCGATCACGCGCCGCGCGCAGCTGGAAGTTCTGCAAAAGCAGGTGGCCGATGCGAAGCGGCGCGGCGCGACCTTGCTGACCGGCGGCAAGGTCATCAAGCGCGACGGCAACTGGTTCGAGCCGACGGTAATGACCGACGTCGACCATCGGATGAGCCTGATGCGCGACGAGAGCTTCGGGCCGGTCATCGGCATCCAGAAGGTCAGGGACGACTCCGAAGCGGTGCTGATGATGAACGACAGCGAATACGGCCTCACCGCGGGGGTCTACACGCCGGACGAAAAGCGCGCGCGCCGGATCCTGTCCAAAATAAGGTCGGGCTCGGTGTACTGGAACTGCTGCGACCGCGTTAGTCCCCGGCTGCCCTGGTCGGGCGTCGGTCATTCCGGCATCGGGCTCACGCTGTCGACCTATGGCATACAGACTTTCACACGGCCCAAGGCCTGGCACTTGCGCGGCGCGTGATCTTGCATGGCGCTTCGGTTGCGATAAAATCGCGGCCTTTGAGATCATCCGAAGGAGCTGTGATGACCCGTTTTGCTCGCCCCATCGTTTCATTCGCCGTCGCGTGCCTCGTAACCTGCGCGGCGTACGCGGCGGATGCGCCGAAATCGCAGGCAGCCTCGAGCAAGGAGCTCGCGCGCGGCAGATACATCGTGCAGATCGGCGGCTGCAACGACTGTCACACGCCGGGCTACGCAATGAGCGGCGGCAAGGTGCCGGAAAAGGACTGGCTGGTCGGGGACCAGCTCGGCTGGCGCGGAGCGTGGGGCACGACGTATCCGGTCAACCTGCGCCTCTACATGCAAAAGCTGTCCGAAGCGCAATGGGTGAAGACGGCGAAATCGATCGAAACGCGCCCGCCGATGCCCTGGTTCGCACTTCATGCGATGACCGATGCGGACCTGCGCGCGCTCTACCGCTTCGTTCGCCACCTGGGTCCCGCCGGAGCGGAAGCGCCGGCGTACGTGCCACCGGACAAGGAGCCCAAGCCGCCGTACGTCCAGTTTCCGGGTCCGCCGCCGAAATAAGTCGCGCCTACGGGCCGCGACGCTTCAGGCGGCGTCCTGCAGCTCCGCGGCCTTCAGCGTATTCGCCAGCAGCATCGCGATCGTCATCGGACCCACGCCGCCGGGCACCGGCGTGATCCATGCGGCGCGCTCTGCCGCTGCGGTCTCGACGTCGCCGCAGAGCCGGCCTTCGGCGTTCCGGTTCATGCCGACATCGATGACGATCGCCCCCGGCTTGATCCAGTCGGCGGCGACGAAATAGGGTTTGCCGACTGCGGCGACCAGTATGTCGGCTTGGCCGACGATGGCCGGCAAGCCTCGCGTCGCGGAATGGCAGATGGTCACGGTGCAACGCGCCATCAGAAGCTCCAGCGCCATCGGCCGTCCGACGATGTTCGATTGGCCGATGATCACCGCATGCTTTCCCACCAGGTCTTCGCCGGTTTCCGCGAGCAGGCGCATGCAGCCGTACGGCGTGCACGGCCGCAGCACCGGGCGCTTCAGCACCAGCCTCCCGATGTTGTAGGGATGAAACCCGTCGACGTCCTTGGCGGGGTCGATGCGCTCGGTCACTCGCTCGGGGTCGATTTGCTTCGGCAATGGCAGCTGGACCAGGATCCCATGCACGGCGCGGTCCGCGTTCAGCTGGTCGATCAGCGCCAGCAGCTCGGCTTCCGTCGTATCGAGCGGCAGATCGTGCGACAACGACAGCATGTTCGCCGCCTCGGTGAATTTGCGCTTGTTTCGGACGTAGATCTGCGAGGCTGCATTTTCGCCGACCAGCACGACCGCGAGCCCGGGCCTGGACAAGCCCGACGCGACGCGCGCCGCGACGCGGGCGCCGAGATCCGCCTTCAGCCGCTCCGCCAGCGTCTTGCCGTCGAGAATGCGCGCGCTCATCGCGGTGCCGGATAGCGATTCAAAGCGGCGAATGTTACCGGATTTCGATCACCGGCCAGGCTCTGGCGCGGGCCAGCGCCGCCAGCGCCGGATCGGGGTTGACCGCAACCGGGTGCGTGATTCGCTCGAGCAGCGGAACGTCGTTGCGCGAGTCGCTGTAGAACCAGCTTTCGCGGAACTCCTCCAACCGCTGCCCGCGCTGCGCCAGCCATGCCTCCAGGCGAACGATCTTGCCCTCGCGCATGTTGGGCGTGCCCGAGACCTTGCCGCTGTAGCGGCCGGCGATCATTTCGGGCTCGGTCGCGATAAGGTGCTCGAAGCCCAGCTCGTCGGCGATCGGCGCGGTAAGGAAGCGGCTGGTCGCCGTCGTCAGCACCAACAGGTCGCCGGCGGCGCGATGGCGCTCGACCAGCGCGCGCGCCGCGGCCGGAATCGCCGGCCGTATGGCACGCGCCAGATAGTCGGCCCGCCAGGCATTCAACTGCGTCGGGTCGCGACCTTTAAGCGTTGTCAGGTAGAACTCGGTGAACTCCAGCACGCCGACCTCGCCCCGCCGATAGCGCTCGACGATCGTGCGGTTGCGCAGCTCGAAACCCACACGCTCCAGCGCGCCCTCGCCGATCAGGAACTCGACCCAGGCCGCGTCGCTGTCGAGCCTGAGCAGCGTGTGATCCAGATCGAACAGCGCGAGTACGTCTGAGGGCACGAGCGAAGACGAAGGATACAATCGCCGAATGAGGGCCGACGGCATTGTACCCGCGATCCAAGCGCGGCTCGCGCTGGCGCTCGCCGCGCCGGAAGGCGATTACGTCGCGTTGCGGATCGGCGGCCATACGGTCGGCTGGCTCGATCCGACGCGCGCCGCGCGCCTGTCCGCGTTTGCTTCAGTGTTCGACCGCGCTGACGGCGAGATCGGGCTTGCTGCGAGGCTCAGCGATTGCGCCACGCGAACCGCCGCCGTCGAGGATGTCGCGCGCGTGCTTGCCGGCGAGGGTCTGCTCTCCGCCTGGCGCGACGAGCGCTATGCGGTGGCCGTCGAGTTTGGCGCCCCGCCGCTGGTCGACATCGAGCGCGCCGCAGCGCGCTATTTCGGCATTCGCACCTACGCCGTCCACATCAACGGATTGGTTCGGGGCGGTGGCGGCCTGAGGATGTGGCTCGCGCGGCGCAGCCCCACCAAGGCGATCGATCCGGGCCTGCTGGACAATCTGGTCGGCGGCGGCATCGCCACCGGCTACGGCGTGCTCGAGACGTTGCGCAAGGAGGCGTGGGAAGAAGCCGGCATCCCGGCCGACGTGGCGGCGCGGGCGCGCCCGCAGGGCAGCATCGATATCTGCCGGCTCCAGCCGCAAGGCCTGCAGCGCGAGACCGTCTTCGTCTACGACCTCGAGCTCGACGCCGATTTCCGGCCCGCGAACCAGGACGGCGAGGCGGTCGAGCACCGGCAGCTGACGATGGCGGAGGCGGCAGAACTGATCGCCGATAATGGCGACGGCGCCGTGACGGCAGACGCGAGTCTGGTCATCCTCGACTGCCTGCTACGCCACGGCGCGCTCGGGCCGGACTCGCCCGGACTTCGCGCACTATCTGCGTTCCGGCACGCTATGCTGGAGCCCGTGCCCGAGAGCCCTGACCGCGGCGACGGGTCGAGCGGCGCGCGGTCCTGGATTACGCGGCCCTGACCGCCGCCGGCGCGATCTGGCGGATGCCCAGCTCCGCCAGGGCGTCGCGCACGGCATTGACCGCGTGCCGCATCTCGTCGGGCCCGATTGCGCCGATGCATCCGACCCGGAACGTCTCGACCTGCGTCAGCTTGCCCGGATAGAGGATGAAACCCTTGTCGCGCACCTTGTCGTAGAACGCCTTGAATGCGTAGCGCGCGTCCGCCGGGGCGTGGAACGTAACGATGATCGGCGCCTGGATGCGCGCATCGAGAAATGGCCGGAAGCCCATTTCCTTCATGCCGGCGATCAGCATGTCGCAGTTGGCCGCGTAGCGCGCGAGCCGCGCCGGTTGCCCTCCCGCCGCGAGGTATTGCTCGAGCGCCGCGTCGAGGGCGACGACGACGTGCGTCGGCGGCGTATAGCGCCACTGCGTCGTCTTTTCCATGTACGTCCACTGGTCGTACAGATCGAGCGACAGCGAGGTCGAGTTGCCGGCGCATTGCTCCAGCGCGCTCTTGCGCGCGAAGACGAAGCCCATGCCCGGCGGACCCTCGATGCACTTGCCCGACGCGGCGATCAGCGCATCGAACGGCACTGCGGCGGCATCGATCGCAATCGCCCCGAACGAGCTCATCGCGTCGATGATCAGGCGCCGGCCGCGCTGCGCCACCGCCTCGGCGATCTCCGGCAGAGGGTTGAGAATTCCGGTCGAGGTCTCGCAGTGGATCAGGCCGACGTGGGTGATCGACGGATCGGCGTCGAGCTTCCTGGCGACGTCGGCGGCGGTGGTCGGCACGTCCTCGGCCGTTTCGAACACGCTGAGCCTGCGCCCCATCATCTCGGTCAGGCGGGCGAGCCGCCGGCCGTAGGCGCCGTTGATCAGCACCAGCAGATGGCCGTCGCGGGGCAAGAGCGTATTCACCGCAGCCTCGACCGAGAACGTGCCGCTGCCCTGCATCGGGACGCAGACGTGGGTGGCTTCGCCGTTGATGACCGCCGTCAGCCGCGAGCGCACTCTTGCCGTCACCGCGTTGAAGCTTGCGTCCCACGAGCCCCAGTCGCGCAGCATCGCAGTCTTGGTGGTGAGCGACGTGGTCAACGGTCCCGGCGTCAGGAGAATCGGGTCGCGCCCGCTGTAGGTCATGGCAAGCTCCTCTTTAGGATTCGAATCAGGCGGCGACCGGCGTCCGCCAGGCCTGCGTGCGGTTGACCAGGAAACGGGTCAGCAGCGCGTAGACCAGACATATGACGATCGAGGTCGCCACGATAAGCGTCGCCATCGCGGCCGCGGGTCCGATCTCGCCGGCTTCGTCCAGATTCACGATCGCGACCGACGCGAGCTTGGTGTCGGGCGAATAGAGAAAGATCACCGCCGACAGCGTCACCATCGCGTTGATGAAAAGGTAGCGTGCGATGTCGAGGATGGCGGGCAGGCAGACCGGCACGGTGACGCGGAAGAAGGTCTTGTAGAACGGCACCTTCAGCGAGGCCGAGACGGCCTCGAATTCGTTGTCCAGCGCTTTGAGCGCCGTCACCGCCGTCAGGTGGCTCGACGTGTAGTAATGGATGATCGTCGACAGCACCAGGATCGTCATCGTCCCGTACAGAATATTCAGCGGGTTGGAGGGCGCGTTGAAGAAAAAGATGTAGCCCAGGCCCAGCACCATGCCCGGAACCGCCATCGGGATCGCGGCGAGAAAGCGCATTGCCGTGCGTACCGGTGCCAGCCCGCGAGTCTTCTCCAGCAGATAGGCGCCGCCGAAGACGAGCATGGTGCCGGCGAGCGCGGTCAGCAGCGCCATGCGCAGGCTGTTGAAATACGAGTCGATCACCCCGCCGTCGATCAGGCCGAACCCGTAGTGCCGCAGGCTGAACGACTTGTCGTAGGGCCACAGCTTGATGAACGAGGTGTAGATCGCCATGCCGAGCACGGCGAGCATGACAAGGCACACGATCGCGCAAAAGGCGAGCATCGCGAGGTCGAAGCCCCGCGACGGCCTCGGCACGTAGGCCACCGCGCGCGACGAGAATTGCGACTGCTGGCGGCTTTGCATCCACCAGTCGATG
>DATNAR010000072.1:0-8627 GCA_035607385.1 Casimicrobiaceae bacterium
GAGCCGCCGGCGACGACCACCGGCGATACCGTCCCGTCCACCGCCGACGACATCGCATACGAAGCGGGATCGAACGCGACCGGAACGTATTTGTACGGACTGTAGACGAATCCCTGGCGCGCGGCCGTCGTTGCCCCGGTCGCGGCGACCCCTTCGGACACATCCGCGCCGAGCGAGGCAAGCCGGGAGCAGCCGCAAAGGCCCGCCGCAACGAGCACCAGCGCGCAGCGGAGCGGTGCGCGCAGGAGGCGTTTTTTTCGATCGATCACGCTGGATTTCCCCGCGCGGCGAGTTCGCGCGCTCCGAATCATAACGGCCAGCCGGCGCGCTTTCGCAAAGCTTGCTAAAAACGGCCGAAAAAAAAGGCGGAGCAGCTTGGCTGCTCCGCCGTGCCGTAACGTAAGGGCGAGGAGAGATCGTTCGCCTGGCGCGCCTAGAACTTGATGCGCACGCCGGCGTAGAACTGGCGTCCGTTCTTGTAGAACGCTCGGGGCTGGTCGGTATTGGCCCCGTAGTACTTGAGCGTCGGATTGTTGAGGTTCAGCGCATCGAAGGTCAGCGTGAGGTTGTTGTTCACCGTATACGCCAGCGAGGCAGCGAGCGTCCCCGTGTCGTCCTGGTACTCCGCCGTGCTCCGATCGAGGCCGACGAAGAAAGCCGATCGGAACGTATACGCCAGACGTGCGCTGAACCCGTAGTTCTCGTAGTAGCCGACGACGTTGTACGTGTTCTTCGACGCTCCGACCAGGTCTCGGCCGCCGGTTTCCTTGGCATCGGCGTACGTGTAGTTGGCCTGGGCGCCGAAGCCGTAGAGGAATTCCTGCTGGTAGGAAAGCTCAAGGCCCTTGACCTTGCCGCTGCTGTTGATCGGCGACGAGATCGAGTAAGTTTCGAACTGTCCCGTCTTGATGTTGAGCAGCGTGACATCGTGGTTGCCGAAGGCCACGTAGTTGGTCAAGTCCATGTAGAAAAGACCCGCCGACAGCAGCGACTTGGGCTGGAAGTACCACTCGAGGGTCGCGTCGACGTTGGTCGAGCGGATCGGCTTCAGGTCCGGATTGCCGCCGTTGCCGGTATGCGTGGTGTCGTCGGCGCTGATCGATCCGCCCAGGGCGCTGAAGTCCGGACGCGCCATCGTGCGCGCGATCGCAAAGCGCGCCACCAGGTCGCGGTTCAAGTCCCACTTGAAGTTGGCGCTGGGTAGGATATCGGTGTACGTATGCTCGACCGGCGCCTGGTAGAACGACCCGAAGGCCGACGTCGTGATCGCGTTCGGGAACTGCGGGCACGGCGCCTGCACCGGACAACTCGGCAGGCCGATATTGACCAGCACCTTTTCCTTGGTCTGGACGGCGCGAAGGCCGACGTTGCCGCTCCAGTTCTGGCCCTCGAGGTTGGCCATCGCGTAGACCGCGGCGACGTCCTCCTTGAGCGAAAATTCCCCGGACCAGAAGCGCCGCGAGACCGGATCGCGGTTCGAGTACAGGTCGCCCCAGCGCTCGAGCTCGCCCGGCGAGATCTGCCAGGGCTGGCGCGGGAAGTTGCCGCCAATGCCGCTGGCGAAGTTGCCCGGGTAGGTCTCGCCATTCCACATCGGCAGGTTGGCGGCGGCGAATGGATCGGGCCCGGCGAAATTCGGCCCTTGCGCCACCTGGTGGGTTTCCCGCTTGTGCTCCGCCGCGCGGACGCCGAATTTCAGTGTGGTGAACGCGCCCTGGTTGAGCAGGTAGTTGCCGTCGATCTGGCCGTAGCTTTCCTCGTCCTTGGTCGACGCGGGGCTGGCGCCGAAGATCCAGTCGAGCGATGTGCCGGCGAAGTTCGACGGATTGCCGTTCGGAAACGCGACGTCGACCGCCGACGAGATGCCGTGCATCTGATAGTTCACGCCGGTGTTGAACACGTCGCCTTCGAACACGTCCTGCTTGGGCGTCTTGCCGATACCACGGGTGTAGCCGACCTGGCCGGTGAAGTTCAGCCGGTCGCTGGCGCGGTACTTGGCATCGAGGTTGTAGAACGCCGTTTCAGAATACGTTCCTGGACGGTAGATATCGTCGACGATTGCATACGGTAGATTGTTCCCCGGCGAGCCGAGGTTCGGGAACACGGCGGAGGTCAAAGTACCGTTCGTGACCGTGTATGACGCCGGTACCTCTCCTCGGCCGATGACGCCCCCGCCCACGAACCGGGCCATCCAGTTGCGGTTATAGTTGGTCGCCTTCATGTGCGAATAGAACGCGCTGAAGTCGAGCATCAGGTCGCGCGTCGGCTTGACCTGGACGTCGACCAGTCCGCCTTCGCGTTCGCGCACCTGCTCGAAGAACGACGATCCGATCAGCGTCGGAGCCTGCACGTTGGCCAGATCCGGATGCGCCATCGCCAGCGGACTGGTCGGCGAGATCGCGAAGTAGCCCAGTATCTCCTGGCCATCCCGACGCAGATGACGTTTTTCCGAGAATGCCTGGACCATGATGCCGGCGGTTCCGGCGTCGTTTTTCCAATTGACCAGCGCGCTGATCTGGGGATCGGTCTTTTTCGGCAGGTCGGCGTAAACGGCCTGGACCGACGCTTCGAACGTAAGCGGCTTCGCGAAGTCCAACGGCCTGCGCGTGATGATGTCGACCGCGCCGGCGACGCCGCCTTCGACCAGGTCCGCCGTCGCGCTCTTGCGGACGATGACCTGACTGACCAGCTCGGAAGGCAGCAGCGAGAAGCTGACGCTGCGTCCGACGGTTTGCACCTGATCGAGCACGAACCAGTCGCCGGAGGCGATCGAATGTCCGTTGATCAGCGTCTGCGTCAGGCTGGGGTTGGTTCCCCGCATGCTGACGCGATCGTTTTCGTCGAAGCCGCCTTCACCGCCCGCAGCCGAGCTGATCGTCACCCCGGGTACGCGCTGAACCGCATCGGCGATATTCTTGTCGGGCAGCTTGCCGATGTCGTCCGACGTCACCACCTCGATGACCGAATCCGAATTGCGCTTGGTTTCGAGCGATTTTTCCAGCGAGTACCGGATGCCCGTGACGGTGACCGATATCCCCGGCACCGTCGTGGGCGGCGTCGTGGTCGGTGGTGTCACCTGTGCGAGCTTCATTTCGGACGATGCCGATGCGGCCGGTGATGCTTCGCCGGCTTGCTGCGACGACGGGACGGGCGTTTGCGCAGCGGCTTGCTGCGCGCGCACCGGAATCACGGTGCTCATCAGAGCGAGCGCGACAGCCGATGCGATTGGTGTCTTCCTGAGCTTCATGACTTTCCCCCTGGTGCTGGCGCTAGCGGTACCGAAAACGGCCGGTGGTGACGTAAGCTCTGGTCGGGCCGGTGGCCGCTCCTCGCGGCCATCGACGCTCCAGTACGATCGAACTCCAACCTCAACCAATGCGATGCCACTATACTACCACTGCGTGCCACTATGCTACCAATTGTCAAAAATATTTGCTAAGATGTTGCAAATGCGCAAAAGCCCTTGGCGGTCTCTCGCCCCGCCCAGCAACAGGTCGAACGAACGCCCGGCCTGGGCGAGCGGCGCCGGAATTGGTATGACATTGGTATCCCGCCGGTCTCGTTCGCTATCGAGGCGAGCGTCCTCAGCAGGCGACCAGGCCGGCCGGGTGGCGGGGGCGTTGGCATGACCTCGCTGGCGCAAATCCTCAACACGCTGGACCCGGAGGACAACCTGCCCCTCTACCAGCAACTGCAGCGCGGGATTCGCGAGGCGATCGAAAAGCGGATCCTCGGGCCCGACGACGCGCTGCCATCCGAGCGGCAGCTCGCGGAGGACCTCGGGATCTCGCGCATCACCGTGCGCAAGGCGATCGACGGCCTGGCGGCCGAGGGTCTGCTGGTCAGCCGCCAAGGGTCCGGCAACTTCGTCTGCACGCGCATCGACAAGAACTTCGCCAAGCTGACCTCGTTCTCCGAGGACATGCGCGCCCGTGGCCGCCATCCGCGCAGCGTCTGGCTGAAACGCTCGGAAGGCACGGTCACGCCGGAGGAATCGCTGAAGCTCGCGCTGAGTCCCGGCACGCTGGTTTATCGTTTCCACCGGCTGCGCTTCGCCGACGACGAGCCCATGGCGATCGAGTTTGCGACGATCGACGCCTCCTGCCTGCCGTCGCTGGAAGCCGTGGACGCTTCGCTTTACGACGCGCTCGAGGCTGCGGGTAACCGGCCGGTGCGCGCTCTGCAGCGCCTGCATGCGCTGCTGCTCAACGCCGAGCAGGCCAAGCTGCTGAAGGCGAAGCCGGCCGATGCCGGCCTGCTGGTCGAGCGGCTAGGCTATCTGCGCGACGGACGCGCTGCCGAGTTTTCGCAATCGATCTACCGCGGCGACACCTACGACTTCGTCGCCGAGCTCAGCGCTTTTTGACGGCGCTTAAGCCGGGTACGCGCCGACGACACCGGCGACGTGGGCGCCGGCGGAGCCAGCGGCACCGGCGCATGACCCGGCGCGCCGGCGCGGCCTTCGAGCCATGCGCGCACTGCGCGCAACGCGCCGGGGGCGAATCCCCAGCTGACCAGCGCCGGCGCCGGAACGTCCAGCACCTGGAACGGATTCCACAAGGCCAGGTGCAGCTGCGGCCGCCAGCGCCGCGCGTTTTCGCCGTAGCGCGCGCGCTGGTTGGATGCCAGTACCGTGGCGCGGCCGTCGCCCGGCAGCCGGTCCCAGTCGAGACTTTGCAAATCGTCGACCTGGATGATCTCGACTGAGGCGAAGGCTGCGAAGAGCGCCGCCACCGCGGCACCCGAAGGCCCGGCCTCGGACACGCCGTCGGTCGGAACGCTGCGCTGCGTGACGACGCGCAGCGGCTGGTCGAGCGACGGCGGCCGAGCATCGCCGATCCGCGTCAAGGCAAGCGCCCAGGCGCGCTCCATCAGGCGCTCGTCGGCCTCGCGACGGGGCTTCGGATAGCGGGCCGGCCGCACCGGGTATCGATGCGCCAGTGCGTCGAGCCGGGCGCGCGAGCGGCGCAATTCGGCGGCCGCCAGCGAACCGTCGGCAAGCGCGGTAGCGATCGCCCTCACGGCGGCCGCCTGTTCGTCCTGGCTGCCCAGCGCCATCACCATGTCGGCGCCGGCCTGCAGGGCCAGAACCGCCGCGCGGTCGTGGCCGTAGCGCCGGTGTATGGCTTTCATCACGAGCGAATCGGTAATGATCACCCCGTCGTAACCCCAGGCATCGCGCAGCATCCCGCGCAGCAGCTTGCGCGACAAGGTCGCCGGGTGATCGGGATCGATGCGCGGATAGACGATATGCGCGGTCATCACCGCGGGGGCCGCGCCCTGCAGCGCACGGAAAGGCTTGAGCTCGAGCGCGCGCAACGCCTGCCCCGACTTGTCGACGACCGGCAGCTCGAGGTGCGAGTCGACGTGGGTGTCGCCGTGTCCGGGAAAATGCTTGATGCAACACGCGATGCCTTCGCGAAGCGCACCGCGCATCCAGGCGCCCGCCAGACGCGCGACTTCGGCAGGATCGGCCGAGAAGCTGCGCTCGGCGATCACCGGATTTTGCGCATTGTTGTTCACGTCCAGCACCGGAGCGAAATTCCAGTTGAAGCCGAGGCTCTTCACGCCGCGCGCCACCGCGGCGCCGACTTCCTCGGCCAGCACCGCCGTGCCGGCCGCACCCAGCGCCATCGCCGCGGGCGGGTGCGGCAGGAACGTGGCGCGGACGACGGCGCCTCCTTCCTGGTCGATGCCGATCAGCGCTCCCGGTCCCATCGCCTTGCGCAAAGCCGCGGTCAGCGCGCGCACTTCCGCTTCATTGCCGAGATTGGCGCGGAAGAGCACGACGGCACGGATCCGGTTCCTGCGCAGGAATGCCGCCTGCGCGGCGTCGAGCACCTTGCCTTCGATGCCGACCATCACCAGCGCGCCGGGATCGAACGCTGCCGCAGGGCGCGCGCGCCCCGTGGTCACGGTCTTGCTTCGCGCCGCCATGATCGCAGTCTTCTCATTTGATCGCACCTTCCATGCCGCGCATGAAAAAGCGCTGCGCGAAGAAAAAGACGATCAGCGCCGGGAGGACGGTGAGTATCGCGCCGGCGGCGATCACCCGGGTCGAGCTGCCGAACGTGCCCGACAGCTCCAGGATGCCGACGGCCAGCGGCATCAGATCGCTTTTGGTGAGAACGACGCTCGGCCACAGAAAATTGTTCCAGCTGGTGACCGTCGTCAGGATCACCAGCGCGCCGATCTGCGGCAGCGCCAACGGCAGCATGATGCGGAAGAAGATGTGCAGCTCGGACGCGCCGTCGACGCGCGCGGCATCGAGCAGATCCTGCGGAATCTCCTCGAACGCGTTCTTCATGATGAATATGCCGATCGCGCCGGCGAGCGTCGGCAGTATCACGCCGGCGTAGGTATTGACCAGCCGCAAGTGCGTGGTAGTGATGAAGTTGACCAGGAAGTTGATCTCGGTCGGCAGCATCAGCGTGGCGAGTATGACGGTGAACACTAGGCGCCTGCCGCGGAAGTGCAGGCGTGCGAGCGGATAGGCCGCAAGCGAGCAGACGAGCACTGTCCAAACGACGGTCCAGAACGTGATCCAGATCGAATTGAAGAAGTAGCGGCCGAGGTCGACGACGCGGAAGACTTCGATGAAATTGGCCAGCGATACCCGGTGCGGCAGCAGCGACGAGGGAAACGCGAACACATTGCCCTCGGTGCCGATCGCCGCCGACAGCGTCCACAGCAGCGGAAAGGCGCACAGCAGCGCGACCGCGACCAGCACCGCGTAATGCAGGATCGCGGTAGTTTGGCGGCGGAAGGCGCTTGTGACGGCGTTCATGGTGCGTGCATGCGGCATCAGCGGTGCCGCGGCCGGAGGAAACGAAAGTTGAGCCAGGCGATCGCAATGCAGAACACGCTGACGACCATGCTGGCCGCCAGTGCGCGCGGGAAGTTGAACGCGCGGATTCCCTGGTCGTACGCGTAGTAGAGGCCGGTATAGGTCGAGCTGACCGGGCCGCCCTTGGTCATGATCAGGACTTCCTCGAGCACCTTCATCGCCGACAAGGTCGACAGCACCGTGCACAGCAGGATCGTCGGCATGATCATCGGGATCGTGACGCGCCAGAAGCGCTGCCACCGGTTGGCGCCGTCCAGCACCGCCGCCTCCTCGACGTCCTTCGGAATCGACTGCAGCGCCGCGAGGTAGAGCACCATGTACCAGCCCAGGCCGCGCCACAGCGTCACCAGCATCAGCGAAAACAGCGCCAGCCGATCGTCGGACAGCCATCCGATCGGATCGTTGATCAGATGAAGCCATTGCAGCACGGCGTTGATCAGGCCCTGCTCGTTGTACATCCATCCCCACATGATCCCGACCACCGACACCGACGTGACGACCGGCATGTAGAAGGCGGCTCTGAACAGCTTGATGCCCGGCAGGCTGTTGTTGACCAGCACCGCCAGCGCGATCGCTCCCAGCTGGATCGCTGGAACGATCAGCAGATACAAAAGCGAGTTCCGGATGCTGATGTAAAAGACCGGGTCGTCGAGCAGGTCCTCGAAATTCTGCAGGCCGACCCAGGTCGGCGGCGTAATGATCTTGTACTCGGTGAAAGCGAGGATGCTGCCCCAGAGCACCGGCCAGAAGGTGAAGACCGCGAGCAGCGCCAGCGCCGGCGCAAGAAACAGCCACGCCTGCCGCGCCTGTCGCGCGCGCGGGCCTGACATGGCTTCGGGGCGCGCGCGCTCGTCCGGGGCGCGGCCGGCGGGCGCGCCGCGCGGCTCGGGAACGGCAATGTGCGCGGAGTCGACGCTCATGGGGAGAGCTTGCTGTTCCAGAACGCCACCGCATCGTCGAGCGCCGCCTGGATATCCCTGCGGCCGATGATTGCCGCCTCGACCGCATCCTGCAGCCGCTTGTTCAGCCGCTCGAATCCCGGCACGCCGGCGACATAGAGCGTGCGCACGATGTTCATGCTTTTGGCACCGATCGCCATCGCCTTGCCGTACGCGCCTGTGTCCATCGGCATGTTCTGGAAGTGCGGGTCGGCGGCGGCCTTTTTCGACGTCGGGAACGCGCCGGCGAGCTTGGCGAAGGCGAGCTGGTTTTGATCGTTGGTCAGAAACTTCGCGAACTCCGCCGCCTCGATGGCGACGCGGCCCGTCGTGTCGCGCGGCATCGCGAAGTGGAAGAGCCAGCCGCCGGCAGCGATTCCGGGCCCTCCGATCGGCACCGGCGCGACGTCGGTGACCGCGTACACGTCGGGTGCGTCGTCGCGGACGCGCGTCAGCGCGCTCGGCGGCGCCTCAAGCATCGCCATGCGGCCCGACTTGTACGCGTCGATCGACGCCGGATAGTTGTCCTCGGAAAAAAGCTTGTCCTTCAAGAGGCCGCCGGCCTTGTACGCGTCCGCGAGCTTCGCGACCAGCGCGACGTGCGCCGGCGAATTGAATACCGCGCGGTTGTGCTCGATCAATGGCAGGCCTTCCTCCAGGAAAACCCCGGCGATCTTTCCCAGCGCCGGCGAAAAGCCGTACTGCCCGGTGCGCGCGCGGATCTGCTTGGCGACCGCGAGCTGCTCTTCGCGCGTCGTCGGCACCTTCGTAATGCCGGCCTGGCGGAACAGCGCCGTGTTGTACGCCATCACGTTGACGCTGTTGTAGTGCGGGAAGCCGTA
>DATNAR010000092.1:0-3517 GCA_035607385.1 Casimicrobiaceae bacterium
CCCGCCGCCGACGAGGTTGTGTTCAGCTCGGCGACCGGCATCGACGATCCGCCGCTGTCGCCCTCGGCGCTGGTGCTCGCCTATCCGCAAGCGCCGCAGCGATGCGAGGCAGAGGCCTGGTCGGACGCGATGGCGCTAGGGGCAACGCTCGAGAGCCTCGCCGACGACAGCGCGCCGCCGCTGCCTGCGGGATCGGCGATTCGCGGCGGGGCGCGGGTCATCCAGACGCAAAGCGATTGCCCTTTCCAGGCGGTCGCGCGCCATCGCCTCGGCGCGCGAGCGTGGCCCAGCGCTGGGCCGGGTCTGGCGGCTTTCGAGCGAGGGATGCTCGCGCACGCGACGCTGGCCGCTTTCTGGAGCGCGATCGGGGATCGGGCGAGTCTCTTGGCGCTCGACGGCGATCGTCTCGACAGCGAGATCGCTGCAGCGGTCGACGAGGGAGTTGCGTGTCTGCCTGCGGTGCGGTGGCGCAGCGTTCCCGACGCCGTTCGCGCCGCCGAGTCGCGTCGCCTGACTCGGTTGTTACGGGCGTGGCTGGAGATCGAGCGCGCCAGGCCGCCGTTCGCAGTCGTCGCGGTAGAGTCGCAGCGTGCGCTGGCGCTCGGCGGCATCGCTCTGCGCATACGCATCGACCGGATCGACGCGCTCGAGGACGGGGGACTTGCGATCATCGATTACAAGACCGGCGCGCTCGACCAGCCGGCGCAATGGTTCGACGATCGACCGCGCGCATCGCAACTGGGTACCTATACGCTGGCGCAACGCGCGGCCGAGCCCGGGGTCAGCGTGCGCGCCGTTGTCCATGCCGAGCTTCGCACCGAAAGCATCGCGGCGTCGGGACTTGCCGCCGACCGCGCGGCGTGGCCCGGCCTGACGCACGTCGCTGCCGCCGGCCGGTTTGCCGACTGGCGTTCGCTCGAGCTCTGGTGGGCAGAGCATCTGGGCGCGCTCGCGGCGGAGCTCGGGAGCGGCGTGGCGACCGTAACGCCGCGGCTCAAGCCATCACCGTGTCGTATCTGCCGCTTGCAGGCGCTCTGCCGAATCGATTCGGTCCGCTTCGAGGAGCCCGAAGACAATGGCGCGGCCTGAAGCGAGCGGACCGACCGACCGGGCGGCGCGCGAGGCCGCGCTCGATGTCACACGCTCGTTCATCGTCCAGGCGCCGGCTGGGTCAGGCAAGACCGAGCTCCTGATCCAGCGCTTCCTGGCACTCCTCGCGCGCGTAGAGCGGCCCGAGGCGATCGTCGCGATGACGTTCACGCGCAAGGCCGCGGGCGAGATTCGGGAGCGGATCGTCAAGGCGCTGCGTGAAGCCGCCGCCGGCACGGCGCCGGAGCAGGCGCATCGCGCGCTTACCTGGCGCCTCGCCCGCGCCGTTCTCGAGCGCGATGCGGCATTCGGATGGGACCTGATCGCGCATCCGGCGCGCCTGCAGGTCCACACGATCGACGCCTTGTGCGCGACCTGGATGCGGCAGGCGCCGATGGCGGCTCAGCTGGGCGCGATGCCGAGGCTGATCGAACGCGCCGAGGCGCTGCACGCACGCGCGGCGCGGGCGGAGCTCGATGCCGCGGCGGAGGACAGTGCGGCCTGGCAGCGCCTGCTCGACTATCTGGACAACGACGGCGACCGGCTGACTGGGCTGATCGCCGAAATGCTTGCGCGGCGCGATCAATGGCTGCGCCACGTCATCGTCGGCGATTCCGTCGCGCTCCGCGCGCGGCTCGAGCAGGCGCTGCAAACAGAGATCGCCAACAGGCTCGAAACCGTCGCGTCGCTGCTGCCGGCGGCCGCAACACGGCCGGTGCTCGATCTGGCGCGCTACGCCGCCGAACATTTCGCTGCGTCCGATCCGGCCCGCCCCTTCGCTGCGTGGGCGCAGCGCGGCGCCCTGCCGAACGCGGCGGCTGCAGCGCTGGATGATTGGCGCGCCATCGCCGACTGGCTGCTGACGAAGGACGGGAATTTCTACGCCAACGTCAACATTGCGCAGGGCTTTCCACCCAAGGGCAGCGTGCGCGACGATGGAGCGGCGCGGCGCGATGCGCACAAGCAGGCGATGGTCGCACTGCTGGCCAGCCTTGCGGCCGTGCCCGGCCTCGCCGCTGCGCTACACGGCGTTCGCCGGCTGCCGCCGCCGCGCTACGATGAGACGGCCTGGGGCTTTATCGAAGCGCTGCTCGAAGTCCTGCCGCGCGCCGCCGCGCGCTTGCAGCTCGTTTTCGCCGAGGCGCGCGCGATCGACTTCATCGAGGCGAGCCAGATCGCGCTGCGCGCGCTGGGCGAGCCCGATGCGCCGTCGGACCTTTTGCTGCGGCTCGACATGCGCATCGAACACCTGCTGGTCGATGAATTTCAGGATACTTCGCTGTCGCAATACGAGCTGATCGGACGTCTGGTCGCGGGCTGGACGCCGGAGGACGGCCGGACGCTCTTCGTCGTCGGCGATCCGATGCAGTCGGTCTACGGCTTTCGCGAAGCGGAGGTCGGCCTGTATCTGGACGCGCAGCGACAACGGCGCCTGGGCGAAGTCGCGCTCGAGCCGCTGGCGCTGCAGTGCAATTTCCGCTCGCAATGCGATCTTGTCGCCTGGGTGAATCGTGTCTTCGCGCAGGTGCTCGACGCATCGCCGCGTCCGACCGAGCGCGTCGTCGCGTTCGGCGCGGCCAGCCCTGTGCTGCCGGCGGCGCCTCCTCCCGCCGTGACGGTCGAAGCCTGCGCGAGCGACGCCGATGAAGCAGCGAAGGTGGTGACGCATGTCCGCACGGCGCTGGCGGAGCGCGCCGAGGTTGCGATCCTCGTGCGCAAGCGCGGCGACCTCGCAGCCATCCTTCCCGCTCTGAGGGGCGCCGGTATTCCGTTCGCTGCGGTCGACCTCGATCGGATGGCGGATCGCCAGACGATCCTCGATCTCGCATCGCTGGCGCATGCGCTGATCCAGCCCGACGACCGGCTCGCGTGGCTTGCCGTGCTGCGCGCCCCCTGGTGCGGGCTGACGCTGCCCGATGTCTTCGCGCTCGACGCCGTGACAGCCGGCGGCAGCCTGTGCGAGGCGATCGTCGCACACCCGCACGTGTGCCCCGCCGGCATATCGACGGAGGGCGCGCATCGTCTGCACCGACTGGCCGCGAGCATCGCGCCCGCCGTGGCGGATCGCGGGCGCATGCCGCTCTCGACAGCGGTCCGCGGGGTTTGGTTGGCGCTCGGCGGACCGGCGTGCGTCAGCGAGCCGAGCGATCTGGAAGCGGCGGACCGTTTTTTCTCGCTGCTGGCCGAGCATGCGCCTGCCGCCGATGTGCCCGAGTGGAATGCCTTTCTCGATGCGCTCTCCGCCACGTTCGTCGAGACGGGCGCCGGCCCTGACGCAAAGCTGCGCATCATGACCTTGCATCGTGCGAAGGGGCTCGAATTCGATGTCGTCGTGATGCCCGGGCTGGCGAAGTCATCGGGCAGCGGTCCCCAGCCGCTCTTGCGTTGGCGCCGCCGCGCCGCGGGGTTGCTGCTCGCCCCGATTGCT
>DATNAR010000121.1:0-33651 GCA_035607385.1 Casimicrobiaceae bacterium
TGCCGCTCCTATCATCCGCGGCGGGCGCACACCGGTGTCGACGACTCAGTCCAATCCGAGATATTCGGCGCGAGCCTTGGCGTCGCGCGCGAATCCGGCATACGAGTCCGCGTATCTGACCAGCCCGCTCTCGAGCACGACGGCGCGGTCGGCGATGGAGGCGGCGAGCACCAGGCTTTGCTCGGCGAGCAATATCGACAGGCCCGCTTGCTTGAACTCGCGCAAGGCTTCGGCGAGCTGCGCGACGATCAACGGCGCGAGTCCTTCGCCAGGCTCGTCGAGCAGCAGCATCGCCGGGTTGCCCATCAGCGTGCGCGCGATCGCGAGCATCTGCTGCTCGCCTCCCGAGAGCTGCTCGCCGCGCCGCTCGCGCAGCTCGGCAAGGGCGGGAAAAAGCGAAAACAGCCGTTGCGGCGTCCACGGCGTGCCAGTGGGTGCGTCGCGGCGCCCCACCTCGAGATTTTGCGCGACGCTCAAGCCGCCGAAGATGCGTCGCCCTTCGGGGACGAAGCCGAGTCCAGCCCGGGCGATGCGATACGAAGGAGCGCCGTCGATGCGCCGGCCATCGAAACGGATATCGCCGCGGCTCGGCTTCAGCCATCCGGCGATCGCCTTCAAGGTCGTCGATTTACCCGCGCCATTGCGTCCGAGCAGCGCAACGGCCTCGCCGTCGGCAACGTCAAAAGAAACGTCGAACAATACGGTCGCGCTGCCATACCCTGCCTCCAGGCCGCGCACTTCAAGCATCGCCGTGCTCGGCGCCGGCGGAACCGCCCAGATAAACGGCGCGCACCTCGCGATCGGCGCGCACTTCCGACGGCGAGCCCGCGGCAATCAGGCGGCCGCGATTGAGTACGACGATGCGTTCGGCGTGGGCAAACACGACGTCCATGTCGTGCTCGGTGAAAAGCAGTGCAGCGCCGGCGCTGCGCGCCAGATCGGAAACCTGCCGCATCAGGCGCGCTCGCTCCGGGGGCGCCATGCCCGCGGTCGGCTCGTCCATCAGCAGCAGGCGCGGCGCATCGGCCAGCGCGATCGCGAGCTCGAGCCGTTTCAGGTCGCCGTAGGCGAGCGTTGCGGCGGCGCGCTCGCCCAGCGCGCCGATCCCGACCTGCTCGAGCAGCCGCTCCGCGTCGGCGATGCGATGTGCGGCGAGGCGCGGCAGCAGCGCATAAGTCTGGCCGCGCTGCGCGAGCAAGGCGAGCTGGACGTTTTCGCGTACCGTCATCGAGGCGAATGTCGCCGTCACCTGGAACGTGCGGCCTACGCCCAGGCGGGCAATCGTCTGCGGCGGAAGCCCGAGCAAAGGCCGTCCCGACAGCGAAGCGCTGCCGCGATCGGGCGCCAGCTGGCCGTCGAGGACGTTGAACAGCGTCGTCTTGCCGGCGCCGTTGGGACCGATCACGGCGACGCGCTCGCCCGCGGCCACGTCGAAGCTGACATCGGCAAGCGCCTGCACGCCGCCGAATGCCTTGGCGATGCCGCGGATCGAAAGCAGCGGCGCGGTCATGGGGCCCCCCACGCTTGCGGCTTCCGCCGCTGCGCTGCCCCCGGAGGGGGCGCAATTCGCGCCTTGGAGGAGTCGCGCGGCGCGCATCATGCGGCAGTGCCAATGCTCGCGCGGCGTTGCCGCAGGCCGCGCATCGCACCGGTCAGGGCGCCGACGATGCCTTGCGGAAAGACCAGCACCAGGACCAGGATCGCCGCGCCGAGCATCGCGCGCCAATACTCGGTGTGCCGCGCCAGCGTGTCCTGCAGCCAGGTGAGCAAGGCAGCACCGGCGACGGGTCCGAACAACGTCTGCAGACCGCCGAGCAATACCATCACCAATCCGTCGACCGAGCGCGGTATCGACAGGGACTCGGGCGAAATGCTGCCCTTGGAAAACGCATAGAGCGACCCGGCGAGTCCGGCAGCGACGCCGGCGATCACGAAACCCGCCCAGCGGACGGTGCGCACGTCGATGCCGATCGCGGCGGCGCGTCGCGGCGAGTCGCGCGTGGCGCGGAGCGCATAACCGAACGGCGCGAAAACGACGCGCCACAACAGGGCGATGGCGCCGCCGGCGAGTGCGAGCGTCAGCCAGTAGTAGGCGACGCGCGACGACACCCACGGCGCGGGCCATACGCCGACCAGGCCGTTGCTGCCACCGGTCAGCGCGTCCCACTGGTAGACGGTGGCCCAGGTGATCTGGGCGAAGGCAAGCGTCAGCATGGCAAGGTAGACGCCCGAGAGGCGCACGCAGAACCAGCCGAAGACGAGTGCGCCGATGCCTGCCGCCAGCGGCGCCGCGATCAGCGCGACCTCCATCGGCACTGCCCGTGCCGCGAGCGCCGCGGCATAGGCGCCGAGTCCGAAATACGCGGCGTGGCCGAACGACGCCATGCCGCCGGGTCCCATGACGAAATGCAGGCTGACCGCAAACAGCGCGAATATCAGCATGTCGGCGCCGAGCACCAGCGCGTATTCGTCGGCGACGAGTGGCGCGGCGGCGAGCGCGGCGAGCAAAAAAGCGGCGGCCAGCCCGAAGCGCCATCCCGGCAGCCGTTGCAGATCGCGCTGCTCGGCAAGAGCCGCCGGCGCTGGCGGCTGGCCATACAGGCCCCACGGGCGTGCGATCAACACGATCGCCATCACGACGAACTCCGCGACCAGGCTCAGTTTCGCGAACGACACGGCCGCGCCTAGCACCGTGACGTCGCCGATGCCGATGCAGAGCGCCCTGACGGCGCCGATGATCAGCGCCGCGACGAATGCGCCGCGAATGCTGCCGAGGCCGCCGACGACGGTCACGACGAAGACTTCGGCAATGATCGTCAGGTCCATGTTCAGATTGGCCGGCTCGCGCGGCAGCTGCAGCGCGCCGGCGAGTCCCGCGAGCAGCGCCCCGACGAAGAACACGCCGGAAAAAAGCCACGACGGATTCACGCCGAGACTTGCGGTCATGTCGCGATCCTCGGTTGCCGCGCGCACCAAGAGACCCCAGCGCGTACGCGACAGCGCCAGCGAGAGTACCGTCAGCACAACCGGAGCGAGGACAATCAGCAACAGATCGTATTGCGGCACCGGCTGGCCGAAGATCGTGATCGCGCCGGCGAGTCCTGGCGCGCGCGGTCCCAGAAGATCCTCGGGACCCCAGAGCGCCAGCGTCGCATCCTTGACCAGCAGAACGACGCCGAAGGTCGCGATCAGCTGCAGCAATTCGGGCGCGCCGTAGAGCCGCCGCAGCAGGGCTCGCTCGATGACCACGCCCAGGACGCCGACGGCCAATGCCGCGAGCAGCACTCCGCCCCAGTAGCCGAGCGGCCCCGAGTCGAAGCGCCCGATCAGCGTGTAGGCGAGATACGCGCCCAGCATCATCAGCGAACCGTGCGCGAAATTGACCACGCGCGTGACGCCAAAGATCAGCGACAGCCCGGCGGCGACCAGGAACAGCGACGACGCGCCGGCCAGGCCGTTAAAAAGCTGAACGAGGAGCGCGGAGAAAGACAGGAACGACGTGCGGCGTCAATTGGCCGGGCGGTGTGCACGCACCCAGTCGTCCGAAGGCAGGTAGTCGGCGCCGTCGGCGTACTTGGCGTCGACCATCACGCCCTTGCCGTCCTTGATCGCGAGTCTGCCGACATAGGCGCCCATCGTCGACTGATGATCGATCGCGCGATAGCGGATCGTGCCGAACGGCGTTTCGACGACCAGATTCGCCATCGCGGCGATCAGCTTGGCATTGTCGGTGGACTTCGCCTTGCGGATGGCCGCCGCCGCGCTCATGACGACGCTGTAGCCGACGACCGACCCCTGGCGCGGATAGTCGTTGAACTTGGCGCGATAGGCGTCGAGAAAACGCTTGTGCGCGGGCGTGTCGATCGCATACCACGGATAACCGGTGACATACCAGCCGACCGGTGCTTCGTCCTTCAGCGGGTCGAGATACTCGGGCTCGCCGCCGAGCAGGTCGAACACCGGCCGATCCTTGAACAGGCCGCGCAACTCGCCCTCGCGCACGAACTTGGCGAGATCACCGGCGAACAGCGACGAAAAGATCGCCTCCGGCTTGGCCTCTATCATCGCCTGCACGACCGGGCCCGCTTCGATCTTGCCCAAGGGCGCCGCGAATTCGACGAATTCGATGCCCGAGCCCTGGCGCGCGATCATCTGCTTCTTGAAGGCCTCCGTTGCCGACTTGCCGTACTCGTAATCGGGGTAGACGATCGCCCAGCGCCGCTTGCCGAGCTTGGCCGCCTCGGGCACCAGCATCGCGGTCTGCATGTAGGTCGACGGGCGAAGGCGGAACGTGTACTTGTTGCCGTTGTCCCACACGATCTTGTCGGTCAGCGGCTCCGAGGCCAGAAACAGCCGTTGCCGCTGCTTGGCGAAATCGGCGACCGCCAGGCCGACGGCCGATGAGAACGTCCCCATCAGGATATCGACCTTTTCGCGCGACACCAGCTCCTCGGCCACCCGCACTGCATCGCCGGGACTGCCGGTGTCGTCGCGCACGATCAATTCGACCGGCCGCCCGAGGAGGCCGCCGCCCCGGTTGATCTCGCCCAGCGCCAGCTCCATGCCGTGCCTATAGGCTTCGAGAAATGCCGGAAAGGTCTTGTAGCTGTTGAGCTCGCCGAGCTTGATCGGCTGCGCGGCCGCGGACAACGCAAAAAGCGCCGCGCCCGCCAGCAAATATCGGATCATCGCTGCGTTTGTTTTCATTCGAGCTCCGCGATTCGGCAGGAGGCGCACGCCTTCGCAGCGTCATCCGCCGTGAAGTATGCATGATAGCGGTCGCCTGCCACGCAGGGGAAGCAATGCTTTCTCCTCGATACAGGGCCTAAGGTTCTATGCATATGCGCGGAGGAGCCGGTCGCGCCATCGTCGCCCGGGTAAAATATCGCATTTGCCCAATCCTGCTGCCGGCCGGTGCCGCAATGCCGCCGGCGCATGCCGCATGACACCTCGATGCTGAAGCTCGCTTTCGGACTGAATTTTGCCGACCTGTACGCGACCGCGGGCCTTGCTCGCGTCGATGCGTCGTTCCTCGCGTTCCTGCGCGCCGCCGATGCCGGGCTGGCGGAAAGGCTGATCGCGGCACGCGCCGACAGGGCGGCGCTCGACCGCGGCGACGAATCGGCGCTGCTGATCGCCATTGCGCCGCATCTGGAGGACTTTGTCGCGCTGCTGTTCGGCGTTGAAGCCGAAGTCGCTGCCTTGCAAAAAGCGCAGCATGAGCTGGCACCCCTGTATGCGTGCAAGCGGCAGGTCGTGCAGCGCAAGGCGATGAACAAGTACAAGGCCGAAACGGCGGCGGCCTTCGACGGCGATGCGCTGCGCGCCGAGCTCGAGACGCGGCTCGGCGCGCCGCTCCAGGGCCTGGCTGGGGAACTGGCATTCGCGCGCGCGGTTGGCGCATGGAGTGTCGACGAAGCCGCGCACGGCGCCGATCTCGACCTGGCGCTTCGCTATGCCGCGTGGGCGGCGCAGACGCCGGCCGGCAAGGCGCGGCACCGTTCCGGCGTGCTGTTCAAGGCGCCGCGCAAGCTCGATTACCTGCGCCTGATCCCGGTCGAGCACCACCGCGAGCAGGGCATCGACAGCTTCCGCCTGCCGGACGACCATCGGCGGCGGCGCGACGGCTTCGCGCTGACCGACGCCGGCACCGATCTCGCGGGCGGACTCGACCAGGCCAACTATTGCATCTGGTGTCACGAGCAGCAGAAGGATTCGTGCTCGACCGGCCTGCGCGAAAAGAAGACGCCGGACGGTGCGGTGCCGCCGTTCAAGCGCTCGCCATTCGGCGTGCCGCTCGCCGGCTGTCCGCTCGAGGAGCGCATTTCCGAATTCCACAAGCTGCGCGCGGAAGGATGGGCGCTGGGCGCGCTGGCGATGATCTGCATCGACAATCCGATGGTCGCCGGCACCGGTCACCGCATCTGCAACGACTGCATGAAGTCGTGCATCTACCAGAAGCAGGAGCCGGTCGACATCCCGCAATCCGAGACGCGCGTGCTGAAGGACATCCTGGCGCTGCCCTGGGGTTTCGAGATCTACGGGCTGCTGACGCGATGGAATCCGCTCGACCTTTCCCGCCCGTTGCCGCGAGCCCCGACCGGCAAGCGGGTGCTCGTCGTCGGCATGGGGCCGGCCGGGTTCACGCTCGCGCATCACCTGCTGAACGACGGGCACACGGTGGTCGGCGTCGATGGCCTCAAGATCGAGCCGCTGCCCGCGTCGGTGTCCGGCGTGACGACCACCGGCTCGCGCGTCCCGTTCGAGCCGATACGCGACATCGAGCTGCTGCGCGAGCCCTTGGACCAGCGCGTGATGGCCGGATTCGGCGGCGTCGCCGAGTACGGGATCACCGTGCGGTGGGACAAGAATTTCCTCAAGCTGCTGCGTCTTTTGATCGAGCGCCGCGACCGCTTTGCCCTGTGCGGCGGCGTGCGCTTCGGCGGCACGCTCGACGCCGAAGATGCGTTCGCGCTGGGTTTCGACCACATCGCGCTCGCCGCCGGGGCCGGCCGGCCCACGGTGCTCGATCTGCCGAACGCGCTGGCCAAGGGCGTGCGCACCGCGTCGGACTTCCTGATGGCGCTCCAGCTTACCGGGGCGGCGCGCAAGGATTCGGTCGCCAACATGGAGATCCGCCTGCCGGTCGTCGTCATCGGCGGCGGCTTGACCGCGATCGATACCGCGACCGAGTCGCTGGCGTACTACCCGGTACAGGTGGAGAAATTCGTCGCGCGTTACGACGCGCTGGTCGCGGGGCGCGGGCGCGAGCGGGTCGAGTCCGAGTGGACCGAAGACGAGCGCGAGGTCGCGCTCGAATACCTGGCGCACGGGCGGGCGATTCGCGCCGAGCGTGCTGCGGCCGCGAGCGAGGGCCGCGCCGCGCGCGTGCTCGAATTGCTGCAGTCGTGGGGCGGCGTGACGATCGCTTACCGCCGCCGGCTGATCGACAGCCCCTCGTACACGCTCAACCATGAAGAGGTCGAGAAAGCGCTGGAAGAGGGCATTCGTTTCGCCGAAGGCCTGACGCCGCTGGCGATCGACGTCGACGCGCGCGGGCGCGCCAGCGCGCTGCGGGTATCGGTCCAGCACAACGACGGCGACGGTGTCTGGCACGAAGCCGGCCGGGCCTCGTTGCCGGCGCGCACCGTGCTGATCGCCGCGGGTACGCAGCCCAATACGGTGCTCGCGCGCGAGGACGCCGCGCATTTTCACCTCGACGGCAAATATTTCCGCGCCATCGACGAGACCGGCAATGTCGTCAAGCCGGCCCCCGGCTTGGCCAAGCCCGCGGTCGCGCACGTGCTGACCGCGATCGAGCCCGATGGCCGCGCGATCAGCTACTTCGGCGATCTGCACCCGTCCTATTTCGGCAACGTCGTCAAGGCGATGGGCAGTGCCAAGCAGGGCTATCCGATCGTCAGCCGCATGGTCGCGCGCGTCGCGCCTGCCTCGGCGCTCGACGACGCGCGATTCCTCGCGCTGGTCAACGGCGAGCTTCGCGCCAGTGTCGAGCGCGTCGTCCGGCTGACGCCGACGATCGTCGAGGTCGTCGTGCGCGCGCCGGCGGCGGCAAGGAAGTTCGCGCCGGGACAGTTCTATCGGCTGCAGAATTTCGAATCGCTGGCGCAGCGTACTGCGGGCACGCGACTGGCGATGGAAGGTCTCGCGCTGACCGGCGCCTGGGTCGATCGCGGGCGCGGCCTGGTATCGACGATCGTCCTCGAGATGGGTGGATCTTCGGATCTTTGCGCCCAGCTCGAGCCGGGCGAGCCTATCGTGCTGATGGGCCCGACCGGGTCGCCGACCGAAATCGAACCGGGTGAGACGGTGGTGCTCGCCGGCGGCGGGCTGGGCAATGCGGTGCTGTTCTCGATCGGGCAGGCGTTTCGCAATGCCGGCTCGAAGGTGCTCTATTTTGCCGGCTACCGGCACATGATCGACCGCTACAAGATCGCCGATATCGAAGCGGCGGCCGACCTGGTCGTGTGGTGCTGCGACGAGGCGCCGGGTTTCGTTCCGCGCCGGCCGCAGGACAAGACTTTCGTGGGCAACATCGTGCAGGGGATGCTCGCGTATGCGACAGGCGAGCTGGGCGACGCAACGATAGCGATCGGTGCGGCGGACCGCATCATCGCCATCGGCTCGGACAAGATGATGGCGGCGGTCGGCGCGGCGCGGCACACCGTGCTGAAGCCATACCTCAAGCCATCGCATCGCGGCATTGCCTCGATCAACTCGCCGATGCAATGCATGATGAAGGAAATCTGCGCGCAATGCCTGCAACCGCAGCACGATCCCGCGACCGGCAAGCTCAGCTACGTTTTTTCCTGCTTCAATCAGGATCAGGCGCTCGACAGCGTCGATTTCGCCGGGCTCGATGCGCGCTTGTCGCAGAACGCCGTGCAGGAAAAGCTGACTGCGCAATGGGTCGAGCATTGCCTGCACGCCGCGGCCGCCGACGCCTGATCGCGACGTACTGACGCCGCGCGCATGAACGCGCACTGTTGCCGATTGGCGACGCTGCGCATGCTTCTCGGTTACTTCTGGTTACAACCGCTGTCGGCGCAACGTCAGCGTCGCACGTTATCCACTGCAGGCGCATAGGCGAGCGAAGCCGTCGGGAACCGGCGGCCGACGTAAGCCCGTCGAAGTGCTGAAGGCATTTTGCGGCGCGCAATGCGGCGGGACCGGCACAGTTTCTGCTCGAGTTATCCCAAGACGTGACCTTGCGGCCCGCCGTGCGTAATAGATGCAAGCAGAGCGGTAATTTTTGCGCGCATCGGCACACGCTACCAATCATCAAGCGAGGAGAAAGCATGAACAAGATCCAATCTAGGCTGCGGCTGGTGACGGCCGTCCTGGCCGGCGCGGCGATGCTGCTGCTCTCGGGAGCAGGCATGGCCGATCCTCCGGATCGCGTGGCGCGGCTGAGCTTTTTCAGCGGCCCGGTCAGCTTCTCGCCGGCCGGCGAAGACGAGTGGGCGCTGGCCACGCCGAATCGCCCGCTGGTCACCGGCGACCGACTCTGGGCCGACGCCGGTGGCCGCGCCGAACTGCAGGCGGGGAACGTCGCCCTTCGTCTGGGCGAGTCGACCAATGTGAACGTGTTGAACCTCGACGATCGCACGACGCAGCTCGAGCTCACGCAAGGCTCGCTGTATGTCCGGGTATGGCGGATCGATCGCGGCGACACGGTGGAAATCGATACGCCGAATCTCGCATTCACCGTCGACCGCGTCGGCCGTTATCGCATCGATGTCGATGCCGACGGCAACGTCACGACAGTGGCAGTATTCGCCGGACAAGGCGAAGCGTACGGCGAAGGCGCGGCCTACCGCATCGCCGCCGGCGATCGCTACAGCTTCAGCGGAACGGGGCTGCGCGACTACGAGTACAGCGACGTCGGCGCGCCGGACGACTTCGACAGCTGGGCAGCGGAGCGCGATCGCCGCTACGAGACGTCGGTGTCCGCGCGCTATGTGTCGCGCGACGTGATCGGCTATCAGGATCTCGATCAGTACGGCACCTGGAGCGTCGTCGCCGACTATGGCAACGTTTGGTACCCGCGCTCGGTGCCGAGCGGCTGGGCGCCGTATCGAACCGGACACTGGGTATGGATCGATCCGTGGGGATGGACGTGGATCGACGACGCGCCGTGGGGCTTTGCCCCCTATCACTACGGCCGTTGGGCGTTCGTGACCGGTCGCTGGGGATGGATACCCGGTCCTGTCAGCGTGCGGCCGGTCTATGCTCCGGCGCTGGTCGCCTTCATCGGCGGCGGGGATCTTCGTTTGTCGCTGTCGGTCGGCGGCGTCGCAGCGGGCATCGCCTGGTTCCCGCTCGGCCCCGGCGAGGTGTACCAGCCGGCATATCGCGTCAGCCGCGAGTATTTCACCAACGTCAACGTCAGCAACACGCGCGTGACCAACGTCAACATAACGAACGTCTACAACAACTACACCACCAATACCACGGTGACCAATGTGACCTACCGCAATCGCGAAGCGCCGGGTGCGGTAACGGCCGTGCCCACCACGGCATTCGTGCAGTCGCAGCCGGTCGCGCGGGCGGCCGTCCAGGTGCCGCGCGAGGTGATAACGCGGCAACCCGTGAGCCCTGTCGCCCGTGTCGCGCCGACCCGCGCCAGCCTTGTCGCCGCGGCAGCCGCGGCACCTGCGACCGCTGGAGGCCAACACAGGCCGCCGGCGCGGGCACTGCAACGCGAGGTCGTGGCCAGGACCAAGCCGCCGGCACCACCGCCTGCGTTCGCCGCCCGGCAAGCGGCACTCGCCGCCAACCCGGGCCGACCGGCCGAGCCGGCTGCGGCCGCCCCGCAGCAACCCGCTGCGGCAGGCGCAGCGCCGGCTCGTAACGTCAAGCTCGTCGCGCCGACACAGGCGGCCGCACCGGCGCCGAAGGAAGAAGGCCGACGCGGCCGCGGCCAGCTCGAGCGGCGCGCCGGTGCCCCCGGCGCCCCGCAGGGCGCGCCCGCGGCAGCCCAAGGCGCCCCAGCCGGTCCACAAACCGCGCCGGGGGCGCAACCGGGGGCACCCGCGACCGGCCAGGCACCTAGAGGCGCCGCGCCGCCGACTGCGGCGGGACAAACACCGCCCGTGCCCCGCCCGCCGGACGCCGAGCAGCGCCGCCAGCAGGCCGAGCAGCAGCGGCAGCAACAAAATCCGCAGGCCGAGCAGCGCCGCCAGCAACAGGAGCAGCAGCGGCAGCAGGCCGAGCAGCAGCGACAGCAGCAGCAGAGCCAGCAGGCCGAGCAGCGCCGCCAGCAGGAGCAGCAGCGGCAGCAGGCCGAGCAGCAGCGGCAGCAGCAGCAAAGCCAGCAGGCCGAGCAGCGCCGCCAGCAGCAGGAGCAGCAACGGCAGCAGGCCGAGCAACAGAAGCGCGAAGCCCGACCGCCTGAGCCTCCGCGTGCAGCGCCGCCGGCGCCGCCACGGGAGGCCCCGAAGGCTGAGCCGAAGCGGGACGAAGGCAAGGACAAGGATCAGAAGGACAAAAAGGGCTCCGAAGGCTGATCCGCGCCGATCGGAACGACGTGCGGCCGCACCTTGGATGGTGCGGCCGTTTTCTTATCGGCGCGCCCGGCTTTTGGTCTTGGGGGCAGGGGGTCCGGCAAGCGACGCCCTGGAGCGGACGGCCAAACGGCACGGTTAATGCTGCAACGGTGTCGTGGCCGGCATCGCGCGCGCATCCGCAGGCAATCGCAGAAATATTTACAAGCACTTGTAAATAGTTGTGCCTGTGCAGTCGAAGCTTCGGCGCGGCGCGCGAATCGGCCGGGCAATCCGGCGGCGGCTTTTCGCCGTCACTCGACCGCAGGAGATCACATGACACCGATCATCGCCGGGAGATTCGAGCAGGAAGCGGAGGCCGACCGTGCGGCCGAGGCGCTGCGACAACAAGGTTTCGCCGCGGAAGATGTGACTGTCTTCTACCTCAACCCGCCCGGGCAGCACGCGACCTTCGCAGTAGGCGGCGATCGCGACAAGTCGCACGGCGCGACGCATGCGCACAGCGGGGCGCTCAAAGGCGCGGCGATCGGGGGCGTTGTCGGACTCGGCGTCGGCGTTGCAGCGGCGCCGCTGGTGGGACCGGCCGCCGCCGTCGCGGGCGCTGGTGCGGGCGCCTACGTCGGATCGCTCGCCGGTGCGCTCAACGACATGGGCGAAGGCGATTCGGCGGCCAAGGAGGCAGGCGAGCCGCTGCCCGAAACGCCGGCCGATGGGGTGCCTCTCGAGCGTCCGGCGGGTTTCATCGTCGCCGCGCGCGCACCCGAATATGCGCGAAGAGTTGTCGCCGCGAATGTGCTGGAATCGATGGGCGCGAAGGACGTCGAGCGTGCCGACGGCACTTGGCAAATGGGGAAATGGGTCGATTTTGACCCGCTGCAGTCACCGAAACTGGTCGATCCGCCGGCGTCGGGCCGCGGAGCGGCGCAGCGCTAGCGAACTACCGCAGACCGCACAAGGAGAAACCAATGAACATTACGCTGACGTGGGGACCGCTGATTTCGCTGATCGCAGGCATCCTGATCCTGCTGGTTCCGCGGTTGCTCAACTACATCGTTGCGATTTACCTGATCATCTTTGGCTTAATAGGGCTGTTCGGACTCGGCAACATGCACCTGCGATGACGGTGGCGCACTAAGTCGCGCTAGACGACTTTCACATTGATGCTCGACAGGCCATCGATGTGGGCTTCCATCACGTCGCCCTTCACGACCGGGCCGACATTCTCCGGCGTGCCCGAATAGATAATGTCGCCGGCCGCAAGCTCGAACGCCTCGGAGAGCTTGCTTATCTGCTCCGCGACCGACCAGATCATCTGCGAAAGATCGGCGTTCTGCTTGGTCTGGCCGTTGACTTTCAGCCAGATCGCTCCCTTGGTGAAATGTCCGACGGCCGCAACCGGCTGCAGCGGTCCGAGCGGCGCCGAATGATCGAAGCTCTTGCCGATTTCCCAGGGTTTCTTTTCTTCGCCCGCCGCCCGTTGCAGATCGCGCCGCGTCATGTCCAGGCCGACCGTATAGCCGAAAACGTGACCGAGCGCCTGATCGATCGGGATGTTGCGCCCGCCGCTCTTGAGCGCCGCGACCAGCTCGACCTCGTAGTGATAGTTCTTGGTCAGCGGAGGGTAGGGGTGGTCGGCGACCGTGCCTGGCGGCACGTTCTGTACGGCGTCGGTGGGCTTCTGAAAAAAGAACGGCGGCTCGCGTGTCGGATCGGAACCCATCTCACGCGCATGCGCCGCGTAATTGCGTCCGATGCAATAGATGCGGCGCACCGGAAAAAGCTCGCTGCTGCCCGCGATCGGAATGAAGGTCGGCGCGACGGTGAACGGCGTGCGCGCCTGTGCCGCCGCGGCTCCGGACATCGCATAGCCGGCGCCGCCGGCCGCAAGCGCGCTCGCGCGGAGCAGGATTTCCCGGCGCTGTTTCGACGTCATGGCCGCCTCTAGCGCCCTTTCGGGCTCGCCTTGGTGCGAGGCATGACCCGCGGCACCGACGGGGCCTGCGGGCGCTTGACTTGCGGAATCTGGATCGGCTGCCCGGTCTTGGCGTCGCGTCCGCGAAAACTGCCACTGCCCTTGCCTTTGCTCATCGGTCGATCTCGCTTCAGTGGGAGGACTCGATCATCATGCTACTGCGCATCGGCGGCCGCAAGCCTTGCCGCCGCGGCTCGCTCACGCTTCGGCCGTCAGCAACGACACCCCGAGACGGGCGCGGCGCGACAGCCACGGACTCGGCCGGTAGCGCGGGTCGCCGTAGGCGCGCGCGAGCTCCTGCAGGATCGTGAGCACGCGAGCCGGGGCGAGCGCATCGCCCCACGCCAGCGGTCCCATCGGATAGGCGAGGCCGATGCTGACGGCCCGGTCGATGTCGACCGGCGCTGCGATCCGCTGTTGCGCGATATCGCAGGCGATGTTGACGATGTGCGCCAGCACGCGCTGCACGATAAAGCCGGGGCTGTCGTGAATGGTCGCTACGCTGCCGCCGTCGGCGGCGAACAGCGCGTGGACGGCATCGCGCACGCGGGGCGAGGTGATCGGCGTCGTCATCAGCGTGCGGTGCTTGGCGAGGTCCGGGAGGACGTCGAGCGCGACGGTCCGCGCCGGGTCGAGGCCTTCGTCCAGCGCGGCCGTCGTCGCGTCGCAGCCGCAGGGGAGGACAAGGCAGGCGGTGTCGGCGGCCGGGTGCGGGCTGGAATCGACCTCGGCGCCGAGCTGCGCGACCAGCGCGACGACGCGTTGCCTCGCGGCGGCGTCGCGCGCGCTCACCCAGATCCGGCGGGCTGCCGAGGCGCCGGCTGGCGGTGGCGCGGTAACGGGTGCCGCAGCAGGCGGCGGGCCGCTGTCGTAATCGTAGAATCCGCGGCCGCTCTTGCGTCCCAGCACGCCGGCGGCCAGCCGTTGCGCACCCAGCGGCGAAGGCCGGAAGCGCGGTTCCTCGTAGTACTGGTGATAGATCGATTCCATCACCGGCTGCGATACGTCCAGCCCGGTCAGGTCGAACAGCGCGAACGGTCCCATGCGGAAGCCGGCGCCATCGGTCAGCACGCGGTCTATGGTGGCGACATCGGCGATGCCTTCGCCGAGAATGCGCAGCGCTTCGGTTCCGTAGCCGCGGCCGGCGTGATTGACGATGAATCCCGGTGTGTCGCGGGCGCGAACCGGCGTATGCCCGAGCGCCGCGCCGAACGCCAGCAGGCGCTCGACGACCTCCGGCGCCGTCAGGAGTCCGCCGATGACCTCGACCAGCTTCATCACCGGCACCGGGCTGAAAAAGTGAAGGCCGGCGACCCGTTCCGGATTCGCGCACGCGGCGGCGATGGCGGTGACCGACAGGGACGAGGTGTTGGTCGCGAGGATGCATTGCTTGCCGACGATCGCCTCGAGCGCGGCAAACAGCGCCTGCTTGGCATCGAGGCGCTCGACGATCGCTTCGATCACCAGGTCGACGTGCGAGAGCTCGCTGAGCTTATCGACGAGCGCAATCCGCGCGGTGGCGCGCACGGCGTCGTCCTCGGTGAGCTTGCGCTTGGCGGCGAGTCCGGCCAGCGTCGCGCCGATCGCGCGCTTGCCTTCCGCCGCGGCCCCGGGCTTGACGTCGAACAGCGCGACATCGCATCCCGCCTGCGCCGCGATCTGTGCGATGCCGCGGCCCATCAGGCCGGCTCCGACGACGGCTATCGTGCGCGGGGCTTCGGACATCGCTTATCGTCGTGCGCGGATCGGCATGCGGCGGCCATTATCCAATGAACGGCGCGGCGAGGCGAACGATCCTCGCAACGTCGATTCCCGGGATCGGGCCGATGACTTGCCATGCAGTAAAATCCGGGTCGACCGGCTTGCCGGCTCGACCCACGCACCGCGAGGCGAAACGTTTGCAATCCGGCAGCACCGACATTCCCGCCCTCGTTCTGACCGCGACCGTATGGGTCTACTGGTTCGCCGTAGGGGCGATGGTCGTCCGCGCACGGCGGAAGACCCGGCAGCTCGCGGGTCTCGTTCCGGAACAGCCGCTGGAGCGCAGGATGTGGCTGGTGCTGGTGCCGGCGATCATTTTGTGGATCGTGCTGCCCTGGCTGGCGCTGACCCGCACGGAGCCGCCGCTGCTGGCGCTGCCTGCGTTCGCCCGCGGCGTTCCCGCTTACGCCGCGCTCCGCTGGGCGGCGGCGCTGTGTGGGGTGATGTGCCTCGCGCTTACCGTCAAGTGCTGGCGGCGGATGGGCAGCGACTGGCGGATGGCGGTGAGCGAAACGCAAAAGAGCGCGCTGATCACCGACGGCATGTTCGCCCGCGTCCGGCATCCGATCTACGCCCTGCAGATGCTGTTGATGCTGTGCTCGGTGCTGATCGTGCCGACGGTACCGATGCTCGTCGTCGCGCTCGCGCACCTGGCGCTGATGAACCTGAAGGCGCGAAACGAAGAGCGTCATCTGCGCAAGCTGCACGGGGCGCGCTATGAGGCTTATCTCAAGCGGACCGGCCGCTTTTTTCCGCGGCTGCGCGCGGGCAGCTAGCGCCTGCGCCGGAGGCCCTCCGATCGACAGACGCCGAATTCCTCTGCCGGGCACGACGCGCAGGTACCGCGCCTCGAGCCGGCACGGGGCAGCAGGGCGGCTCCGTGCGGGGACGGCGCTGGCGTTGCTGGCCGTTTTGCTGTCGATGGCGCAGACGGGGTCCGCCACCGCGGCCGACATCTCGGCCGACGGCGTTGCGCCCGGCCGCCCGCCGTCGCTCGATCGCGCGATCGAGGATCGCATCCTGGCGCTCGATCCGCTGCACATCAGTGCCGCCGAAGTTCGCGATGTGCTCAAACGCGCGCCGGCGCCGCGCATCATCGGCATTCAAGGCAGCTTTCCGCTGATCACGATGGAACCGTTCGCCCAATTCCTGATTGCGATGGGATATCCGGAAGACCGGCTGCGCGATCCGCGCGACGGCAGCATGTCGCGCAACAGTTTCAGCGACAGCGAGCAGCTCGCCGGAGAGATGGCCTGGTACTACGAATCCGACGGCATGATGCCGATGCTGATCGGCCACAGCCAGGGCGGCATGCTCGCGATCAAGGTGCTCTACGAGTTCAACGGATCGTTCCATCACGCGATCCCGGTGTGGAATCCGCTGACCGGACAGCCCGAGCCTCGCACCACCATCGTCGATCCGCTGACGGGTGTCGAACGTCCGGTAGTCGGGCTCAAGGTTCCCTATGTCGCGGCGCTCGCCACCGGCAAGCTGCCGCGTTTTCTGCTCGGACAATGGACGATGATGGGAAAGCTTCGCGCCATCCCCGACACCGTCGAAGAATTCACCGGCTTCTCGATCGAGTGGGACATGATCGCTGGCACGCCGCCGGGCAGCGAGGAATATCACGCCGACGGGAGCGCGCAGGTGCGCAATATCGAACTGCCGGCAACGACCAGCCACATTCGCATGCCGCGCACACGCTACCTGACTCGCAACCCGGCGACGCGGGCCTGGATCGACAATTACGACCCATCGGTGCCGCTGCCGCCGTTGCCCGAGGGGCCGGACGTCGACAGCGCCAACATCGT
The DNA here is from genome assembly GCA_035607385.1 of Casimicrobiaceae bacterium. Classification (GTDB taxonomy): domain Bacteria; phylum Pseudomonadota; class Gammaproteobacteria; order Burkholderiales; family Casimicrobiaceae; genus PALSA-1003. Next base: position 16,572 of record DATNAR010000121.1, read on the forward strand.
GCACGCGGCGGACATCTGGTACAGCGTCAAAAAGCATTGGTGCATCGAAGCGCAGCAGCTGATCCGGGCGCGCCGCGCTGCCGCCAAGCAAGGCGGCGCCCAGTGAAAGGCCGGCTCAACCTGTTCCAGTCGGCGATGGTGCGCTGGCGCGAAATGCATCCCTACAACGCGGTGCATGTGGTTACGCTGCCGCAACCGCTCGACCCGGACCGGCTCGAGGCGTGCATCCGCCGCCAGCTCGAGTCCCTCGGTCTCACCGGCCTCACGCTCGACGGCCGCCGCTTGCGTTACGAGTGGACCGGGGGCGCGGCGCAGACGCCGCTGACAGTGTTTGACGGGGGCGCCGATCCGCGGGCGCGCGTGCAGGCCGAAATGGAGCGGCAGCTCAATCTGCCGTTTCCCGCCGGCGGCAGCATCGAACCGTTTCGCTTCTTCGCCGTCGACGACGCGCCGGCGTTCCATTTCGGTCTCGCCTACGACCACTTCGTCGCGGGCGGTGATTCGATCGCCCGCCTGCTGCGGCTGCTGGTCGAAGACTACTATCGCATTGCTGCTGCCGGCGCGCCGCCGCCGCACGTCGATCTTTACCCGCCCGGGTATCGCCGCCTCTTTGCCCGCCAGGTCATTCCGCTGGCGCGCGGCCTGTCCAGCTGGCGCCAGCTGATCGCCAGCTGCCGTCGCTCCGCCCGCCCGCCGTATCCGAAGGACGGCGATGGATACAACGGCGTCGTCTTTGCTCGCCTCGCGCCCGCGGAGTCGGCGACGCTGGCCGCGACGGCGCGCGCGTGGGGGACCACGCAGAACGATATCTTCCTCGCGATCATGCTCAAGGCCTTGTCGCCGCAGGTGGCCGAGCGTCGCCAGGCCAGGCGCCGGCGCGACCTCGCCGTGGGGTCGATCGTCAACGTGCGGCGCGATTTCGGCGCCAGGGGCGCCGAAGGCTTCGCGCCGCTGCTCGGGTCGTTTCGCGTCGCGCATCCGGTGCCGGACGACATGCCGCTGTCCGACCTTGCCCGGTTCGTGTGCGGCGAGACCAGCGGCGTCAAACGCCGCAAGCTCTATCTGCAGACGCTGCTGGCGATCGCGGTGTCGGGACTGCAATGGCGCTTTCTTTCCAGCGAGGAGCGGCAGCGTTTCCACGCCAAGAACTATGCGGTGTGGGCGGGAGTAACGCCGCTGCAGCTCAACGCCCTGTGGCCGGAGGCGAAATCCTATCCGTTTCGGGTAGGCTATGTCCGTGCCGTGTCGACCGGCCCGCTTTCGCCGCTCGTCCTCGCGTTGACGACGCTGGGCGATGTCGTCGAGGTCGCCTTGTCATTCAGGCGATCGGCCATCGATCGCCGGCGCGCCGAGAGCCTGCTTACCGATATCGTCCATAGCATCAGGAGCATCGCACCGTGATCGCACCCTCCCGAGCCGCCGGATTCTTGATCGCAGTCGTACTGGCGCTGACTGTATCCGGATGCGCAACGATCCCGATCGAACCTCCGACCGAAGATATGCGCGCCGTCACGGCGGGCAGCGTGCTGCGCTCGCTCAAGGTCGAGCCCGCCGTGGAAGCGCGAATCCTGGCGCTGGATCCCGACCACATCAGCGACGACGACGTGCGCAACGCGCTCGCCAAGGGGCCGACGCCGCGCATTTTCGGCGTGCACGGCGGCGTGTATGGCGTGTATCTGCTGATGGAATCGTTCGGCCGATTCCTGGTCGGCATGGGCTATCCGGAGTCGATGATTCGCGATCCCGGCGACGGGACCTACTCGCGCAGCCCGTACGAAGACAGCGCGCAGCAGGCGGGAGAAATCGCCTGGTATTACGAGCACGAAGGCGTGCGGCCGATGCTGGTCGGCCACAGCCAGGGCGGCATCCAGGTCGTCAAGATCCTGCACGAGCTCGCCGGGAGCTTCGGCCCGGAACGACACGTGTTCAATCCGCTGACCAGGCAGTTCGAGGACCGCACGACGATCATCGATCCGCTGACCGGTCGCCAACGACCCGTCGTCGGGGTCTCGGTCGCGAGCGCGTCGGTCGTCGGCACCGGGGGCTGGTCGCTGGCGCTGCCGGTGCACTGGAAGGTGGTGCCGATGATCCGGTCGATTCCCGATACGGTCGACGAGTTCACCGGCTACCGGATCGGACTGGACCTTTTCGCGTGGGATGCGCCGGGCCTGGAAAACGTGAAGACGTTCCACCCCGTGGGCAAGGCGATCGTGCGCAATATCACGCTGCCCGCCGAATATTCGCACGTCTTCGTGCCCGACACGGAGCAGCTCGCCTCGTCCGCGCCGATGCGCGCATGGATCAATGCATTCGATCCGGACAACATCGCCCGCTTGCCGCCGCTGCCGGACGGGAACGCGAACAATGTCATGTGGGCCGCCGACATCTGGCACAGCATCAAGAAGCACTGGTGCCTGGAGGCGCAGCGTTTGCTGCGCGCGCCGCGCCCGCCCCCCGGTTGATAGCGGCGATCGCGCGATGAGACGGTGCGGGCTTGGTGCGGCGATTCGCGGCTTGAGCGGGCTGGAGACCCGTTCGTCCCGTCGCCGCGGTTGCCCGGCAGAGCGAAGCAGGCGATAATTATTGATTGTCCGGGCACGGCGCGCGGTGGCATGTCCGCCTCCCCCTGAAGCCTTAGCCGCCTGGTGCCGGAATCCACGACGACCGACTACGCCCGATGTCAGGCCCCCTTGCCGGAAAGGTTGCGCTCGTGACGGGCGCCTCGCGCGGTATCGGTCGCGCGATCGCGACCAAGCTCGCCGCCGGCGGCTGCGATCTTGCCGTCAATTACTACAACAGTCACGACGAGGCTGAAGCGCTCTGCTCGGCGCTACGCGCGACCGGCCGGCGGGCACACGCGTTCCAGGCCAGCGTCGGCCTGCCCGACAGCGTCGACGAGATGTTCGCCGCGATCGCCAAGCATTACGACCGTATCGACATCGTCGTCAGCAACGCCGCCAGCGGCGTGCTCAAGCCGGCGATGGCGATGTCGCTCAAACACTGGCGCTGGTGCCTGGAAACCAACGCGTTCGCGCTGGCCTTGCTCGCGCAGCACGCGGTGCCGCAGATGCGTGAAGGCGGGCGCATCATCGCGATGTCGAGCCTGGGCGCGTCGCGCGCGATGCCCGATTACGGCTTCATCGGCGCCTCCAAAGCCGCGCTGGAGTCGCTGGTGCGCACGCTGGCGCAGGAACTGGGACCGCGGAACATCCGCGTCAATGCCGTCAGCGCCGGCGTCGTCGACACCGACGCGCTGCTGCACTTTCCGAATCGCGAGGAGCTGCTGGCCGATTTCGCGCGACGCACACCCGCCGGGCCGGCGCTGACGCCGGACGACGTGGCCGGGGCCGTCTATCTGCTGTGCCTGCCGGAGGCGGCGATGATCACCGGACATACGCTGGTCGTCGACGGCGGATTCTGCATCTCGGGATGAGCCGGCGATGATGGATTCCGGGCTCAGCGGCAAGGTCGCGATCGTCACCGGCGGCAGCCGCGGCATCGGCCGCGCGATCGTCGAGCTGCTCGCCGACGAAGGTGCCGCCGTCACGTTCTTCTATCGCGACAACGCACAAGCCGCCGCGGGCGTCGTGGCGGCCGGCGCGGAGGGGGGCAGGGCGATCGGCGCCGAGCAGGTCGACGTCTGCGACGCCAAGGCCTGCGCCGACGCCGTCGAGCGGGTCGCGGCGCGCACCGAGCGGATCGACATCCTGGTCAACAACGCCGGGGTCATCCGCGACAACCAGCTGGCGGCGCTCGCTGACGACGACATCCGCGCCGTCCTCGACACCAACATCGGCGGCGTGTTCAATATGACTCGTGCGGTGATTCCGCACATGATCGTGCAGCGGTCCGGCAAGATCATCAATCTTTCGTCGGTCAGCGCCGACAAGGGTGGGCGCGGCCAGACCAACTATGCGGCGAGCAAGGGAGCGATCAACGCCTTCACCCGCTCGTTGGCGGTCGAGCTCGCGCCGCGGAAGATCACGGTCAATGCGGTCGCGCCCGGCGTGATCGAAACCGAAATGTCTCAGGATGTGCGCGATCTCGCCGGCGAGCAGGTGAAGTCGCGCATCCTGCTCAGGCGTTACGGCAAGCCCGAGGAAGTCGCGTATGCGGTCTGGTTTCTGGCCTCGCGCTACGCCGATTACGTGACAGGACAGGTCGTCGCCGTCGACGGCGGCTTCAAAATGGAGTGAACAGCATGGCGCAAAACGAGATAAGCAAGGAAGAAATCCTGGCGGTGTACCCGAAGGTCGCCGAGACGATGGCCGATGCGCTCGGCTGCGACGTCGAAGAGGTCAAGCTCGACGTGTCGCTGATCGAGGGCCTCGACGCCGAGTCGATCGATTTTCTCGACATGGTGTTCCGCCTCGAGCGCGCGTTCAAGATCAAGATTCCGCGCGGCAAGATCGTCGAGAACGCGCGCGGGGACCTGCCGGAAGCCGAATTCGAGCAGAAGGGCATCGTCACCGAAAAGGGGCTGGCGCAGCTCAAGTCCTACCTGTCCGAAATTCCCGCTGAGCGCTTCAAGACGCCGATGAAGGTCGCCGACATTCCGCGCCTGTTCACGCCGGAGACGTTCTGCAAGCTGGTGATCAGCGCGCAGCGCGAGGCGAAGGCGGCGGCCTGACCAGCACGCGACCCGCTGCATGAGCGATCATTTCGCCGCGTTCTCCTTCGTCGACCGGATCGCCGACTTCGCTCCCGGCGCACATGCGCGCGGCTGGTATGCCGTGCCGCGCGACATCGCCGAATTTCCGTCGTGCCTGGTCGCCGAGGCGGTCGGGCAGCTTGCCGCGTGGGTCGCGATGGACAAGCTCGGCTATCGCGGTCGGCCGGTCGCCGCGCTGGCGACCGAGACGGTGTTCGAGGGCAGCGTCGCGCCCGGCGATCTGTTGGAGCTTGACGTCGACATCGACGATTGCGACGACGAAGTCATCGCCTACGGCGGATGGGCGAAGGTCAACGGCCGGCGGGTGATCGAGCTCAAGCACTGCCTGGGTCCGATGGTGCCGGTCGCGGAGCTCGATTCGCCCCAAGCCTTGCGCGAGCGCTTCGCCTTGCTGCGCGGCCGCGGCGCGACCGCCGGAGTCTTTCGCGGGGTGGCGCCGGTGCCGCTTGTCGTCGACGCGCGCGTGCCGGGCAAGTCGCTGCACGCGAGCTTGATGGTGCCCGAGCGCGCGGCCTTCTTCGGCGATCATTTCCCGCGCCGTCCGGTGTTTCCGGCGACGCTGCTGCTCGACCTGCAGATGCGGCTTGCCATCGAGCTCGCCGGCTCGATCGGCAATCGGCCCGGCGGCGCGGCGCTGACGCCATCGCGCATGACCAACGTCAAGATGCGCAGCTTCATCACACCGGGGCAGCAAGTCGGACTCAACGTCGAGATGCTGCCGGGGACGGATGAACGCGCGGCCGCAAGGGTCGCATTGAGCGCCCACGTCGGCGATCGAGCGGTCGCGACGGCACGCGTCGAGCTGGCCGACAAGGTGCTGGCATGACGCGCCGGCGCAGGGTCGCGATTACCGGCCTGGGACTGGTCACGCCGGTCGGCAACGACGTGGCCACGACGTGGTCTGCGCTGCTCGAGGGCCGAAGCGGCGTCGCGCCGATCAGCATTTTCGACGCCAGCGGCTTTTCGACGCGGATCGCCGCCGAGGTCAAGGATTTCGACCCGGCTGCGCTCGGCGCCGACCGCAAGCTCCTCAAGTTCGCCAATCGCTCGCATCGCTTCGCCCTCGGCGCGGCCGAGCAGGCGATGCGCGACGCGGGCATCGCACCGACGGCGGCGACCGCGACGCGCTGGGGCTGCTCGGTCGGGACCGGCATGATGGGCGTCGCGTACGAGGATCTCTCCGCCGTGCAGCGCCATTCGGCAGCGGACGGCGAGCTGCATGCCGACCAGCTGGTCGACGATCCGACCGCGAGCGACCCGATCGTTTTCTGCCGCAGCCAGTCGACGGCGGGACTCGCGTTGCTGACCCGGCGCTTCGGCATCCACGGTTACGCAACCTCGGTCCACACCGCCTGCGCGTCGGGCGGCCAGGCGATCGGCACCGCGCTCAAGCTGATCCGGCGAGGCAGCGTCGATTACGCGCTTGCCGGCGGATTCGATTCGATGATCAGTCCGGTCGGGCTGGCGGGATTCTGCCTGCTGTCGGCGGTATCGGCCGACAACGACGCGCCGCAACGCGCGAGCCGCCCATTCGACGCGACGCGAAACGGCTTCGTGCTCGGCGAAGGCGCAGGTTTTGTCGTGCTCGAGGAATGGGAAGCGGCGCGCCGGCGCGGCGCGCATATCTATGCCGAGCTCGCCGGAGACGGCAATTCGTTGTCTTCGTACCGCATCACCGATTCGCCGCCGGACGGAGACGGCCCGATCCAGTCGATGCGCGCAGCCCTGGCCGACGCCGGCGCCGCGCCGGACGACGTCGATTACATCAACGCCCACGGCACATCGACCTACATGAACGACAAGAGCGAGAGCGCCGCGATCCACACGGTCTTCGGGGACAAAACCGCGGACGTCGCGGTCAGCTCGACCAAGAGCTCGATGGGTCACCTGATCGCCGCGGCCGGCGCGGTCGAGGTCGTCGTCTGCGCGCTGGCGATCCGCCACGGCCGGCTGCCGGTCAACGCGAATCTGCGCGAGCGCGATCCGGACTGCGATCTGAATCTGGTCGTCGCGCCGACGCAGAGGCGGGTGCGGATGACGCTGTCCAACTCGTTCGGCTTCGGCGGCTCGAACAGCTGCGTCGCGCTGCGCCATCCGGATGAAGTGGACAGGCTCTAGCATGCCGCGTCGCAGAATTCTGATCACCGGTACCGGCGCGGTTTGCGCGTCCGGCATGGACCCGGACGCCGTGCTGGCGGCGGCGCGCGAAGGACGTTCCGCCATCGGTCCGATCGCGCAATGGGATACGACCGGCTGGCCGGTGCGCGTCGCCGCCGAAATGCCCGACTTCAATCCGCGCGCGCTGGTCGAGGACCGCAAGCTGCACAAGCTGATCCGCCGCAGCGACATGTTCGGGCTGTATGCCGGCAGCCAGGCGATCGATGCCGCCGGATTCATGTCGGCGCGCGATGGCAGCGATGAGGAAGCCGCCGCGGCGTTCAGCGATCGCAGCGGACTCTACGTCGGATCGGGCGGCGGTGCGTACATGTCGCAGTACGAATATTTTCCGCTGATGAGCGAAAGCGGTGGCTCGCTCAACGCGTTCGGCCGCGATCTCGGCAACGAGGTCAACCCGATGTGGCTGTTGCGCACGCTGCCGAACAACGTGCTCTGCCATGTCGGCATCAAGTACGGACTCAAGGGCGCCAACGCCTGCATCACCAATCACAGCGCCGGGGGCACGCTGGCGGTCATCGAAGCGGCCGAGGCGCTGCGCCAGGGCGAGGCGGACCGCGCGGTCGCCATCGGGCACGATGCGCCGATCGAGCCGCAGATGCTGCTCTACTATCACCAGTGCGGCCTGCTTGCGCCCGACGCGATCCGTCCGTTCGACCAGCGGCGCAGCGGCAGCGTGTTCGGCGAGGGCGCGGGCGCGCTCGCGCTCGAAACCGAAGACGCCGCCGCAAAGCGCAACGCCGCCGTGCTGGGCGAAGTGCTCGGCGGCGGCTATGCGGCCGAAGGCGAGGGACTGCTGGCGATTCGCGAGGACGGCGACGGCCTTTGCCGCGCGATCACGCAGGCGCTGGCCGAAGCGGAGCTCGCGCCCGCGGACATCGGGATGATCGTCGCACACGGAAACGGGACGCCGTTGTCCGACTCGTCGGAAGCGGCGGCGCTGCGCGCGGTGTTCGGCACCGGAAGCACCGCGCCGCCGGTCACCGCATTCAAGTGGGCGACCGGGCACCTGATCGCGGCGGCCGGCATCATGGAGACGGTGATCGCGCTGGCCGCGCTGCGCGCGCGCATCGTCCCGGGGATCGCCACGCTGGCTTCGCTCGATCCGGATTGCGAGGGACTGCGCGTCTCCGCTTCGCCGCAGGTGCCGCGCGGCGACACGGCGCTGATTCTGTGCCGCGGCTTCGCCGGGACCAATGCCGCGCTGATCATTCGCGCGCTGCCGTGACCGCGGATGGCCGGCGCCGCCGACCCGTTCGAAGCGCAGCGCGGGGAGCCGACGCGCTGCGGCATCGATAGCGTCGAGATCGCGCGCATCGAGCGGCTGCTGCGCGAGACTCCGGCCGGTGACCTGACGCGTTTTTTTTCACCGCAGGAGCTCGCCGACAGCGGCGACGGGCCGGGGCGCGCCGCAAGCCTGGCAGCGCGCTTTGCCGCCAAGGAGGCCTGCGCCAAGCTCTTTCCGCGCGAGCTGGCGCTGGGCGAGATCGAGCCCGCGGATTTTTCCGTCGCGCGCGATGCCTACGGCGCGCCCCAGATCATCTGCAGCGCGCGCGCGGAGCGCCTGCTCGGCCGGCAGCGGCTGCGGGCGATCGCCGCATCGCTGACGCACGACCGGACCAGCGCGTCCGCGGTGGCGCTGGCGCTTCCCGCGCAAGCCGAGGCGCCGCTGGCCGGCCGGCTCCTGTATCGCCTGCTGCCGCTGCGCCGGCGTGTCATCCTGGAAAATCTGCGCCGCGTGTTCGGCGCCGGCGCGCCCGAAGCAGAAATCGTTCGCCTGGCCGAGGCACACTACGCGCACCTATGGCGGCTCGCCGGCGAGTTCATCCGGTTCCGCTGGCTTTCGGCACAGAAGAAGTCCGCGCTGATCCGCGTCGACAACGTCGAGGCGCTGGCGCGCGCGCTCGAGCGCGGCAAAGGCGCGCTGATCCTGACCGGCCACTTCGGCAATTTCGAGGTCGCGACGATCGCGGGCCTGCGCCATTTTCCCCATATGCGCGGCCGCTTCCATTTCGTCCGCCGCGCGATCCGGCCGCGCTGGCTCGACGCGCTGGTCAACCGGCGTTTCCGCCAAGGCGGCTTCGGCGTCCTGGGCAAGCGCGGGTCGCTCGACGCGATTCTCGAGCGCCTCGAAGCGGGCGACGTGGTCGTCTTCCCATTCGATCAGCACGCGTCGCCGCCCGACGGCATCGCGGTCGAGTTCTTCGGTGAACCGGCGGGAACTTTCAAGAGCCTCGCGATCATGGCGCTCGCGACGGGCGCGCCGGTCGTGCCGGCGTCCAGCTGGCGGGAGCCCGACGGCTCGCACGTGCTGCGCTTCGAACAGGCGCTCCCTCTGGTCGAATGCGACAAAGTCAGCGAGGAAATCCGGCGCAACACCCGCGCCTACAACGCGATGCTGGAGATCCTGGTGCTTCGCCACCCCGAGCAGTGGTTCTGGGTGCACCGGCGCTGGAAACTCGCGCCGGCGCCAGCGCCGTAACAGCGGCGCACCGAGGCCGCCGGCGACCCAGGCGCTATAATGGCGCCCACCACGGAAGATCGACGATGATCGCGTACCTGCCCAATCTTCTGGCGCCGAAGTTTTTCATCCTCTACGCGTTCATCGCGTCAGGCCTGTACGTCCATTATCGGGGCCGCATACGGCACCGCTTCTACCGCCAGCTGACCGACCATTCGACGTTCATGGCGCCGTACAACGTGCTGATGTACATGTTCTCGGCCGTCCCCAACCGGCCGTATGTCGACGTAAAGCTCTTCCCCGAGCTCAAGCCGCTGTCCGATAACTGGCAGATATTGCGCGAGGAGGCCTTGCAGCTGTTCGACGAAGGCCACATCCGCGCCGCGGCGAAATACAACGACCTGGGCTTCAACTCGTTTTTCCGGCGCGGCTGGAAGCGCTTTTACGTCAAGTGGTACGACGAGCCGCTCGACTCGGCGAAGGCGCTGTGCCCGAAGACGGTCGCGCTGGTGCAGTCGATCCCGTCGGTGAACGCGGCGATGTTCGCGCTGCTGCCGCCCGGCGGCGATCTGGGCAAGCACCGCGATCCGTTCGCCGGATCGCTGCGCTATCACCTGGGACTTTCGACGCCGAACTCGGACAACTGCCGGATTTTCGTCGACGGCGAGCCGTACAGCTGGCGCGACGGCGAGGCGGTGATCTTCGACGAGACTTTCATCCACTGGGCGGAGAACAAGACCGACACGCTGCGTGTGATCCTGTTCTGCGACGTCGAGCGGCCGCTGACCAGCCGCATCATGGCGACGATCAATCACTGGTACGAGGCGACGGTGATCCGCGCCAGCCAGACCGAGAACGTCGCCGGCGATCAGGTCGGCGTGCTGAACAAGATCTTCGGCCTCGCGTACTATCTGCGCCTGCCGGGCAAGGCGCTGAAGCGCAAGAGCAAGCTGGCCTACTACGCGGTAAAGTGGCTGCTGCTCGGCGGCATACTGGTCTGGATATTCGCCTAGTGTCCGCCCGCCCGTTCATCACCGCGACCGTTCTGGCATTGGCGCTGCTCGGCGCGCAAGCCGGCGCGCAGGACGCCTATCCGTCGAAGCCGATCACGCTGATCGTCCCGTTCCCGCCTGGGGGTGTCGCCGACATCGTCGCGCGACCCGCGGCGGACGCGCTCGGACGCGTGCTCGGCGCTCCGGTCGTCATCGAGAACAAGGCCGGCGCCGGCGGCGGCATAGGCATGGCGTACGTGGCCAAGGCGAAGCCCGACGGCTACACGCTGCTGCTTGCGCTGTCGTCGATCTCGATCCTGCCGGAGGCCGACAAGATCATCGGCCGTCCGCCGATGTATCAGCTCGATCAGCTTGTTCCGATCGCGCGGCTGACCGCGGATCCGACGGTGCTCGCCGTGCGCGCGGACAGCCGGTGGAAGACGCTGCAGGAATTCGTCGCCGACGCCAAGAAGCGGCCGGGGGCCATCAGCTACGGCTCGTCGGGCAATTACGGGACGATGCATGTGCCGATGGAAATGTTCGCCGCTGACGCCGGCATCAAGATGCTGCACGTGCCGTATACCGGCGCGGGTCCTGCGGTGGTCGGACTTCTCGCCGGCAACATCGATGCTGTTTCGACCGGCCCGTCGACAGTCATCCAGCACGTGAAGGCGGGTACGGTGCGCGTGCTCGCCTCATGGGGCGACCACAGGCTCGCTTCGTTGCCCGAAGTTCCGACGTTGTCGGAGTCCGGCTTCAACGCCGTGTTCTTTCAGTGGTCGGGCTTGTTCGCGCCGGCCGGGACGCCCGCGCCGGTGCTGGCCAAGCTGCGCGACGCGGCGCGGATCGCCGCTGCGGACTCGGCCTTCGTCGCCGCGTTGGCCACCGTGCAAACGCCGGTGCAGTACCTCGATGCGCCCGAGCTGCAGCGCTTCTGGGACGCGGACGCGCAAAAGCTCGGCGCCGTCGTCCGCCGCGTCGGCAAGCTGGATTGACCGATCGATCGGGCATGACAGTCCCGCGCCGGCGATGAGCGCGCCGGACTTCGCCGTCCCGATCGACCAGCGCTATTTCGAGGATTACGTCGTCGGCTCGACGTACGAGTACGGCACGGCGACCGTCGACCTGCGCGAAGCCGTCGCCTTCGCCGAGCAATTCGATCCGCAGCCGATACACATCGATCCGGTTGCCGCCGCGCAGGGACCGTTTGGCGGATTGATCGCCAGCGGGTGGCATACGGCGGCGCTGATGATGCGCTTGTTCGTCGATCATTATCTGTCGAGCGTCGCAAGCCTCGCTTCGCCCGGCATCGACGAGCTGCGCTGGATCAAGCCCGTACGCCCCGGCGATACGCTGCGGATCCGCGTCACGGTCACCGAAGCGCGGCGCTCGCGGTCGAAACCGGATCGCGGCCTCGTCCGCACGCTGATCGCGGTGCTCAACCAGCGCGGCGAAACAGTCCTGACGATGAACGCGATGAATCTGCTGCGCTGCCGCCAGGCCGGGTAGCGGCGCGTTGTCTGTAGGTGCCCGTCCTGCAAGGCGCGCGCCGCTGTCGGACAAGCGAAAAAGCAATCGGCCGATAGGCGGCGCCGTCGCCCATGCGCGAGACTTCCCCCAAACAAGGGAGTCGCGATGACCAAGACCAAGAACACCGCCACGCGTTACCTCGGCTTCGTCGGCGCCGCTGCCATCGTCCTCGCGCTGGGCGCCTGCGCGACGACTACCTATTCCCCCGCCGCGAGCGATAATCGCGACGAGCTGCTCGCCGCGCATCTGGCCGCGACCGAAGGGGTCCAGATCACCGCCGAGTCCAAGCGCGCGACCGAGGATCGCATCCTCGCGCTCAATCCCGACCGGATCAGCGATGCCGACGTGCGCAACACCCTCGCCGCCGGGCCGACACCGCGCATCGTCCTCGTGCACGGCGGGATCGCCGGCGTCTACCTGATGATGGAATCGTTCGGCAAGTTCCTGGTCGGCATGGGCTATCCGGAATCCCGCATCCGCGATCCCCGCGACGGTGAGTGGTCGCAGAATCCGTATCGAAGCAGCGTGCGGCTGGCCGGGCAGCTGGCCTGGTATTACGAGCACGACGGCGTGCGCCCGATGTTGATCGGTCACAGCCAGGGCGGCATGCAGACGGTCAAGGTGCTGCACGAGCTGGCGGGCGATTTCGGCGATCGCATTCCGGTGTGGAATCCGGTCACCGACCAATCCGAGAACCGCGAGACGATCTACGACCCGGTGACGCGGGCCCAACGGCCGGTCATCGGCATCCAGCTCTCATACGCGTCGGTGGTCGGCGCCGGAGGCCTGGAATTCTGGGCGCCGACCGGCTGGAGCCTCGCCGGACGCCTGCGCGCGATTCCTGACAGCGTCGAGGAATTCACCGGCTACTCGATCGCTGCCGATCCGATCGCGCTTACGCCGCCTTCCGGAGCGACGGCCTATGACCTGTACCGTCAGACCGGCAAGGCCAAGGTGCACAACATCAATCTTCCGATCGGGTACAACCACGTGACGGTGCCGAATACCGACTACCTGGTGGACGAGCCGCGCAAGCGCGACTGGATCAACGCCTACCGGAGTGCCAAGGACGTCGACGCCGCGACGATCCCCGGCGGCGACGACTCGCATGTGCTGTGGGCGGCCGATGTCTGGCACAGCATCAAGAAGCACTGGTGCCTCGAGGCGCAGCGGCTGATCCGCGCCCAGCGCGCCAATGACGAGGCGCGCAGCAGCCAATCGGCACAGCGCTAAGACGCTGTTCCAGCGCCCTCGCGCACCAGCTGTCCGAGCCTGACGATCGCCTGCTCGGTGCGCTCGCTCCAAGAGTGGCCGCAACTCAAGCGCAGGCAGTTTCGATACCGGTCACTCGCTGAGAACAGCCGGCCGGGCGCGAAGCTGAAACCCTGGTGCAGGGCCGCGTCGTAGAGCTGCATCGTATCGATCCGGCCGGGCAGCTCGACCCAGACAACAAATCCGCCGAGTGGACGGGTCACCCGCGTGCCTTCGGGAAAATGGCTGGCGATTGCGTCGGTGACCTGCCGTACCTGGTTCGCGAACAGCCGCCGGACCTTGCGCAGATGGTGGTCATAGCCGCCTTGGGCGAGGAATTCGGCGAGCACGATCTGCAGCACTTCAGGGGTCGTCAGCGTGTTGACGAACTTGAGCAACTCGATCTTGGCCAGATATCTGCCCGGCGCGATCCAGCCGACGCGCAAGCCCGGGGCCAACGACTTGGAGAACGACGAGCAGAGCATGACGCCGCCGTTCCTCTCGAATGCCTTCAGCGGCAGAGGACGCGGCGGCTCGAAATGGAGATCGCCGTAGATGTCGTCCTCGATCACCGGAATGCCGCGCGCCTCGAGCGTGCTCACCAGCGTCCGCTTGCGCTCGTCGGGCATGATGCTGCCCAGCGGGTTGCTGACGTTGGCCATCAGCACGACGGCCTTCAGATCGTGGTGGCGGATCGCCACGTCGAGCGCCTCGAGCGAGATCCCCTCGCGCGGATGCGTTGGAATCTCGATGATCTTGAGTCCCATCGTCTCGATCGCCTGCAGGGTGCCATAGTAGGTCGGCGATTCGAGCGCGATCGTGTCGCCGGGCGCGGCGACGGCGCGCAGCGCGAGCGCTACGGCTTCGGTGCAGCCGTGCGTGACGACGAATTCGTTTTCGGCGATACCGACCCCCCATTCGAGGTAGCGCCGGCTCAGCTGGTGACGAAACGCCGGATGGCCCGGGGCAAATCCGTAGGTCGTCAGCAGCGCGGGTTTGCGGCGCACGACCGACGCCGTGATCTGCTGCAGGCGGTGCGCCGGGAACAGCTCGGCGCCGGGGCTCGCGGTGCCGAGCGGCACGATGGCCGGATCCAGCGCGGCCGCGCGTACGCGGGCGACCATGCCGCTGATGCCGACGAATCCCGCTTCCGCCGGCGGGCCGCTGGTCAGCGGCTCCTCGAAGCGTCGTGCGCGGGGCCGTACGAAGTAGCCCGACTGCGGTCTAGCCTCGACCAGTCCCGAGCATTCCAGCGTGCGCAAGGTCTGCAGCGCCGTCGACACGCTGACCCTGCGCTGCGTCGCCATGCGCCGCACCGAGGGGAGCCGCTCCCCGGGTGCGAGCTGGCCTCGGCGGATCAGCGTCGAGAGCTCATCGGCGAGCCGCTGGTAGAGAGGCAGGGAAGGCGCGGCGTCCGGGGTCATCGCACGATCCTCCGCGAGAATGCATGTTTCGCTAAGGTACAGAAGCGCAGCTGCATAAGCATAACAGTTCGTCGACGAGCTTTCTGTACCCATAACAATTGCACGTCACTGCGGCTGTTGCGCCGCCGGTGGGGTCCGTAGTATCGGCCTCGTCCTGCGTCACTACGCCGCCCCTGCGATGGCGTCCTGCGGAGGCTCGATTGCGGCGCCCGCCGCGTTAAAGGAGGTTTCGATGGCCAGATTCGTCTTTGTCGAATCGCGCGATCCGTACGAATGCGCGGATTGCGCCCGCTTTCTGGATCTAGTTGGCGGCGTACGGCGGCGCTCGCATGAAGTGACGCTGTTCCTGGTGCAAAACGCGGTGCTCGCCGCGCGTGAAGGCGCGTCGCACGCCGGCGGCTACAGCGACCTCGCCAGGGCCGGCGTCGCAGTCGTTGCCGACGCCTTTGCATTGCGCGAGCGAGCGGTCGACCGGCTTGCTTCCGGTATCGAGCCGAGCGGCATCGACCGGCTGGTCAGCCTGGCGCTGACGCCGCAAACCAGAGTGATCTGGCACTGACCTCGAGGAGCGACAAATGACGATCGGCAAAAATCTCACCGTCGCGATCATGGACCCGCCGTACGAAAGCGCCACGACGGCAACGGCGCTGCGCATCATCGACGCGGCGCTCCGCCAGGCGCAGGTAGTGACCGTCTTCGCCTATGAAGGCGCGGTCAGCATGACGATGAAGGCGCAGCAACCGCACGCCAATCCGGTCAAGGGAACGACAGTGGAGCAGGAGGAGCATCCGACGACCAAGGATTGGATTGCGGGGCTGTTCGCACTGGCGCGGCAGACCGGCGCCAAGCTCGACTGGATCAATTGCGGGCTATGCGTCGACGAGCGCGGCGCCGGCGAGACGATCGATGGGCCACGACGGGGCAGCCCGAAGGATTTTTTCGAAGCCGTGAAGCTGAGCGACGGCGTCATCGTCATTCCCACGCATTAGGAGCGGTCATGAAGATATTGAGCATCGTCGATACCGCGTATCGGGCTACGCTGGAGGAGCAGGACGACACCATACTGTGGCTCAATCACGCGCTGCGGAACAACGGCGCCGAGGTCAGCATTCTTTTGAGCGGCAACGCGGTCAACTATGCGGTGCGAGGCCAGGATGCGGCGGGGCTCGCCTTCGGCGACAGGCGGGTCGCGCATCCACCGCGGCTCGACGAGGACCTCGCTCGACTGATCGCCGCGAAGGTCGCGGTGTTCGCGGTCGAAGAAGATATCCGGGAACGCGCGCTGCCGGCCGACAGCCTCGTCGCCGGCATCGAAAAGCTCAGCCGGGCCGGGATTCCGGAAGCGATCGAGCGCTTCGATCAGGTGTGGCGCTGGTGAACGGGATTTCGAAATGCGCGCTCCGCCGCCTGGAGCGTACTGCGCAATGGGCGCATAGCCGCTCACGGGCGCCGAGCCGCGCAGCAGGCAGACGGGAGCGTTAGCGTGCCGCGCACGCTGCGGGCCGCCCGGGCTCCGCCCACGGCATTTGTAAAGCGGCGCCCAATATCTTAGAGTCGTCGGACGCGGCGCATGCGTTTGCGCCATCACTCGGGCTGGTCGCAGCCGTTGCCATGACTCAGAAGAACTGGCCGTCGGGCCTGGAAGTCGAGGTCACCAACGGCATACTCGGCGCGCTTCTGAAGACCGAATACCGGCGTCTGGCCGACAAGATGCAGCGCGTCGACTTGAAGAGCGGCGCGGTCGTCTATCGCGCCAATCAGAAAATCGAGCACGTCTATTTCCCCGAGGACTCGGTCGTGGCGATGGTCGACACGCTCGAGGACGGCCGTACCGTCGAGGTCGGCCTCGTCGGCCGCGAAGGGATGGTGGGGATCAACATATTCCTCGGCACGATCGCCACGCCGGACAAGGCCGTCGTCCAGCTTCCCGGCGCCGCGCTGCGCATGAGCTCGCGCGCTCTGCGCGCGGAGCTGCGTTTCGGCACCCCGCTGCAGCGCGTTCTGCTCCAGTACACGCAGGCGGCGCTGGCGGTGATCAGTCAGTCGGTGGCGTGCTCGCAGCATCACAGGGTGGAGCAGCGACTCGCGCGCTGGATATTGACGATGGACGAGTACGCACAGCCGCACGAGCTCGTGATGTCGCACACGACGATCGCCGCCATGCTCGGGTCGCGTCGTTCCGGAATTTCGATCGCCGCGTCGCACCTGCAGCGCCTCGGCCTGATCCGATATCGGCGCGGCCATATCGTGGTTCTGGACCGCAAGGGCCTTGAGCGGCAGGCATGCGAGTGCTATCAGTTCATCAAAAAGCAGCACCAGAGCCTGCGTCGTCAGGTCCCGCGTCTGTTATCCAAAGCCGCCAAAGCGCCACGCTAAAGAGTCGTCGGATTCGGCAGCCCGTGACGCGATGCGATCGGCATCGGCGGGAGACGGCAACGTCGGCTACCCGGTGGGCGTCGAAATACTTTACGCTCGCCGCCAGTCGAGGCAAGGACCTCCAAGCTTTGTCGATGATTAATAAGGGAAAATCGCTCCAGGCACGGAACATGCGCCCAGCGAGCTCGCGCGAAGTCTA
>DATNAR010000019.1:0-25444 GCA_035607385.1 Casimicrobiaceae bacterium
GTCGAAGCAGCTCATGGCTACTACGATCCGGCGTCTTACCCGAACGGAGGCTTTGCACCCGCCACGGACGCGAAGTATCAGAGCGAATGCGGCTCTTGTCACTTTGCGTATTTGCCGGGCCTGTTGCCCGCACGATCGTGGGAAGCGCTGCTCAAGAAACCCGACGAACATTTCGGCGAGACGCTGGCGCTCGACCCGGAGACCTTGCGACACATTCGCGAATATCTGGCCGCCAATGCGGGGGATCGGAGCGACTTTACCGGACCGAAGCAATTTTTCCATCGGATGTCGGACGAGGCTACGCCGCTACGCATCACCAGCCTGCGGATGTTCAAGCACTATCACTCCAGCGTGCTTTATAAGATGGGGTTGGCGCCCGGACTCAATAACGTTCGCGACTTCACGCCTCAAGCCCGCAAGGCCATGCTTGACTGCTCTAGCTGTCACGAAAAGGCCGCGGCAGGCTCGTTCGCGCAAAGGGAGATAATCATCCGGGGCGGCCAACACCCACCGACGGCAGTACCGTCCGGCTGATCTGGTGCCGACAGGCGCAGCGATCGCCTGCGCCCCGCATCCTCAGACCGGTCCGGGTATCCTCTGCGGCAAGTGGAAGCGCTCTTCGCGCCGCACGCCGCGGATATAGGTGTCCTGCATGTAGTCCAGCACGTCTAGCGGGACGCCCTGTTCATGAAGTCGAACCAGGTCGCTGGCTCGCAGCGGATAGAAGCCGTTCGACGCCTCCAGCTTTGCGATGATCTGTTTGCTCGGCTCGCCCGCGTGGACCATGGCAATGATGTCTTCGGCCGAATAGCGGTTGTAGGCCGGGACCGGGTATTGCGGCGTCGCGCAGCCGGCTAGTGGGGATGCGGCGGCAACAAGCGCAAGCAGTGCGATCCGGCGGAGGTGAAGATTCACGTTACGACCAGCTGACAGGTGCGCGCCTAGATCCTATTTTCGGGGCCTCAGCATGGCCGCCGAATAGACCGATTCGCTGGCGCCGTGATTGCGGTCCAGAAGCGTGAACTTGAAATAGAGCGCCCCGGCTTTGAGCGACGCGAAATAGCCGTCCTTCGCCGTCGGCCGTGCGGTGAGCACCAGATCGACACGGGCCTGGCACAACGAGTAAGCCTCCTTCAGGCGGCCGTCATCACGATCGAAGCCGTAGCAGGTCTCGCGCGTCCCATCGCTTTCCGACAGGAATCCCCGCGCGATCTCGGCGTTGGAGAGCTTCACGATCAGCATGTTGTTCCGGACATCGAGATCGAAGGCGGTATCGGCTGACGGGTCGACCGCAGTCGCCTTCAAGCCTTCCAGCGACTGGACGCTGATCTTCTGCGGCACGCTCAGAAAGCCGTCGGGGCCAACGGTGGGAGACGCAGCGCGCTGCGCGAACGAGCCATTGGCCCAGGCGCTGGCGACGATCACGACCAGCGCGGCCAGCTGGCGTCCGACGGGTAGGCGTTGGCGCCGGGGCGCGTCCTGGCTGCGAACATCGGGCATGGGCGGATTGTATATGATCGGACGCCGTCGGCGACCGCGAGGCGGGTCCGCCGTTGCCGGCCTCGAAGCTCACCGCAGCGCCCAAGCTCGCATCGATCGCGGGGAAGGCGCAAGGGAGCCGCGCTCAGGCTGTCGGCAGTCGGTGTGACTTGTAGGTCTCGCGCAAGGCCTTTTTCGACAGTTTGCCCGTCGCGGTGTGCGGCAGCTCATCGACGAACACGACGTCGTCGGGCGTCGACCACTTGGCGATCTTGCCCTCGTAGAACTTGAGCATCTCATCGCGGGTGAGGCTGGCCCCCGGCTTCTTGACCACCAGCAGCAGTGGGCGCTCGTTCCACTTCGGATGAAACACGCCGATCACTGCCGCCTCGACCACGCCGGGATGCCCGATGGCCACATTCTCGAGCTCGATCGAGCTGATCCATTCGCCGCCGGATTTGATAACGTCCTTCGAGCGATCGGTGATCTGCAGATAGCCGTCGGGATCGATCGATCCGACATCGCCGGTCGGGAACCAGCCGTCGGCCGACAGCGGGCTCGACTGGTCGTTCCTGTAATAGTCGCGCATGACCCAAGGACCCCTGACCATCACGTCGCCGGTCGCGACGCCATCGCGCGGCAGCTCGCGCCCTTGCGCATCGACGATCTTCATCTCGACGCCGTACAGGGGGCGACCCTGCTTCAGCGACAGCGCAAAACGCTCATCGGCCGAGAGGCGAAGGTGCTTGGCCTTCGGGCTGCCTATCGTCCCGACGGGACTCATCTCGGTCATGCCCCAGCCATGGGCGACGCTGACGCCGAAATCGTCGCGCAAGGTGCGCATCATCGCCGCCGGGCAAGCCGACCCGCCGATCGTCGTCTGCTCGAAGGTCGAGAACTTGAGATTGTTCTGCTTCATGTACTGAATCAGCCCGAGCCAGACGGTCGGCACGCCGGCCGACGATTTGACGCCTTCGCTTTCGAACAATTCGTACAAACTCTTGCCGTCGAGGCCCGCGCCTGGAAACACGAGCTTCGCGCCGACCAGCGGCGCCGAGTAGGGAATCCCCCAGGCGTTGACGTGGAACATCGGGACGATGGGCAGGATGACGCTCTGCGCCGAATAGCCTTTTGCGTCGGGCAGGCAGACCGCCATCGCGTGCAGCACCGTCGAGCGATGACTGAACAGCACGCCCTTCGGATTGCCGGTCGTGCCCGACGTGTAACACAGTCCCGCCGCCGTATCCTCGTCGAGCTCGGGCCACAGGTAGTCGTCGCGCTCGGCGCCGACGAGCTCCTCGTAGCAGGACAGTTTCAGCGACGAGGACGGCATGTGCGCGCGATCGGTCAGCGCGATCCAGTTCGTTACGCCGGGACAGACCGGCGCGAGCTTCTCGACCAGCGGCAGGAACGTAAGGTCGAAAAAGACCAGCCGGTCTCCGGCGTGGTTGACGATGTGCGTCAGCTGGTCGTGAAAGAGCCGCGGGTTGATCGTGTGGATGATCGCACCGACCCCCGACACGGCGTAATAGAGCTCGAAATGGCGATAACCGTTCCACGCCAGTGTCGCGACGCGCTCGCCTGGGACGACGCCGAGCCGGCCCAGTGCGTTGGCCAGCCGCCGGGCGCGGGTGTGGGCGTCGCGATAGGTGTAACGATGAATCGGTCCTTCGATCGTGCGCGAAACGATCTCGGTGTCGCCGTGACACTGATCGGCATGCCGGATCAACGACGAAATCGTCAGCGGCCAGCGCATCATCAGACCGAGCATCGATACTCTCCTTCATTAACCTCGTCGCCGTGCTGCGCTGCAGCATCGCCGTGGATTCCCGGCGGCTTGTAAGGCGCAACCCGGACCGTTAGCATCCGTCCGAAGCGCCCGCTATCCAGCAACGCAGCATGACCGCATAAATCCTGGAGGAACCATGAACGCTTGCACGCGCCGCATCCTTGCGCTGGGCTTCACGATCGCCTGCCTTGCCGGGCCCGCGGCGGCGGACGTGAAGATCGCCTTCATCGATCCGCTGTCGGGGGGTGGCGCGGCCACCGGCATTCTGGCGCAGAAAACACATCAGTTCTACATCGACGCGATCAACGCGGCGGGCGGCCTCAACGGCGAGAAGCTGGAGCTTCTGTCATACGACAACAAGGTCAATCCGCAGGAATCGCTGATCCAGCTCAAGCGCGCGCTCGACGAGGGCGCGCGCTATGTCGTCCAGGGCAACGGCAGCTCGGTCGCACTGGCGATCACCGACGCGGTGCAGAAGCACAACGAGCGCAATCCGGGCAAGGAAGTGCTGTTCCTCAACTATGCGGCGGTCGATCCCGCGCTGACCAACGAGAAGTGCAACTTCTGGCATTTCCGCTTCGACGCCGACGCCGACATGAAAATGGCCGCCTTGACCGATGTCATTGCCCGCGACAAGAAGGTCCAGCGCGTCTACCTGATCAACCAGGATTACTCGTTCGGCAAGGCGGTAGCGGCGGCGGCCAACAAGATGCTCGCCGAGTCGCGGCCCGACATCAAGATTGTCGGCGACGAGCTGCACCCGCTGCAGAAGGTCAACGATTTTTCGCCATACGTCGCCAAGATCAAGGCAGCCGGCGCCGACACCGTGATCACCGGCAACTGTAGCAACGACATGGTGCTGCTGATCAAGGCCGGGAAGGACGCGGGACTCAAGGTCAACTGGGAAACCTATTACGGCGGCAGCCCGGGCGCGGTCACCGCGATCGGCGAAGCGGGCGTCGACGCGCTGAAACAGGTGTCGGAATGGCACCGCAACGCCGCGCCCGAGCTCGATGCGACGGTCGCCGCGTTCAGCAAACGCTACCCGGGCAAGGAAAACGAGTACGCGTACTGGCGCGCCAAGACGATGTGGGACATGTTCGCCGCGGCGGCAAAAAAGGCGCAGTCCAACGATCCGGTCAAGGTGGCGCGGGCGATGGAAGGCATGAAAATGTCGACGTCGCTCGGCGAGGTCGAGATGCGCGCTGACAATCACCAACTGCTGCAGCCGCTGTTCGTCTCGACCCTGGCCCGGAACGTCAAATACGACAGCGAAGGATCGGGACTCGGCTGGAAGACCGACGCCAAGGTGGAGGGCAAGGCGACCGCGCTGCCGACGACCTGCAAGATGGAACGGCCGAAGTGACCGGGCCGGCGCGCCCGATCCGCTGATGCAACGCGCGCCGCCGCGGCGGCGCGATTGACTTGAGCGCATGCTCGAGCTCGTCACCGTCTCGCTGCTGAACGGCGTCGTCTACGGACTGCTGCTGTTCATGCTCTCGTCGGGTCTTACGTTGATCTTCAGCATGATGGGCGTGCTGAATTTCGCCCACGCCAGCCTGTTCATGCTGGGCGCGTATCTGTCGTTCCAGTTCGGACGCTGGGTCGGGTTCTGGCCGGCGCTGGTCGTGGCGCCGCTGCTCTGCGGCGTCGTCGGTGCGGCGATCGAGCGTTACGGCCTTTCGCGCGTTCACGCGCGCGGCCACGTCGCGGAGATCCTGTTCACGTTCGGGCTCGCCTACCTGATCGAGGAACTGGTGACGATGGTCTGGGGACGCAACGCCGTGGCCAACGCGGTGCCGGCGGTCATCGACTTTCCGCTGTTCCACGTCTTCGGCAGCACATTCCCGGCATACAAGGGATTGATGATGCTGATCTCGCTGGCGATGTTCGCGTTCCTGTACCTCGCGCTGAAAAAGACGCGGATCGGCCTGGTGATCCAGGCCGCGCTGACGCATCCGAAGATGCTGAGCGCGCTCGGCCACGATGTGCCGGGCGTGTTCGTGCTGGTGTTCGCCGTCGGCAGCGCGCTTGCCGGGCTCGCCGGCGTCATCGGCGGCTTCATGCTGCTGACGCAGCCGACACTGGCGCATGCGATCGGCCCGATCGTGTTCGTCGTCGTCGTCGTCGGCGGGCTCGGGTCGCTCTCCGGCGCGCTGATCGCGTCGATGCTGATCGGCATTCTGCAGACCTTCGCGGTCGCGGTCGACTATTCGCTGCTCGATCTGTTTCGCGCGCTCGGCGTCATCGTCTCGCGCGGCTCGCCGGTCTACGAGCTCCTGGCGATCAAGCTCGCCACCGCCGCGCCTATCGTTCCCTACCTGCTGCTGGTGCTGATGCTGATCGTGCGGCCGCGGGGGCTGCTCGGCACCCGCGACGTATGAAGGGCGCCGGGCGTCGAGCCGCGAATGGTGTCCCCTTTGGGGGCAGCGCCGCAGGCTCATCGGCCAATGAGCTCGCGACCGTGCAGGTCGTACGATGAGCGGAGCGAGGGCCGCCGGGGAGCGCGGCGCCCGGTCCGCGGTCCCTGGCCGTCGTGCCTGGCGGCTGCTTGCCGCCGTCGCCTTGCTCGTCGCGCTGCCGTATCTGCCCGGATTCCAATCCGATTTCGGCCGCTCTCTGCTGACCCAGATGGCAATCGCGGCGGTGTTCGCGCTGTCGTTCAACCTGCTGTTCGGCCAGACCGGCCTGTTGTCGTTCGGCCACGCCGTGTACTTCGGCCTCGGCGGCTACGCCGCGATCGGGCTGATGCGCGCGATCAACCACGGGTTGCCGCTGCCGATGCTGGCAGTGCCTTTGGCGGGTGCGGCGGGCGGATTGCTCGCGGCCGCAGTGTTCGGCGCGGTCACGACCCGGCGGGCAGGGACGATATTCGCGCTGATCTCGCTCGGCGTCGGCGAGCTCGTCTACGCAGCGACGTTCATGCTGCCGGGCATTTTCGGCGGGGAAGAGGGGATCACCGCCAGCCGCACGCGCGCGACGGTCGATTTCGGATTTCCGCTGGGGTCGCAGCTGCAGGTGTACTACGCGGTGCTGCTGTGGACCGTCGCGGCGGCGCTGGCGATGTACGCGTTCACGCGCACCCCCGCAGGGCGCATGTGCAACGCGGTGCGCGACAATCCCGAGCGCGCGGAATTCATCGGCTACAACACGCAGCGCGTGCGTTTCATCGCTTTCGCGATGGCGGGCCTCTTCGCCGGACTCGCCGGCGGCCTGCATGCGATCAATTACGAAATCGTCTCGGCCGACGCGGTCAGCGCGCAGCGCTCGGGCACCGTGCTGATCATGGCCTACATCGGCGGCGCCGCGTACTTCATCGGTCCGATCCTGGGCGCGATCGTCATCACCTGGTTGCAGAGCAGCCTCTCCGACTACACATCGGCGTGGCTGCTCTATCTCGGCGTGTTTTTCATCGTCATGATCCTGTACGCGCCGTCCGGGCTCGCCGGCCTGATCGTCATGCATCGCCGAGTCGCGCGCCCGCGGGCGCTGGCCGGCGTGCTGGCGGCGTACGGCATCGCGCTGGTGCCGCTGGCGCTGATGGCGGGCGGCGCGATACTGGCGATCGAGATGGGCTACCGGCTGTCGACCCAGCCCGAGCTGGGCACGCGCATGCGCCTGCTGTGGATGCCGCTCGATGCCGCGTCGCCGTCGCCGTGGATCGTCGCCGCCGTCGCGCTGGTCGGGGGACTGCTGCTCTTTCGCGCCGTGGTTCCCGTGGTGGCTTCGGCCTGGGAGCGCGCCGCGGCGCGGGCATGACGATGGCAGCGGCGTATGCCCTCGAGCTTAGCGGCGTCGAAAAGCGCTTCGGCGCCACCGAGATCATCCGCGGCGTTTCGCTGGGAATCGCGCGCGGCGAGCGGCACGCGATCATCGGTCCCAACGGCGCGGGCAAATCGACGCTGTTCAACCTGATCAGCGGCCGCTACGCGCCCACCCGCGGCTCGATCCGGCTCGACGGCGAGGAAATCGCCGGCGCGCGTCCGTTCGCGATCAACCGGCGCGGCCTGGCGCGAAGCTTCCAGGTCACCAATATTTTCCCGCGGCTGTCCGTTTTCGAGAATCTGCGTTGCAGCGTGCTCTGGTCGCTCGGTTACCGCTATTGCTTCTGGCGCAACGCCGATGCGCTGCGCGACGCCGGCGAATGCGCGCTCGCGACGCTCGAGCACATCGGCCTTGCCGCGCGTCGGGACGAGGCGGCCGGCGTGCTGACCTACGCCGAGCAGCGCGCGTTGGAGATCGGCATCACGATCGCCGGCGGAGCGCAGGTGATCCTGCTCGACGAGCCGACCGCCGGCATGAGCCGGGGAGAGGCCGATCAGGCCGTGGCGCTGATCCGCAGGGTGTCGGAGGGGCGCACGCTGGTGATCGTCGAGCACGACATGAGCGTCGTGTTCGGCCTGGCCAACCGGATCTCGGTGCTGGTCTACGGCGAAATCATCGCCACCGATGCGCCCGAGCGCATACGCGACAACGCGGCCGTGCAGGCGGCGTACCTGGGGACGCTGCCCGATGCTTGACGTCGACGACCTCCATGCCTACTACGGCAAGAGCCATATCCTGCAGGGCGTGACGTTCCGGGTCGGCGCCGGGGAGATCGTGAGCCTGCTGGGGCGCAACGGCGCCGGTCGGTCGACGGTCGTCAAGACGATCATCGGCCTCGTGCCGCCGGTCGGCAGCGTCCGTTTTCGCGGCGCGCGCATCGACGGCCTGCCGCCGCACAAGATCGCGCGCCTCGGGTTGGGCTATGTGCCCGAGGATCGCGAGATCTTTCCGGCGCTGTCGGTGCGCGAAAATCTGCTGCTCGGCTTGAAATCGGCACGCGCGCCGGGGCGCTGGACGATCGACGATGTGCTGACGATGTTCCCGATGCTGCGCGCGCGCCTCGACGCACCCGGCGGGGTTCTCTCGGGCGGCGAGCAGCAGATGCTGACGATCTGCCGCACGCTGATGGGCGATCCGGACCTGATCATGGTCGACGAACCGACCGAGGGGCTCGCGCCGCGGCTGGTCGAGCAGGTCCGCCGGCTGCTCGATCAGATCGCCGCGCGGGGGGTGGCGATATTGCTGATCGAGCAGAAGCTGACGATCGCGCTGGCGATCTCGCATCGACTGTACGTGATGGGGCAGGGGCGCATCGTGTTCGAAGGCGACGCGCGCCAGCTTCGCGCCAGTCACGCGGTGCGCAAGGAGTGGCTGGAAGTCTAAAACGTCAGGAAAGCGCCGCAAAACGCTCGAGATGGTGCTCGGCGTTGCCGAACTGCTGAGCGATCGCCGTGAGGCGCCGGAACGTGTGGCTCACCTTGACCTCGTCGCTCATCCCCATGCCGCCGTGCAGCTGGATCGATTCCTGGCTGATCTTGCGGCAAGCGTCGGCGATCCTTGCCTTGGCGCCGGACACGGTGCGCGAGCGCGCGGCGGCGTCACGCTGGGTATCGACCGCCGAGCAGGCGAGAAGCGCGATCGATTTCGCCTGCTCATACTCGATCGCCATGTCCACCATCCGATGCTGCAGCGCCTGGAACGATCCGATGGCGACGCCGAATTGCTTCCGGGTCTTCAGGTAGTCGAGTGTGGCAGCGTTGGCCGACTCGATTGCGCCGACCGCTTCGGCGCAGACCAAGGCGGTGGCGAAGTCGACGACTTCCTCGATCAGCGGCAGGGCCCTGCCCGCCGTGCCGACCAGCGCTCGCGCGGGCACGTGAACCTGGTCGAACGCGACGTCGGCCGCGCGCGTCCCGTCGAGCATGCGCAGCGCGGTGATCGCGACGCCGGGCGCGTTGCGCTCGACGGCGAACAGGCTCAGTCCTTCGCTATCGCTGTCGTCGCCGTCGGTACGCGCCGACACGACCAGGAGGTCCGCGCAGGCGCCGTGCAGCACAGCGCGCTTGCTGCCCGAGATCACCCAGCCGCCGGCGGCCGGCCGGGCACGCGTGGCGACCTGCGCCAGCGTGTAGCGCGACGTGCCTTCCGCATGCGCGAAGGCGAGCTTGAGCCTCCCTTCCGCGACGGCGGGCAGGATGCGTTGCCGCTGTTCCTCGCGCGATCCGTCGCGCGGTTCGTCATCGCCGCCGCGGGCGATGAACTGCGCGCCCAGCGCGACGGTCGCGAGCCACGGCTCGACGATCAGCGCGCCGCCGATCGCCCGCATCAGGCTCACCGTATCCATCGCGCCGCCGCCGAAGCCGCCGTAAGCGGCGGGCAGCGGGAGCCCGAGGAGGCCGAGCTCCGCCATCGTTCGCCACACGTCCTGGCTGTATCCCTCGGGGGAGGCAACGATCCGGCGGCGCGTCTCGAACGCGTAATCGCGCGCGACGAAGCGCTCGATCGACGCGGCGAGCAGCCGTTGTTCTTCGCTGGGATCGAAGTTCATCGCCGCTTTAGAGCCCGAGCGCGTGCCGGGCGATGATATTGCGCTGAATTTCGTTCGACCCGGCGTAGATCGTCGTCTTGCGCATGTTGCAGTAGCGCGGCGCCAGCGCGGCCAGGAAGTCGTCGGCCGGCGCACCGTTGCCGGCCAGGTCGACCGGCCCCAGGACTTGCGCGAGCGGGCCGCCGGCCTCGAGCATCAGCTCGGCCAGCGCCTGCTGGATCTCGGTGCCCTTGATTTTGAGCATCGAGACTTCGGCACCCGGCGCGCGCCCGCCGCGAAGCTGGTCGAGAAAACGGAGGTTGGTGATCGCCAGCGCCATCAATTCGATTTCGACGCGCGAGAGCTTGTCGCGAAAGCGCGGATCCTGAATGAGCGGCGCGCCATTCTTCGACTGCGCCGCGGCGAAGGCCTTGAGGCGCTCGAGCTCGCGCTTCGACGTGCCGATGCGCGCGGTGTTCATGCGCTCGTGCCCGAGCAGGTACTTGGCAACCGTCCAGCCCTTGCCCTCGTCGTGGACGCGGTTCTCGAGCGGAACCTCGACGTCGGCGAAGAACACTTCGTTGACTTCATGCCGGCCGTCCATCAGCGGCAGGGGCCGCACGGTGATACCCGGTGTCTTCATGTCGATCAGGAGGAACGAGATGCCGTCCTGCTTGCGCTCGAGCGCGGCGTCGGTGCGGACCAGGCAGAAGATCCAGTCGGCCAGGTGCGCGATCGTCGTCCAGGTCTTCTGGCCGTTGACGACGTAGCGATCGCCGCGCCGCACGGCGGAGGTGCGCAGCGAAGCCAGGTCGGAGCCCGAGCCTGGCTCGGAATAGCCCTGGCACCAGATATCGTCGCCGCGGTAGATGCGCGGCAGAAAGCGCCGCTTTTGCGCATCGCTGCCGAACTCGAGCAGGACGGGCGCGCACATCGCCAGCCCGAACGGAATCAGCGGCGGCGCGCCGGCGTAACCGCATTCCTCTTCGAAGATATAACGCTGCACTGGGTTCCAGCCGGTGCCGCCCCATTCGCGCGGCCAGGAAGGGGCGATCCATCCCTGCTGCGCCAGGATCCGGTGCCAGCCGATGAGGTCGTCGCGATCGAGCGGCGCGTAGCGCACGACCTTGTCGCGCATTGCCGCCGGCAGATGATCGCGCAGCCATCCCCGCACCTCATCGCGAAATACGCGTTCGTCGGGCGAGTAGTCGAGATCCATGCGTTTGTCCCCGGGGCCGGCGGTCGAGGAAAGCCCGAGCCCCGCGCATTATCGCCCAAACGGCAGCGGACTCCGGCGAGCCTGCGCTGCCAGAAGTGTGCGTCGACGTAGGCGCTTGTCCTACGCGAGCCTACCTCGGCACCCGCATCCAAAATCGGACGCGCGCGCTACAATTCGCCCCGCTCTGCTCGCAATATCGACAGGAGGAATGCGGGTGCATCAGCTCGCGATTTCCAGGCGGCCGCTTACGTACGCAGCACGGGTCGGTGTGCTCGCGGCGCTCTATTTCGTCGTCGCCAAGCTCTCGCTGCTGCTCGCGATCCCGCCCGGTTACGCCACCGCGGTGTGGCCGCCGTCGGGCCTTGCGGTAGCCGCCATGCTGCTCGCCGGCAACCGCCTGTGGCCCGGCGTCTGGCTCGGCGCCGCGCTGGCGAACCTGACCGTGAACGACTCGGGTGTGGCCGCTGTGCTGATCGGAACGGGCAATGCGCTCGAGGCGGTGGCGGCGGCAGCGCTGATCCGCCGTTTGATCGGCGTCCCCGAGCGTTTCGAAAGCGGCGAGGACGTGTTCAAGTTCGTCGCGGTCGCCGCTGCGACGTCGGCAGTGTCGGCGACGATCGGCGTCGGCGCCATCGCGTTGGCCGGCCCGAAGGGCATGACCGAATTCGCCACCAACTGGTGGACGTGGTGGCAGGGCGACGTGACCGGCATCATCGTGTTCGCGCCGGTGATCCTGTTCTGGACGGCGCGCCCGTCGCGGGGCCTGTCGGCCTCGAAAAAAATCGAAGCGACGCTCTTTGCGCTGGTCCTGGCGGCGGCCGGCTATATCGTCTTCGGCAGCGGCATGGCCTCGCTCGGGTTTTCCCCCGCACTGCTGCTGCTGACCTTTCCACTGATCATCTGGGCCGCGCTGCGTTTCGACCAGCTCGAAGTCTCGGCCGCCATCACGGCTTTGTGCGCTATAGCCGTCGTTTACACGATCGTCGGCCGCGGTCCGTTCGTTTCGACCTCGGTCAACGGCTCGCTCCTGCTGCTCCTCGCGTTCGTCAGCATCGTTGCCATCACCGGGCTCGTGCTGAGCGCAGTCGTCGGTCAACGCCGGCGCGCGACGCAGGCGCTGCACCAGGCGCGCGACGAGCTGGAGGTGCGCGTGAGCCTTCGGACGCAGGAGCTCGAGCAGGCGAATCAGGCGCTGCGGCAGGATATCGTCGTTCGCACCAAGCTCGAGGACGAGCTGCGGCGCAGCGAGGAGAAGTTCCGTCTGCTGGTTGGCGGTATCCGCGACTATGCGGTGTTCATGCTCGACCCGGAAGGAAGGATCGCCAGCTGGAACGCTGGGGCGGAAAGCATCAAGGGCTACAAGGCCGAGGAAATCATCGGCGAGCATTTCTCGCGCTTCTACCCGCAGGAGTCGATCGACGCCAAGGTGCCGCAGATGGAGCTCGAAGTCGCCGCGCGCGTCGGCCGGTTCGAGGACGAAGGCTGGCGCCTGCGCAAGGACGGGACGGCGTTCTGGGCCAACGTCATCATCACGGCGCTGTTCGATTCCAGCGGCCGCTTGCGCGGCTTTGCCAAAGTGACCCGCGACATGACCGAGCGCAGGCGCGTCGTGGCGCTGGAGCAGAGCGAGCGCAAGATGAACGAATTTCTCGCGATGCTCGGACACGAGCTGCGCAATCCGCTGGCGCCGATTCGCAACGCACTCGACCTGATGCGCGTCCAGTCGGATGGCGATTCGACCCACGAGTGGGCGCGCAGCGTCATCGACCGCCAGCTGACCCAACTGACGCGGCTGGTCGATGACTTGCTCGACATCGGCCGGATCAGCAGCGGAAAGATCGCGCTGCACATGGAGCCGATCGACGTCAACGCCGCGGTGCAGCGCGCGGTCGAGGCGACCCGCCCGCTTGCGGATGCCTCCAGGCACACGTTGGACGTCCGGTTTTCGCCGCAACCTCTCTCCGTCGACGGCGACCTGACGCGGCTGTCGCAAGCCGTCATGAACCTGCTTACCAATGCGATCAAGTACACGCCGCCCGGTGGCAAGATCGACGTCGATGTCGCCCGCGAAGGCACGTTCGCGGTCATCCGCGTCAAGGATTCGGGAATCGGCATGGCGCCCGAGCTGATTCCAAGAGTGTTCGACCTGTTCGTCCAGGGCGAGCGTTCGCTCGATCGAAGCGAAGGCGGCCTGGGCATCGGGCTGACGCTGGTCAAACGCCTGGTGTCGCTGCATGGCGGCACCGTCTCCGTGCACAGCGAAGGGCCGGGTCGCGGCAGCGAATTCGCCATCAGCATCCCGGCGCTCGCGCAGTCTGCGGTGCCGCCCGAGACTCAGCCGGCCGTCACGGTCACGCCCGCCCGCCGCCCGAGCCGGGTATTGATCGTCGACGACAATCGCGACTCGGCCGATACGCTGGCGGCGCTGCTCGAAGCGTGGGGACATGACGTGCGCACGCTGTACGACGGACCGTCGGTGGTCACCGCCGTGGCCGAGTTTCAACCCAAGGTCGTCCTGCTCGATATCGGCTTGCCCAAGATGAACGGCTACGAAGTCGCCGCGCAGTTGCGAAAATCGGCGACCGGCCGGTCGCTGATCCTGGTGGCGTTCACCGGCTACGGACAGGACGAGGATCGCCGGCGCGTGAGCGAGGCGGGATTCGACTATCACCTGGTCAAGCCGCTCGAGCCGGTCGAGCTCCAGAAAATACTCGACTCGGTCATCGCCGACGCCGCAGCGGCCTAGCGCGCGTCGGAATGCCGTTGACTCGAGGCGTCGCGCCGACCTCCCGAGCGGAAGAGATTTTTGCCCCGTTCGGCGGCCGGGCCCGATTTTCAGCAAGAGTCCGACTTATATCGTCCGATATTCCTACATGCATTCGCGAAGCGCCGCGCCATACTTCTCACAGCGCATCGCCCCTCCGGGCGGCGCGGCAACGTCGGCAAACGTCGGACACGATGGCCATGGGTATAAGCGAAGCTTCGAGTGCGCTCCACGTTTACATGATCGAGGACTCGCCGATCTTCTCCCGGCTGCTCGCAGCGGCCGTCGAATCGGCGGGGGGCGAGCTCGTCGGGCACAGCGACAACGCCGAGCAGGCGATCGCCGATTTGTCGCGCGTCGACGCCGACCTGATCCTGGTCGATGTGACGCTAGAATCGGGCAGCGGCTTCGAGGTGCTGGAAGCGCTGCAGCGAAGCGGCAAGGCGCGCAGCGCGACCAAGGTCGTCCTGACCAACCACACCGCCGCCGAGTGCGGCAGCCTGAGTTATTCGCTGGGCGCCACGTACTTCTACGAAAAAGAGCACGACAGCTGGCGTGTGCTCGAGCTGATCAGCAAGATGGCTGCGAGCAAGTAGAGAATCGGGCGCCGGCGGCGCTTGCAGCATACATGTTGTCAGGTGACTGTCGCCCGAGCGCGAGGTCCGTCCGGGCCCCTCGCTGCCGACGCTCTCTTTTGTCGCCTTTGGTCCCCGACATTGACACGATCGTCGCGGTGCGCTCGCCAAAGCGGGCAAAGGCCGTTAGCATTCGAGCACCCTCGCGAGGGCGCTGTTCGGGCGAAGCGGGCCTTCGACGGCATCGCTGGCTTTGAACCCGGGCTGCGTCCGTTGCCCGGATTTTCGCCCAGACGACCATGGCCGATCTTGCCCCGACGCAGCCTTCGCCTTCGCCTGCGACCGACGCCGACGGCAACCTGCTGCTGTCGCGTGACGACGCACAGGCGCTGCTGCGCGAATGCTTTGCCGAGTTCAAGACCGGGTTGACCGCGCTGGTCCATGTCTCGATCGAGACGACCAACGATCTGTTCGAGCACAACACGTTCGTCAGCGAGGCCGACGTCGCCGACTTCCGCAGCAAGCGCGGACAATGGATCGAGCGCTTCGGCCAGACGCTGAGCGATCTGTTCGAGCGGCGGCTCGCCGGCACGCGACGACAGGGGCGCCGGCCGGATTTCGACGCGTCGCTGACGACGTTGCGGGTCCTCAACACCTTCGATCATGAGAAACAGGCTTCGCTCACGACCAGCACCCAGTTCCTGTACAGGCTGACCAAGCGCGAGCTCGATGCGATCGACCTGCGCGTCGGGGCGCTGCTCGGCGAACCGCGAATGCGCGACGTCGACAATCCGTTCTCGCCCGACTACGTGCTCGATGCGATCGGGTTGTCGTCGCGCGCGCTGTACCCGAATCCGCGCGTCTGGCGGCCGCTGATGGAGCGGCTGCTGTCCGACGTGACGCTGGGCATCAACAAGGCCTTCATCAAGGTCAATCGCTACCTGGCCGACCACCAGGTCCTCCCCGAGATCAAGGCGCAGCTTCGCGCGCGCAGCGAGCTGCGGCCGCGCGACGATGCCGAATTGCTGCCGACCTTCCTGCGGCTGTTCAAGGAGGGACGCTCGGCCGCGGCCGATGAATTGCTGGCGCTGGGCATCGCGGTTCCCGCGGCGTCGGCGTCCACATCGACCACGCTCAAGGATTTGCCGAAGGCCGAGGCGCCGAGGGCGGCCTCCATGTCGCCCGGCGGCGCGCGGCCCGCGGAAGCGGCCCCTGCCGGTCCGTACGGGCCGCCGACCGTGGCTCCGGCGCCGCCTTCGATCGATACCGCACCGGCGGCGGCGCTGGCGGCCGCGCTCAATCCGTACATAGCCGACCTCGCCCGGGCCTTGCAGTCGCCCGAGGCCGGCAGCGCGCCAGCGGCCGACGTGTCGGGTCTGCCGCAGGTGGATCCGCTGATGGCGATCGGATCCTTGTCCGCCGCCGTCGCCGTCCTGGACCGCTGGCAGCGAGTCGATCCGGGATCCGACTACCACGCGGCCGAAGCTTCATCCGGCGATGCCGCGACCCGCGCCGCTGCGATGAACCGCATCCCGTTCATCCGGGCGGCGATCGACGACAAGGTCGTGAGCTCGACCGACAAGATCACGATGGATGTGATCGGGCTGCTGTTCGACTACATCTTCCGCGATCCGTCGATACCCGAGGAACTGCGCAGCCTTTTTACCCGCCTGCAGGTCCCGATCCTGAAGACGGCGCTGCTCGACCGCAGCTTTTTCTCCGACCGCAAGCATCCGGCCCGGCGCTTGCTCGACCATCTCGCGGGGGCCGCGATCGGCGCGACCGGCGACGCCGGCTACCGCGCCGCATTCGAGCTGACGGCGGCCGGTGTGATCGAGGAGGTCTGCCGCGATTTCCAGGTCGATGTCGGCGTCTTCGACATCGCCGATCGCAAGGTCCAGGAATTCGTCGATGGCGAGGCGCAAAAAGGCGCGGGTGCGCTCGGTACCGAAGTCGCCGCCGCACTCGCTGCCGAGGAGGGCGAGGCCGATCGCTCTGCCGTCCGCGCGCTGATCCGCGACAAGCTTTCCGGCCTCGACGTGCCGTTCGACGTGCGCTCGTTCAGCGAGACCATCTGGGCCGACTATCTGACCAACGTGCGTCTGGCCCAGGGCACCGGCGGCGAGGAGTGGCGGCGCGGCGTGCGTACCCTCGACGACCTGTTGTGGAGCCTGACGGCGAAAGAGCGCACTGCCCAAAAAGCCCGGCTGGCCAAGCTGGTGCCGGGGATGATCCGCAACCTGCGCGCCGGCGCCGCCGCGGTCAACGTCGGCGACGAGCGCGTCAAGCCCTTGCTCGACGCGATGTATCAATTGCACATGGCGGCGATCAAGCCGGCGAGCGCCGAGACTGCGGACGATGCGCAGCCGCCTGCTCCGACCGCCGCGAAGGCCGACACCGGCGCCCCCGTCGGCGCGGCCGCACCGGCGCCGCGAATCGCTAACGTGCACGACTTCGTCGCTGAAATGGTCGTCGGCACGTGGCTTGCGTTCGGACGCGGCGACAAAACCGTCAACGCGCGCCTGTCGTGGATCAGCCCGATGCGCAGCAAATATCTATTCACCACGCGCGAGCGCTCGCGCGCCATCGTCGCAACCCCGGAAGATCTCGCCTGGCAGCTGGGCGCGGGCAAGGCGACCTTGATCGTCGAGCCGGTGCCCCTGTTCGACCGCGCCGTCAGCGCGGCGCTCGATACGCTGGCCGCGCAAAAGCCGCACGGCCACAGCGCCGCCGCGGCCTGAACGCGCCGGCGCGGTTGGG
Organism: Casimicrobiaceae bacterium; assembly: GCA_035607385.1. GTDB lineage: Bacteria > Pseudomonadota > Gammaproteobacteria > Burkholderiales > Casimicrobiaceae > PALSA-1003. Next base: position 16,939 of record DATNAR010000019.1, read on the forward strand.
GCAAAAAAAGCGAGCCTCGAGGCTCGCTTTCGTTCCGGCAAACGCTTGGCGCTGCGTCAGATCGGCGTGCAGAACGCGACGGCGTTCGGACCGACGCCTTCCGGCGCCCAGCCGCGATTGAGCATCGCGCGCCGCACCGAAAGATCGATCGTATGCCGGTGATTGGCATCGTTGCGGTTGTCGAAGAAACGATAGACCGGCAGCAATCCGGCGCGGCAATTCCCCAGCGCATCGACCGGCACGACGTAGAACGCGGCGCGGCTCTCCAGCAGCCACACATTCGGCCAATGCGAAATGACGAAATTGCATTCGTCGGGAAACGCCGTGTAGAAGTGCGAGTCGATCAGCGGCAGCGGACTGTAGAACCGGCATACCGGCACCGCGTCGGCCGGCGCGAGCGCCGGATCGAGCCAGGCGTAGAACAGTTCCCCGGTGCGCTGGAACGTGCCCGCCAGGCTGTTGTCGACGAACGTCTGCTCGGCAGCGCTTGCCGTCATGAAGTAGTGATCCTTGTCCGCGCGGTAGTACTCGATCACCGGAACGGTACCCACCGGCGCCACGCTGTCTCCCGGGAACGTGCTGGCGACCGCGAGTCCGGCGTCGATCAGGCCGTCGCCGCACAGAGGGCTCACGCCGCAGGTGCTGCCGGTCGTGAAGGCGCGCGAAGTGCCACTGATGATGTCCAGAACGCGTCCCGGGCTCAGGTTGACATTGCGCGCGAGCATCAGGGATGCGATGCCGGCGACGTGCGGGGCGGCGGCGCTGGTTCCGGCGGCGATCTCGTATGCGGGATTGCCGGGGGCGGTCTTGCCATCGTTGGACAACGACAGGATGAGGCTGTCGATGTCGCCGCCGTCACCGCCGGGCGCCGACACGTCGACCCGGAAGCCGAAATTGGAATAGCTGGCGCGATCCCCGGCGCGCGTGCTGGCGCCGACGGTGATGACGCCGCTGCAATTCGCCGGCGCCGAGTCGGAGGCATTGTCGCTTTCGTTGCCGGCGGCGACCGTGATCACCACGCCCTGCGCCAGCACGAGGTTGATCGCATCCTGCAACGCCTGCGCGCAGGGCGTGGCACCCCCGAGGCTCATGTTGATGACGCGCGCCGGATTCGGATTCGGCGGTGCGCCGGCGACCGGAAGGCCGGCGGCCCACAGCACGCCCGCGGTGATGTCTTCGAACGTGCCGCCGCATTTGCCCAGCACGCGCACCGGCAGGATCCTGGCGCTCCAGTTGAGGCCGGCGATGCCGTCGCCGTTGTTGCTGTTCGCCGCGATGATGCCGCTGACGAACGTGCCGTGCCACGAGCTCGGCTCTCCGGGCGCGCCGTCGCCGCACTCGCCGTCCGCGGTGGCGTCGCCGGGATCGGACCCATCGTTGTCGCGACCGTTGCCGTCGTTGGCCGAGGCAGGATCGCTGATGAAGTCGTACCCGGGGAGCACCCGTCCGGCGAGCTCCGGGTGTTGGGTGATGCCGGTGTCGATGACCGCGACCACCGTCGACACGCTGCCGGTCTGCAGATCCCAGGCGGCCGGCGCATTGACGCCGCCGACGGCGTCCGACAGCGACCATTGCTCGTTGTACTTCGGATCGTTGGGGACGAGCTTGGCCGTGGCCCGGCGCACCGGGTCGGCGTACTGCACGACGGGATCGGTCTGCAGCAGCGAGGCCATCGTCGCCAGGGTGTCCTGTGCGACCTTGGCCTGCAGCTTGAGCACCCAGATGCTGCCGATCTGGTGGTCGACGGCGAGCGGGGCGCCTACGATCGCGCTCCAGCGCGGCAGCAGCGTCGACCAGTCGGGCGAAGGGTCGCCGGCGAGCCGCAGCATCAGCTTGTCGCCGAGCTCGGTGCCCGCGTTGCTCGGGCGGACCGATTGCGCTTGCGACAAGGTCTGGGTCGAGACCGGCTCGGCCCACAGCACACTGCGATCCGAACGCAATCGGGAAACCAGCGCGCCGGCCGTCGGACGGTCGAGCGGCTGCGCGAGATCTAGCTCGAGTCCGCCGGTGCGCGTGGTCCCGGCGAGGTGCAGCGATATGCCGGCCAGCGTCTGCAGGCGGGCGAGCGCGGCGTCGGGGAGCGCGCCGGGCGCGGCTGTGTACGGATGCAGCATCACGCGGATGCGCGAGATCGTCTCGGCTTGCGCCGCACAGGCGATCGTCCCCAGCAGGCCAAGCAGCACAAGGCTTTGCAGCCATCGTCGAACCATCGGTCGCTCCCAGTCCGGATGTTTAGCGCAACGGCTTGCCGCCAAGCGGCGCGCATTGTCAGGCGCCCCATCGTACACAATGACATTGGAATTGTCATGAAGATTGCGCGCCAAATCCTTCCTTTGTCAGGATTTAGCTCCCGGGAAACAACAATGCGCCCGGTGGGGCCGAGCAGGCTGCCGGCCTTAAACCTTTAGACTTTCTTGTTGCCTACGACTTTGAGCGACCCCTGGAAAGGGCCCAGGACCTTGACCATTTGGGCGAATATCCGCGGATTCGCGGCCACTATCTGACCCCCGCGCAAATAGCCGCCTTCGCCGGCCAGGTCGCCGACCAGGCCGCCGGCCTCGACGATCAGCAGGCTGCCGGCGGCGACGTCCCAGGCGTTGAGCCCGACCTCCCAGAATCCGTCATAGTAGCCGGCGGCCACGTAGGCCAGGTCCAGCGCGGCCGAGCCGGGCCGGCGCAGGCCCGCCGTCTGCTGCATCATCGCGCGCATCATCGCGATGTAGGTCTCCAGATCGCTGCCGTCGCGAAACGGAAAGCCGGTGCCGACCAGGCACTCCTTCAGATGCTGCCGCCGCGACACGCGCAGCCGATGGTCGTTGAGAAATGCGCCGCGGCCGCGGGTCGCGGTGAAAAGATCGTTGCGCACGGGGTCGTAGATCACACCCTGCGTGATCTGCCCCTTGTGCTGCAAGGCGATCGAAACGCAGTACTGCGGAAAGCCGTGCAGGAAATTGGTGGTGCCGTCGAGCGGATCGATGATCCACAGATACTCGGATGCCGTGTTCGCGCCTTCGCCGGTGCCTTCCTCTGCTAGAATCGCATGGTCGGGATAGGTGGCGTGCAGCGTGTCGACGATCGCCGCTTCGGCGGCGCGGTCGATCTCGCTGACGAAATCCTTCGGACCCTTGGCGGTGACGACCAGACGGTCCAGATCGCGCGCGCCGCGATTGATGATGCCGCCGGCGCGGCGCGCGGCCTTGACCGCGGTGGTGAGCATCGGGTGCATTCGGGTTCACCGCTTTTGCGCTGACGCGCGAGCGGCGCATAAAGAACAATCGTCGCGCATTCTACCTGCAAACCAAGCCCTCGACGCCGCATGACGGACGCACCCGAGTCATCCGTCGTCAAGCCACGAGCGAATAACGATGCGCTGAGGCGCATCCGCATCGTCCTGTGCGCGACCAGCCATCCGGGCAACATCGGCGCCTCCGCGCGGGCGATGCGGGCGATGGGGCTGGCGCAACTTACGCTGGTGGCGCCGCAGCGTTTTCCCGATCCCGAGGCCGAAGCGCTCGCCTCGGGTGCGAGCGATATCCTGCGTGCGGCGCGCGTCGTGGCGACGCTCGACGAGGCGCTGGCCGGCGCCGCGCTGGCGATCGGGTTCTCGGCGCGGCGGCGCGAGTTCGCCGGCGGCGCGCTGCCGGTGCGCGCCGCCGCGCAGGAGGCGCTGGCGTATGCGAAGCGCGGCGAGGTCGCGCTGGTTTTCGGCAGCGAGATGTCGGGCCTGTCGAATGCGGAGCTCGCGCGCTGCCAGCTGGTCGCGACGATTCCGACGGACCCGGCATTCTCGTCGCTCAACCTCGCGGCCGCCGTCCAGGTCGCTGCCTACGAATTGCGCATCGCCGCCGGCGCAGGCGAAGTCTGGCGCGCTCCGGCGTTCGAGCCCGCGACGCAGGACGAGATCGCGCGCCTGTTCGAGCACGGCGAGCGCACGCTGGTCGCGCTCGACTTCCTGCGGCCCGCGCATCCGAAGCGCCTGCTGCCGCGCTTGCGGCGGCTGTTCGCGCGGGCCCGGCTGGAGAAGGAGGAGGTCAACATCCTGCGCGGAATCCTGGCGCGGATCGACGAGCGTCTTGGGCGCGGGCGCAAGGAGGATTGAGTGGCGGCGACGACCGGGTCAAGCGCCGAAGAGAATGCGCCGCCGACCTGCCGCAACTGCGGTGCACCGGTCGACGGCGCGTATTGCGCGGCCTGCGGCCAAGAGACGGCGCTGCGCCTGCCGACATTGCGCGAGTTCCTGCGCGAAGCGGCGGGACGCTATGTCGCCCTCGACGGGCGCTTCTGGCGCACGATGTTCGCGCTGCTGGCGCGCCCCGGATTCCTGACGCGCGAGTACCTGGCCGGACGGCGCCGCCGGTACATCCGTCCGGCACGCCTGTATCTGTTCGCGACGCTGATATTTTTCGCCGTGACGCGACTGCTGGTGGGGCCGATCGATATTTTCGAGGTCCGTGCCGACACCCCGGAGGAAGCCAAATATCTTTCGCCCGACAAGGGCTTCAATGTGCAGATGGGAGAGGACGCGTTCGGATCGCTGGAGCTGCAAAAACGGTGGAACCGCTTCAACAATCTGAGCCGGAGCGACAAGGCCGAGCAACTGGGCGAGGGGATGCTGCGCTACGCGCCGTACGCGCTGTTCGTCCTGCTGCCGGCCTTCGCGCTGCTGCTGAAGCTCGTCTACCTTGGGCGCCGCCGCCGGTATCCGCGCCGTCCGCGCCTGTACGGCGAGCACCTGGTCTTTGCCGCCTACGACCATGCCTTCGTCTTCGTCGCGGCGACCATCATGCTGCTGCTCCTGGGGCGGACAATGGCGCTGACGATCGGCGTATGGGTCGTCGGCCTCTACCTGCTGTTGTCGATGCGCAGCGTTTACGGAGGCCCGTGGATCGGGCTGCTGCTGCGCGCTTTTGTGCTTTTCGTTTCCTATATGGTGCTGGTCGGGCTGGCGACCGCCGGACTGGTCGTCGCCGCGATTCTGCTGCGTTGATCCCGGCACCATCAGCAGGGTCAATAGTTGAGTGATTCGGTCGGATATGGCACCATCGCCCTATGTTCGACCGACTCCGTGAAGACATCGCCGTCGTATTCGAGCGCGATCCGGCCGCCCGCACCTCGTGGGAGGTGCTGACCTGCTATCCGGGGCTGCACGCGCTGGTTTGGCACCGCGCAGTGAGCAACCGCCTCTGGCGCGGCGGCGCGCGCTGGCTGGCGCGCTGGCTGTCGCACTGGGCGCGCTGGCTGACCGGGATCGAGATCCACCCCGGCGCGACGATCGGCCGGCGCGTGTTCATCGACCACGGCATGGGCATCGTCATCGGCGAGACCGCCGAAATCGGCGACGACTGCACGCTCTACCATGGCGTCACCCTCGGCGGGACGTCCTGGAAGGCGGGCAAGCGGCACCCGACGCTGGGACGCGCCGTGGTCCTCGGGGCCGGTGCCAAGGTGCTGGGGCCGATCCTGGTCGGCGACGGCGCCAAAGTCGGGTCCAACGCCGTGGTGGTGCGGGATGTCCCTGCCGGGGCCACGGCGGTCGGCATCCCCGCACGCATCCTGACCGGCGACGATGCGGTCCGCCGTGAGGCACAGGCGGCGCGGATCGGCTTTTCCGCCTACGGGATCAGTCCGGACATGAACGATCCGATGGTGCAGGCGATCCACTCGCTGCTCGACCATGCCGCGGCGACCGACGAGCGGATGCAGAAGCTGATCGACCATCTGCAGCAGGAAGGGGTCGACTGCAGCGATGCCAAGGCAACCGCCGACCGTTTCGACCCGGCTCAGCTGACGCGCTTACTTGACTGAACTAGTAGGGTTTTTAGTTGACTAAACCAGTCGGGAATTATAGAATTCGACTATGAAAACAGGGAAGCGACCGGGGGCAAAAGGCAGGCCATCATGAGACTTACGACCAAAGGACGGTTCGCCGTGACGGCGATGATCGACGTGGCGATGCACAACGGCAGGGGCCCCGTGACCCTGGCTGCCGTATCGGAGCGCCAGAAGATTTCGCTGTCCTACCTCGAGCAGTTGTTCGGCAAGCTCCGGCGTCATGGTCTGGTGGACAGCGTGCGCGGCCCCGGCGGCGGGTACAACCTCGCCCGCGACGCCACCGCGGTTTCGGTCGCGGACATCATCCTCGCGGTCGACGAGCCGATCGACGCGACCCAGTGCGGGGGCAAGGAAAATTGCCTCGACGACAGGCGCTGCATGACGCACGAGCTGTGGGCGAGCCTGAACACGCACATCTTCTCGTTCCTGCATTCGGTGTCGCTCGAGCAACTGGTGCGGCAGCAGGACAAGCGCGAAGTCAACGTGCTGCAGGATCGTCGCGCGCTGGCCGGCAAGAAGTCCGAGCCGGCCCCGGTCGTATAGCGTCCCGAGGGCAGCCGAGGGCATAAAGAGATCACGATGAAGAAACCGATCTATCTCGATTATTCGGCGACGACGCCGGTGGATCCGCGCGTCGCGGCCAAGATGATTCCGTACCTGACCGAGCATTTCGGCAATCCGGCCTCGCGTTCGCACGCGTTCGGCTGGGAAACCGAAAAGGCGGTCGAGGAAGCACGGGAGGAAGTCGCGAAGCTCGTCCATTGCGACCCGAAGGAATTGGTCTGGACCTCGGGCGCGACCGAGTCGATCAATCTCGCGCTGAAGGGCGCGGCGAACTTCTACAAGGACAAAGGGAAGCACCTCATCACCGTCAAGACCGAGCACAAGGCCACGCTCGACACGATGCGCGAGCTCGAGCGCGACGGGTTCGAAGTCAGCTATCTCGACGTCAAGCCGGACGGACTGCTCGACCTCGACGCCTTCAAGGCGGCGCTGCGGCCCGATACGATCCTGGTCTCGGTGATGTTCGTCAACAACGAAATCGGCGTCATCCAGGATATCCCGGCGATCGGCGAGATCTGCCGCGCCCGCGGCATCATTTTCCACGTCGACGCGGCGCAGGCGACCGGGAAGATACCCGTCGATCTGTCGACGCTGAAGGTCGACCTGATGAGTTTCTCGGCGCACAAGACCTACGGCCCCAAGGGCGTCGGCGCGCTGTTCGTCCGGCGCAAGCCGCGCGTGCGGATCGAAGCGCAGATGCACGGCGGCGGTCACGAACGCGGCATGCGCTCGGGCACATTGCCGACGCATCAGATCGTCGGCATGGGCGAGGCATTCCGGCTGGCGCGGCTCGAGATGGCCACCGACAACGACCGCATACGGATGCTGCGCGACAAGCTCTGGCAGGGCCTGTCGCAGATCGAGGAAGCGCATCTGAACGGCGACATGGAGCGCCGCGTGCCGCACAACCTGAACGTGAGCTTCAATTTCGTCGAGGGCGAGAGCCTGATCATGGCGATCAAGGACGTCGCGGTCTCGTCGGGTTCGGCCTGCACCTCGGCCTCGCTCGAGCCCTCGTACGTGCTGCGCGCGCTGGGCCGCAGCGACGAGCTGGCGCATAGTTCGATCCGTTTCACCGTCGGCCGCTTCACGACCGAGGAAGAGGTCGATTACACCGTCGATCTGCTGAAGCGCAAGATCGAGAAGCTGCGGGAGTTGTCGCCGCTTTGGGAGATGTTCAAGGAAGGGGTCGATCTGGATACGGTGGTGTGGGCCGCTCATTAGCCGTTATTGCGTCAGCGTAGCCGACGCAATAACTGTCCGGATTCGAGCGGCGGCTTTCGCCGCCGTTCAATCCGGACAAGGTCCGACGCAGGACACGAAGTTTTTTGGAGACTGAAATGGCATATAGCGACAAGGTACTGGATCACTACGAAAACCCGCGCAACGTCGGCTCGTTCGCCAAGGACGACGACGCGGTCGGCACCGGCATGGTCGGTGCGCCCGCTTGCGGCGACGTGATGAAGCTGCAGATCCGGGTGGGCGCCGATGGCCGGATCGAGGACGCGAAGTTCAAGACCTACGGCTGCGGCTCGGCGATCGCTTCGTCGTCGCTGGTCACCGAGTGGGTGAAGGGCAAGACGCTCGACCAGGCGCTGACGATCAAGAACACGCAGATCGCCGAAGAGCTGGCGCTGCCGCCGGTCAAGATTCACTGTTCGATTCTGGCCGAGGATGCGATCAAGGCGGCAGTGGCCGATTACAAGAAGAAGCACGACGACAGCGCCGAAGTCGCTCCCGCGCCGCGCGTTGCGGCCGCGGCTTGAATCCGGAAAGGGCGAAGCAGGTATGGCGATTACCCTGACCGAGAGCGCGGCCAAGCACGTTGCGGGCTTCCTGGAGAAGCGCGGCAAGGGGGTCGGCTTGCGTCTGGGCGTGCGCACGACCGGATGCTCGGGGCTCGCCTACAAGCTCGAATTCGTCGACGAGATCAGGCCGGAGGACCTTCACTTCGAGAGCCGAGGCATCAATGTCGTCGTCGATCCGAAAAGCCTGCCGTATCTCGACGGCACCGAGCTCGATTTTGCGCGCGAGGGCTTGAACGAAGGATTCAAGTTCAACAATCCGAACGTAAAGGACGAATGCGGCTGCGGCGAATCCTTCAACGTCT
>DATNAR010000142.1:0-2578 GCA_035607385.1 Casimicrobiaceae bacterium
GTTCCTGGCCGTGAGCTTGTACGCGCTGAGCGCGATGATGCCGATCACCGCGGCGCCGACACCATAGAACGCGGCTTGCATCCAGGGCAGCCCGCCATAGCGTACGTACGCCCAGCCGATGGCGATGACCATCAGGAACGACGGCAAGACGAATGCGACGCCGACCACCGTCGCGCCGGCGATCCGGTAATGGACATACCCGAGGTACATCGCGAGCTGGGCCGCCAGCGGCCCCGGCATCAGCTGCGCAAGCGTCAGACCTTCCTTGTAATCCTCCTCGGTGATCCAGCGGCGCTTCTCCACCAGATCGCGATACATGTAACCGACCAGCGCGACGGGTCCGCCGAATCCGATGCTGCCCAGCTTCAGGAAGTAGGACGCGAGCTGTGCGAGCGAATACGGCGGGTCGTCGCTCGGCGGAGCGTTGGCGGGTGTTGCCATGTCAGGCGTGCAGGGCCGTCGGGCCCCCGATCGCTTTCCACGCCGAGTGGCCGCCCTTCATGTACACGGCGTCGAGGCCCGCTTCGCGCAGCGCCCCGGCGGTCTGGCATCCGACATGGAAGCCGTAGACGCAGAAGACGACCACCGGCTCGGTGCGCGAGAGCTCACCCAGCCAATCCTGCACATGCTCCGGGTCGCGCCAGACGGCGCCTGCCATGATGTCCTGCGTTCGCGAATAGTAATGTTTCGGCCGGGCATCGATGATCTGGACCGGCTTGCCGGCGTCGAGCATCGCCTTGACTTCCTCGGGCGCGACGCCCGGAATGTCGGCGAACTCCTTTTGCACCAGAGGGCGCGGCGGCTCGACCTTGGACGCATCGTCGTAGCGCAGTCTGACGCCGCTCCAATCGATGTTGCGCATGAACGCGTCGACATAGGCGGCGGCGTTGGCGCCGAAGTCGATATGGTAGGCGTGTTCATACATGTCCAGCGCCAGGATCGGAATGCCGCCGGCCAGTGTCTGGCCGTGGTCGGCAGCATACTGATTGACGAGTCGCCGGTCGCGCGGGACGTAAACGAGCAGCACCCAGCCCGAGCCGCCGGCCAGAGCGTTGCCCATCGCGACGAACTCGCTCTTCCAGCGTTCGAACGAACCGAAGTCGCGGGCCAGGATATCCGCCATCGGCCGGGGATCGCGGCCCTCGCCGCCAAGGCTTGCGAAATAGAGCTCGTGCAGCAGGGTCGAATTGAGCGCGATCAATTCCTCGCGTTTCAGTCCGTTGAGCACGAAGCCGGGCGTGGCGGAGAAATCGAGGGATTCCAGCTTCTCGGTGATCGCGTTGAGTCGCCGGAGCGCGCCGCCGTAGTTGTTCTCGTAGTGGCTTTCGATCAGCCGCTGCGACAAACCATTTAACAGCCACGGACGACAGAAGATCGGGGAGAGTTGATATCTCATGTCAGCAGCCTCCAAGAGCATAGTGGCGAGGCGTAGCCGCGCCGAATCCAGCGGGCGCTGTGCACTGACCTGACGGAGATTCGACAGTGCCCGCTTGGCGCGAAACGCTTACAGGATTTGGACGGGGCACCGTCTTGGAGGGAATGATCCCGGGGGTCCTGTTTCCCCCACGGGAAAGGCTACGCCAACAGCGGTTCCGGCGCAACCGTTCGCGCCCTGGCCGCGAGGCTCGCATTAACGCCGGGCGACATCGGAAGAAAAGATGGTGGCGAATCAGGGACTCGAACCCCGGACCAAAGGATTATGATTCCTCTGCTCTAACCAGCTGAGCTAATTCGCCGAAAAGGGCCGTAATTATAAGGGACTGCGGCCACCCCGGTCAAAGGATCGACGCGCCGAAACGGATACGCCGCCGTCAGCCGGCGGGCGACGCGGACCTGTCGTTCAGCAGCTTTTCCAGCGCCGTGAGCAGCGCGCGATCGTCGGGCTCGACTTTCGAGGCGAAGCTCTCGACGCGATTGCCGTCGCGATCGACCAGGTACTTGTGGAAGTTCCATTGCGGCGCCTGCCCGGTGCGGGCCACCAGCGTCGCGTAGAGCGGATTCGTCTTCAGACTCGTCACGCTGGTCTTTTCGAACATCGGAAACTGCACCCCGTAGGTCAGGCGGCAGAATTCCGCGATTTCCTTGTTGCTTCCGGGCTCCTGCTCGCCGAAGTCGTTCGATGGAAAGCCGACGACAACCAACCCGCGGGATTTATAGCGGCGGTACAGCGCTTCGAGTCCCTCGTACTGGTGCGTATACCCGCAGTAGCTCGCCGTGTTGACGATCAACAGCACCTTGCCCCGAAACTGGCAGAGCGACTCCGGTTTGCCCGTCTGCAACCGGTTGAACGTGTAGTTCAGGACCGGCGGACACGCGCCGTCGCCGGATGCCGATTCGGCGCCGTAAACCGGGGCGGCCAGACCGAGCGCCGCGGCTGCGGCGAAGATCGCCAGAACGAGGAGTATGCGGTGCGCCATGCGTCTATCTTACGCCGGTCAATGCGCCGGCGGCTATTACCGTGTCATGGACAACGGCAAAAGCCCCCGCCTACAATACGTTCCGACCCTGGATTCCCTGGCGCCTGTCCTGGACATTTTCTGATGGTCGACACTTCGGGATTAGCGCTGAATATCGGCGC
>DATNAR010000021.1:0-4081 GCA_035607385.1 Casimicrobiaceae bacterium
TTTTCATCGCCTCGCGCCCGGGTCACGAGGCGAAATGATCGAACGCGCGCGGCAGCGGTTCGAGCGAGGCACCGCTTGCATCCCGCACCTCCAGACCCCGATGCTGCGCCGTCGCGATCCCGATCCGCGTCAGCGGCAGTCCGAGCCTGGCGCCGAGCGCGGCGATGGCGGCGTCGCGCGACCGCGGCGCCGTGAAGCAGAGCTCATAGTCGTCGCCGCCGGCGAGCAGGCATTGCAGCGCGACGTCGCGCTGCGCGCCGGCGAGTTGCGCAGCCATGGCGGACGATCGCGGCAGCGCGTCGATGTCGATCGTCGCGCCGATCCGAGACGCATCGAGCACGTGACCCAGATCGCCGACCAGGCCGTCGGACACGTCGATCACCGCGCTGGCGATGCCGCGCAGGGCCAGGCCCAGAGCCACGCGCGGCGCGGGGCGCGCCAGCGTGCGTTCGCAGTCTGCAAGATCGGCGCCTTCCAGCCGGATCCGGCCCAGACGATGCGCGATCGCCAGCGCCGCATCGCCGAGCGTGCCCGAAACCCAGATCGAGTCGCCGCCCTTCGCTCCGCTGCGACGCAACGCCTTCCCGGCCGGCACTTCGCCGAGCACCGTGACGCAAAGATTGCGCGGGCCGCGCGTCGTGTCGCCGCCGACGAGGTCGACGCCATGCGCGTCCGCGAGCGCGAAAAACCCGCGCGCGAACGCCGCCAGCCAGCCTTCGTCGACCGAGGGCAGCGCCAGTGCGAGCAACGCCCAGCGCGGCATCGCCCCCATCGCAGCCAGATCGGAGAGGTTGACCGCCAGCGTCTTGTGGCCGAGCGCCTCGGCTTCCGCGCCGGCGAAGAAGTGGCGGCCCTCGAGAAGCATGTCGACGGTGGCGGCAATTTCGAAGCCGGGCGACGGCGCGATCAGCGCCGCATCGTCGCCGACGCCGAGCACGGCGTTGCGCGCAGGACGCCGGAAGTACCGCTCGATGAGCTCGAATTCGGTCAACCGGCTTCGGCCGCGCGCGCAGTCGCCGCCAGCTTGTCGAGAACGCCGTTGACGTATTTGTGCCCGTCGGTCCCGCCGTAGGTTTTGGCCAGCTCGACTGCTTCGTTGATCGCCACCTTGAACGGCACGTCGGGCGCGTGCAGCAGCTCCCAGGCGCCGATCGTAAGAATGCTCTTTTCGATCGGCGACACGTCGGCCGGCTTGCGGTCGAGGTAAGGCGCGTACGCGCTCTGCAGCGCATCGTACTCGGCGGTGACGCCCTGCCACAGCCGGTCGAACAGCTTGCTGTCGCAGCGGGCGAAGCCGGCGCTTTCGGCGAGCTGGCCGCGGATCGCCGCCGGATCGTTGCCCGAGAGCAGCCACTGATACAGACCCTGCAGCGCAAACTCTCGCGCCCGGTGGCGCGGACTACTGCTCATCGATCGCGTCGAGCAGATTCGCCATCTCCAGCGCGGCAAGCGCCGCGTCGCGACCCTTGGTGTCGGCACGTTCCGATGCCTGTGCATCGTTGTCGGTGGTCAGGATGCCGTTACCGATCGGAATGCCGAACTCGAGCTGCACGCTCGCGACTCCCGCCGCCGACTCGTTGGCGACGATCTCGAAATGATAGGTGTCGCCCCGGATCACCGCACCGAGCGCGATCAGCGCGTCGTAATCGCCGGTCTGCGCCATCCGTTGCAGCGCCAGCGGCGCTTCCAGTGCGCCGGGAACCGTCGCGATCGTGATCGCCGAGTCGGCAACACCCGCTTCCGACAGCGCGCGTGCCGCGCCGGCGAGCAGCGCATCGCCGATGGCAGGATTGAAGCGCGACAGCACGATGCCGACGCGCAAATGTCCGGCGCGGGTGCTCGGAACGATTCGGCGAATCGGCATCGAAGTCGCGGTCAGCGCGCGGCGACGCGGTCGCGCCGCGCGCTCAGGACGACACGGCGCGAGGCGGAAGCTCCTCGTAGCCGGTGACGGTCAGATGGAATCCGGCCATGCTGGGCATCTTGCGCGGGCGCGCCAGCAGGCGCATCTTCCCGACATTCAGATCGCGCAGGATTTGCGCGCCGATGCCGTAGTTGCGCAAGTCCATCTTGCTTTCGACACGCGGCCGGTCGGCGAGCGCCCGGTCGCGCAAATCCAGCGCCGACTCGGGGCGATGCAGCAGGACCAGCACGCCGCGCTCGGCGCTCGCGATCCTCGATAGCGCCGCCGGTATCGTCCATGAATGCACGCGGCTGCCGTAGTCGAGCAGATCGACGATCGACAGGGGCTCGTGCACGCGCACGACCGTTTCCTGCTCGGGCTCGATGTCGCCGCGGACCAGCGCAAGGTGCGTCGCGTCGGCGAGCTTGTCGCGAAACGTCACCAGGCGAAAGTCGCCGGCCGCCGTGCGGATCGGCCGCTCGCCGATGCGCTCGATCAGCCGCTCGGTCTGGCTGCGATAGTGGATCAGGTCGGTGATCGCACCGATCTTGAGGCCGTGCAGCCGCGCGAAGTCGATCAGGTCCGGCAGCCTCGCCATCGTCCCGTCGTCGTTCATGATTTCGCACAGCACCGCGGCCGGCGAAAAACCCGCGAGCGCGGCCAGGTCGCAGCAGGCTTCGGTGTGCCCGGCGCGGGCGAGCACGCCGCCGCGATGCGCGACCAGCGGGAACACGTGACCGGGCTGGACGATGTCAGTCGGGCGCGCGTCGGGCGCGCAGGCGACGCGTATCGTGTGCGCGCGATCGGCCGCCGAAATCCCGGTAGTGACGCCGCTCGCTGCCTCGATCGACACGGTGAAATTGGTGCCGTGCACCGAGCGGTTCACCGGCGTCATCGGCGAAAGATCGAGCTGCCGGGCGCGTTCCTCGGTGATCGGCATGCACACCAGCCCGCGGCCGAATCGCGCCATGAAATTGACGATATCGGGCGTCACGACGTCGGCCGCGACGACCAGATCGCCCTCGTTTTCGCGATCCTCCTCGTCGACCAGGATGACGATGCGCCCGGCGCGGATCTCGGCGACGATTTCGGGGATCGGACTGATTGCGCGCGTCTCAGCCGGCGAAGACGTGGACGGGTCGATCGCGTGCAGGCGGGTGGGCTTCACGATGGCGGTCGAGCTCGTAAGGTCAGCGCTCATTATACTGCGCCCGCTGCCGCGGCCGACGGCGGCAGCGGCGCGCACATCCGACGCACGACGTCACGCCAGCAGCATCTTCAGCGCGGCGCCGGTCAATTCGCTGTTTCGATCGCCGAGCTCCGACATGACGCTGTAATGATGTCGGCCGGCGATGAACAGCGGGCTGTGTGCCGCCGCCGGACGGCATTCCGGCCATCGCTCCCACAGCAGCCACGATTGCCGGCTGAACTCGCTGGTCTCGCCGCCGCCGACGGCCAGCAGCAGCGGCGCGCGGACCTCCGCCGTGCAATGGATCGGGCTCATCGCCCGCGCCTTGCCGCTATCGAGCTTCAAGTCGGCGTTGAACGAAACCTGGAGCAGGGGCTCGAGATCGAACACGCCGCTGACCGACAGCCCGCCGCAAATCGCGTCGACAGGCACGCCGTAGCGCCGCCAGTCAGTGGCGTAGAGCATCGCGACCAGATGGCCGCCGGCGGAGTGCCCGGCGATGAACAGTCGATCGACCGGCATGCCGTGGCTCTCGCCCTCGCGCCAGAGCCACGCGACGGCCTGCCGGCATTCCTCGACGATGTGCGCGATGCTGACGTTGGGACAAAGATCGTAATTGATGACGGCGACGCCGATGCCTTCCTGGACGAACGCCGGCGCGACGAACGAGTGGTCGTCCTTGTCGAGCGCGCGCCAGTAGCCGCCGTGGATGAACAGCAAAGCGCCGCGGGGCGACCTGGCCGGAAACAGGTCGAGCGTCTGCTTTGGTCCGCTGCCGTAACGAAGCCCGAGGCGCGAATCGAGACTCGAGCGGGCCGCGGCACTTTCCGCTGACCATCGGGCGAACCATTGCGGATGGTCGGGAAAGGCCTGGCGCAAGTTGTATTCGCGCTCGACGAAGTCGGCTGAAAGCATGGTCATACGATGCGTATTCGCAGCTCGCCCAGGCTTTCGATCCTGCCGATCAGCATGTCGCCGGCCACGACGGC
>DATNAR010000166.1:0-6824 GCA_035607385.1 Casimicrobiaceae bacterium
CGCGCGCACACGGGAATCGTCGCGCCGCTCGACCGCGCCAACGTCGACACCGACGCGATCATTCCCAAGCAGTTCCTGAAGTCGATCCGGCGCTCGGGCTTCGGCGTCAACCTGTTCGACGCCTGGCGCTACACCGATCACGGCGAGCCGGGCATGACGTCGACGCGGCATCCGAATCCCGACTTCGTGCTGAACCAGCCGCGCTATCGCGGCGCGTCGATCCTGCTCGCCCGCCGCAATTTCGGTTGCGGCAGCTCGCGCGAGCACGCGCCGTGGGCGCTCGCGGATTACGGCTTCCGCGCGCTGATCGCGCCGTCGTATGCGGACATCTTTTTCAACAACTGCTTCAAGAACGGGCTGCTCCCGGTCGTGCTGACCGACGCGAGCGTCGACCGGCTGTTCGCCGACGTCGCCGCGTTCCCGGGTTACTCGCTGACTGTCGATCTCGAGCAGCAAACCGTACGGAACGCGGATGGCTCGCTGTCGCTCCATTTCGACGTCGATCCGTTCCGCAAGCGCTGCCTGCTTAACGGGTGGGACGACATCGGCCGGACACTCCAGCACGCCGACGAGATTCGCGCATTCGAGGCGCGGCATCTCGCCGAGCAGCCGTGGCTGTAGCGCGCGGCGCGTGAAAATCGCGATCCTCCCCGGCGACGGCATCGGTCCCGAAATTGTCCGCGAGGCGGAGCGCGTGCTCGATGTGCTGGCCGGCGAAGGGCTGCCGATTGAAAGGGCGCGAGGCGCCATCGGGGGTGCGGGCTACGATACTGCACGGCACCCGCTTCCGCCGTCGACGCTCGAGCTTGCGCAGGCGGCCGACGCCGTGCTGCTCGGCGCCGTCGGTGGACCGAAATACGACACGCTACCGCGCGAGCTGCGGCCGGAGCAGGGCATTCTCGGCATTCGCAAGGCGCTCGCCTTGTTCGCGAACCTGCGACCGGCGCTGCTCTACCCCGAGCTTGCGTCGTCGTCGACGCTCAAGGCCGACGTCGTCGCGGGTCTCGACCTCATCATCGTCCGCGAGCTGACCGGCGACATCTACTTCGGCGAGCCGCGCGGGCGGCGTACGAACGCGGCGGGCGGGCGCGAAGGCTTCGATACGATGCGCTATGCGGAAAGCGAGATCGCACGGATCGCGCGGGTCGGCTTCGAAACGGCGCGAAAGCGCGGCCGCAAGCTCGTCTCGGTCGACAAGGCGAACGTACTGGATACGTCGATCCTCTGGCGCGAGGTCGTGAGCGAAGTCGCCGCCGAATATCCCGACGTCGTGCTCACGCATATGTACGTCGACAACGCGGCGATGCAGCTCGTCCGAAGCCCGCGCAGCTTCGACGTCATCGTCACGGGCAACCTTTTCGGCGACATCCTGTCCGACGAAGCGTCGATGCTGGCGGGCTCGATCGGCATGCTGCCGTCCGCCTCGCTCGACGCGAAAGGCAAGGGACTCTACGAGCCCATCCACGGCTCGGCCCCCGATATCGCCGGGCAGGATCGCGCGAATCCGCTCGGGACGATCCTTTCGGTCGCGATGATGTTCAGGCATACGTTCTCGCGCACCGACATCGCGCAGCGCATCGAGACCGCGGTGCGCGACGCGCTGCGCAGGGGACTGCGCACGGCGGACATCGCCGCCGCTGGCGACACGATCGTCGGAACGCAGGCCATGGGTGACGCGGTGGTCGCCGCATTGCGGGAACACTGACCGTGACCCATATGAATGAAGACAAATGAATGAAGACAAGCAACGCGTGAGGCAATCAGGCGCGGATCATCGATCCATGAAGCAGGGATGAACATGCAAGTGGGATTCGTCGGTTGGCGCGGAATGGTCGGGTCGGTGCTCATGCAGCGGATGCTGGCGGAGCGCGATTTCGGGACGATCGAGCCGGTTTTCTTCTCGACCTCGCGTGCCGGCGGCAAGGCGCCCAACATCGGGCGTGCGGTCGGTCCGCTGCGCGACGCGCATGCGCCGGAAGCGTTCCGCGACCTCGACGCCATCGTCACCTGTCAGGGCGGCGACTGGACGAGCGCGATGTACCCGCGGTTGCGCGAGGAAGGATTCACCGGCTACTGGATCGATGCGGCGTCGACGCTGCGAATGCGCGACGACGCCATCATCATCCTCGATCCCGTCAATCGCGCGTTGATCGATCGTGCCGTCGCCGACGGCACGCGCAATTTCATCGGCGGCAATTGCACCGTGAGCCTGATGGTGATGGCGCTCGCGGGATTGTTCCGGCAAGGGCTCGTCGAATGGATGACCTGCATGACGTACCAGGCGGCGTCCGGCGCGGGCGCGCAGAACATGCGCGAATTGCTGCAGCAGATGGGTGAAGCGCACCTCGCCGCGAAGGCGCTCCTCGACGATCCCGCATCGTCGATTCTCGACATCGATCGCGAAGTCGCCGGCATTCTTCGCGACGAGCGCTTTCCCACGGAGCACATCGGCGTGCCGCTCGCCGGCAGCCTGATCCCGTGGATCGACAAGGACCTTGGCAACGGCACGAGCCGCGAGGAATGGAAGGGCGGCGCGGAAACGAACCGGATCCTCGGCCGCGGCAGCGATCCCATTCCGGTCGAGTCGATCTGCGTGCGCATCGGCGCGATGCGTTGCCATTCGCAGGCGCTGACGATCAAGCTCACGCGAGACATTCCGCTCGCCGAGATCGAGCACCTGCTCGCCGAAGCGCACGAATGGGTGCGCGTCATTCCGAACAACCGCGACGCGAGCATCAGCGCCTTGACGCCGGCGGCGGTTACCGGCCGGCTCGAGATTCCGGTCGGTCGGCTGCGCAAGCTCGCGATGGGTCCGGATTACCTCGGGGCTTTCACGTGCGGCGACCAGCTGCTGTGGGGCGCCGCCGAGCCGTTGCGCCGGATGCTTCGGATATTGCAGACAACACCGGTGCCGGCCTGATTTGCGCCGGTGACGTTTTGCCGGTAACGGTTTGCGCGACACACCTCCATGCCAAGCGACTGCGGCTTGACGATTGGCGATGAGCCGTAGCGATACGGCGGCATCAGCGGATTTCCCACAGCTTTATGCAAGCTCGGCGGCGGGGCTCACCGCCGGTGGGCGGGCTCCGATGGTCGTCACCCGATGCGAATGCAACACGCGCGCGCCATGCCGTTGGGCTACCATATCTGGTGCGTTTCGTGCTCCCGCCCCGCTACAGCTGGCGCCGGCTTAGCACACCGGCATGAACCTGTGTTGCGCGCCTCGGCGCGTCAGCACGAAAACTCTATCTAATACCGTGGTTTAGCTTGCACGGCTAGTGGCATGATGTTAAGTTAGCCCGAGCTAAACAGCCAATCCGAAGAGGTCGGCATGCGCGCAAAACCCATCTTTACATACAGCCTAGTGGCAGGCGCGCTGGCGCTTTCCGGTCACGCCCTGGCGCTCGGCCTCGGCAAGCTGACCCTCGATTCGGCGCTCGGGCAGCCGCTGTCGGCCCGGATCGAGCTCCAGTCGGTGACGAAGGAAGATCTCGATTCGCTGCGCGCCAAGGTTGCTGATCCGAGCCTGTATCGCCAGAACAACCTGACGTACCAATCCACCCTTTCGCGCGCCCGGATCTCCGTCGAATCGGCCGGCGGCGCGCCGTACCTGAAGATCACGTCCCCGGTATCGGTGCAGGAGCCGTTCCTCGATCTTCTCGTCGAGCTCGACTGGGCTTCCGGCCGTGTCGTGCGCGAATACACGTTCCTGCTCGATCCGCCGGGAATGCCCGCCGCCGCCACTACCGAGCCCGTCACGCCGCCACGCGCCGGCACGCCGGCGCGCACGAGCGCAGCCCCGGCGCAGCGCACGCCGTCGGCGACGGCGTCGACAGCGTCGCCGGGCGGCGCCGGTTCGACCGGCGCGGCCGCGGGACAGTACTCGGTCCGCCGCGGCGACACGTTGCAAAGGATTGCGACGCAGTACAAGCCCGCCGACGTCACGCTCGACCAGATGCTCGCCGCGCTCTTCACGCGCAACCAGTCGGCGTTCGAAGGCGACAACATGAATCGGTTGCGCGCCGGCGCAATTCTCGACATCCCGAGCGCTGCCGACACGCAGGCAACGCCCGCATCGGAAGCGACGAAAATCGTCCGCATGCAGGCCTCGGACTGGCGCACGTACCGCGACCGCCTCGCTGCCGCCGCACCGGCGTCGGCGGGTGGCGCCACGCGCGAATCCGCCGGCCGGATTGGCGCGGCTGTCGAGGACCGTACTCCGGCGGCTGCACCGGGCTCGGACAAGCTGCGGGTTTCGCGCGAGGCGGGCACCGGCAAGGGGGGCGGCGCGGCCGAGGACGCGATCGCGCGCGACCAGCAATTGAAGGACGCGCAGTCGCGGATCTCGGCGCTCGAAAAGACGATCGCCGAAATGCAGCGCGCGGTCGAACTCAAGAACCAGACGCTCGCGCAGCTTCAGGCGCAAGCCGAGATGGCCAAGGGCGGCAAGGCACCCACTGCCACCGATTCGACGGCTGGCGCGCCGACGACGGGGTCGGCGCCCACGACCGCTGCCGTGGCGCCCGCAACGCCAGCGGCGTCCGCAACGCCAGCGGCGCCCGCAACGCCAGCGGCGCCCGCAATGACATCGGCTCCGGCGACGCCCGCGCCAGCGGCAACCGAGACGAAGGCGGGCGAAACCGCACCCGCCGGTGCAGCACCGACGCCGCCCGCCAAGGCGCCCGTGCCCAAGGCGGCGCCGGCACCGAAGGTCGAGCCGCCGGGATTTTTCGCGGACCTGTTCTCGAGCACGCCGAACTGGGCGCTCGGCGTCGCTGCGCTGGCGCTCCTCGGCGGCATCGCGGGACTCATTGCCGCGCGGCGGCGCAAGGGCACGAAGTTCGAGGACAGCATCATCTCGGGCACCGACATCAAGACCAATACCGTCTTCGGCTCGACGGGCGGTGGCGTGGTCAACACCGGCGACAACTCGCTCGCCAGCGACTTCAGCCGCGAGGGCCTCGGCAACATCGATACCGACGAAGTCGATCCGATCGCCGAAGCCGAAGTCTATCTCGCGTACGGCCGCGACGCGCAGGCCGAGGAGATCCTTAAGGACGCGCTGAAGAAGGATCCGCAGCGCCAGGAGATCTATCTCAAGCTGCTGGAAATCCATTCGCAGCACAACAAGCCGCAAGCGTTCGAGACGGTCGCGTCGGAGCTTTTCGCCGTGAGTCACGGCCAGGGCGACGTCTGGCACAAGGCCGTTACGCTCGGCCGTCAGCTCGATCCGAACAATCCGATGTTCCAGGACGCCGCGCCGGCGCCCGCCGCGCCGGTCGCAGCAGCAGCGCCGAACGTTGCGCCTGCCCGTTCATCGCTGCATGCGGCGCCGGCGTTCAACGACGGCGACATCTCGATCACGCCGGACACGACCCCGCACGCCACATCGCCCGCGGACATCCTGGCCGGCGCCGAACATGCGCTCGCGCGAAGCTCGAGCACGCCCGTCGCCGCAGCGGCCGCGCAGAACGCCAAGATGGCTGCCACCGAATGGAGCGCGTCGGCAACGGCGGCGCTCGCGGGGGCGGCCGCCGGAAGCGCCGGTGCCGAGCAGGATCTCGCGTCGGTCAAGCCGCATTTCGCGGACGCGGCGAACGAGCTGACGACGCGCGTCGACACGCCCGCCGAGCAGCCGCACTTCGACCTCGATTTTCACCTGGATGACGCTGATCGCCCGGCACCGCTCAAACGGCCCGAACCAAAGCCCGAACCCGCATTGGCCTCCGCGCCGGCTGTATCGGGACATTCGGGGAACGCGCTCGATCTCGACAAGCTCGACCTGTCGTTCGATCCCGAGCGCCCGGCGCAGGACGATCCGACACCGTCGGTCCTCGACGGCCAGTGGCACGACGCCGCGACGAAGCTCGACCTCGCCAAGGCGTATCAGGAAATGGGCGACGTCGACGGCGCGCGAGAAATACTGCAGGAAGTGCTGCACGAGGGCGACGAGCAGCAGAAGTCCGAGGCGCAATCGCTGCTCACGAAGCTCACGGCGTAGAGCCCGCCGCGATTCTCGCCATCGCTTGATGGGGCGGCGGGTGCTTGCGAGCCCCGCCGTTTTTTTCGTTTCGGCGGACGGGCGCGATGCGACATGCACTCGGACTCGAGTACGACGGCCGCGACTTCTGCGGTTTCCAGTCGCAGCCGTCCGCCTGCAGCGTGCAGGACGCGCTCGAGCGCGCGCTCGCCGCAATCGCGGGAAGCCCGGTGCGCGTCGTCGCTGCGGGGCGCACGGACGCCGGCGTGCATGCGACATCGCAGATCGTTCACTTCGATGCGCCGGTTGCGCGGCCGCAACGCGCGTGGATACGCGGCGTGAATGCGCATCTGCCGCGTGCCGCCGCGGTGGTGTGGTGCGTGAGCGTTCCCGGCGAATTCCACGCGCGCTTCGCCGCCATCGCGCGGCACTACACGTATCTGCTCCTGAACCGCCCCGAGCGGCCCGGACTCGGGCAAGGCCGTGTCGGCTGGCACCACGCGCCGCTCGATGCCACGGCGATGCAGGAAGGCGCGCAGTACCTTGCCGGCCGGCATGACTTCTCGTCGTTTCGCGCCGCCGAATGCCAGGCGAAATCGCCGGTGAAGACAATCTCGCGCATCCGCGTCGCGCGCTTCGGCAGCATGATTCGCCTCGATCTGACAGCCGACGCATTCCTGCACCACATGGTCCGGAACGTCACCGGCGCGCTGGTGGAAGTCGGCAAGGGAAAACGGCCGCCGTCATGGATCGGCGAGCTGTTGCAGGCGGGCGATCGCACGCGGTCGGCGCCGACATTTGCCGCGGACGGTCTCTACTTCGTCGGCGCGGATTACGATGCCGG
>DATNAR010000178.1:0-3787 GCA_035607385.1 Casimicrobiaceae bacterium
TCGGCATGAGCCCTGATCGATTGCAGTTTCTCGCTCTCGCTCGGTGTGGTCGCGACGATCAGCTTGCCGCAATTGCGATGCGGGAGGCCGTGGTCGCGGCAATAGTCGTATAGTGCGCTCTTGCCAGCGACGCACATCCGCGCCATCAGGCTCCCGGCCGGATAATAGATGCCGGCGTGGATCACCTCGCTGTTGCGCGAGGATGTGACGGTGCCGATCGCTTCCGCCGCCTCCAGGATGATGACCTCGCGGCCTGCCTGGGCGAGCTTGCGGGCGACGGCAAGTCCGATCACTCCCGCGCCGACCACAACGCAATCGACTCTGTCCATTGGTAATTCAATTCCAGGTTGTCGGCGATTTCGATCCGGACCTCGTGCCTGGCAGAGCCGGAGCGGGTCCGAGAATCGATCGTCCCTGCACTGTATCGCGTTGTTCGGCCTCAACCTTTAGAAGAAAGCCTTGCGAAAGATCGGAAAGCCCGGCCCGCGTTAGCGAAACATTAATCATGTCAGGGCAATTGCCGTAATTTGAGTCACATTTTTGGGTTGCAAGGACAGCCGTTTACCCGATCCAAACCCGCCAAGCCAGACACTCCGGCGCTGAAATTCGCGAGTGACTGATGGCCGACAGGAAGTGGCAGGCAGGCGGCAACAACTCGATTCCCGCGCGGGCCTTGCTGTGCCTGCTCGGCATCCTTGTGCCGTTCAGTGCCGCCTGCGCCGCCCCTGATGATTTTGCGCCGGCGAGCCCTGTCGGTTCCGCCGACCCCAGCATGGTCTGGCAAGTGCTGATTGGCGGCATCGCCGTCTGCGCATTTCTGACCGCCATCGCCTTATGGATCCATTCGGCACTGCGCAGGGTGAAACGCTCGCAACTGCGCCGAGACGGATTCGTCCGTTCCGCCCTCAATAATCTCAGCCAGGGCGTGGTGATGACGGATTGGCAGAAGCGCGTCGTGTTCTGCAACGATCGCTATCTCGAGATCTACGGCCTGTCACGCTCCGATATCGCTCCGAACATGACCGGTCCGGAACTGCTGGCGATGCGTCGCGAGCGCGGCACGCTCCATATCGGCGTCGACGAATTCTATGCGAACGTCCGCTCCCCGGGGGGTCTCGTGACCGAGCTTCCCGACGGACGGTCGGTTCTGGTCAGGCATTTCTCGCTGCCGAACGGCGGCTCGGTGGCAACCCATGATGATTGCAGCGAGCAGCGCGAACTGTCGCGACAGCTCGCGTCGACCAAGCAATTCCTGGAATCGGTGCTCGACAATGTGCCGGTATGCGTGGCGGCGAAGAGCATCGAGGATGGCCGCTACATTTTCGCCAATCGGGCGTTCGAGCGCTTCTCGCGCTATCCCCGCGAAAAGATCGTCGGCAAGCGGGCCGACGAGATCTTCCAGCCTGCAACCGCGGCGACGATCGAAGCGGCCGATCAGGCCGCGCTCGATTCGCCCGACGGCCAGTTTCGCAGCGAGTTCGCGGTCGAGCGCGGCACCAAGCAGCGCATCCTTGCCTCCAACCGGGTGGTCGCGCGCGATCAAAACGACCGGGCGGCATTCCTGATCGCGCTTTTCGACGACGTCACCGACCGGAAGTCGCTTTCCAAGGAGCTTGAAACCACCAAGAAATTCCTCGAGCTGGTAGTCGACAACATTCCGGTCTCGCTGATCGTCGAGCGCGTTACCGACGGCCGATACCTGCTCGCCAATCGCAGCGCCGAAACCATCCTCAACCGCCGCCGCGAGGACGTCACGGGGCTGACGGCTGCGGATATCTTCAACCCGAAGGAAGCCAAACTGATCATCGCGCGCGACGAAGCGGCGATCCGCAAGCGTGGCCTGTTGACCGAAGAACATCCGATCAGCACCAAGGACGGACTGCGGCTGTTCCTGACCCGGCGCATGACCGTGCTCGACGATAGCGGCGAGCCGCAATATCTGATCAAGACCCACGAAGACGTCACCGACCGCCGCCAGACCGAGTCGCGGATGGCCCATATGGCCTATCATGACGGTTTGACGGACTTGCCGAACCGCGCCGCCTTCCTGCAGGCGCTCGCCCAGATGATCGAAGCCTGCGCCGGCAGCGACGAGGAGTTCGCAGTGCTGTCGGTCGATCTCGACGGCCTCAAGGAGATCAACGACGTGTTCGGCCATGCGGTCGGCGACAAGCTGCTGATCGAGGTGGCGAGCCGCATCCAGGCCTCCTCGCGCGGCGGGGTCGTCGCCCGCCTGAGCGGCGACGAGTTCGGGTTGCTGATCGACGGAACGCAGCCAGACGCGGGGCTGGCGCTCGCCAAACAGCTTGCCGAGGCGATGTCGAACGAGTTCCTGATTGACGGCAAATCGGTCCGTACCGGGCTGACGACGGGCATTTCAATATTTCCGCAAAACGGCGCGGACGCTGCTTCGCTGCTCGCCAACGCAGGCGCCGCCCTGTTCCGCGCCAAGGCGAAGTCGCGCGGATCGATCAGCCTCTACGAGCCCGAGATGGACCAGCAGATCCGCGATCGCCGGGTGCTGCACCAGGATCTCTCGCTCGCGATCAAGAACGGCGAGCTTTCGCTGTATTATCAGCCGCAGGCGATGTCGCGTCAGACCGTCGCCAGCAGCGAAGTCATCGGCTTCGAGGCGCTGGCGCGCTGGCGCCACCCCGTCCGTGGCTATGTTCAGCCCAGCGACTTCATTCCGCTCGCGGAAGAAAGCGGCCTGATCGTCGAGATGGGCGAGTGGATCCTGCGCGAAGCCTGCCGCGAAGCGGCGTCCTGGCCGTTGCCGCTGCAGATCGCGGTCAATCTGTCGCCGGTGCAGTTCATGCATGGCGACGTGGTCGGACTGGTGCATTCGATTCTGCTCGAAACCGGCCTGTCGCCGGGCCGGCTGGAACTCGAGATCACCGAGGGCGTGCTGATCGAGGATTTCGATCGCGGGCTCGCGCTGCTGCGGCGGCTCAAGGCGCTTGGCGTGCGCGTTTCGATGGACGATTTCGGCAGCGGCTATTCCTCGCTCAGCTATTTGCAGGCGTTTCCTTTCGACAAGATCAAGATCGACCGCGCTTTCGTGATGAATCTCGGGCGCAATCCGCAATCGGCGTCGATCGTTCGCGCGGTGATCGATCTCGGCCACGGCCTCGGAATGTCGATCGTGGCCGAAGGCGTCGAAACCCAGGAACAGCTCGGCTTCCTGGCCAGCGAGGGCTGTGACGCGGTGCAGGGCTTTTTCATCGGCAAACCGCTGCCGATCGGGCAATATGGTGTGCTGGTCGGCCGCACCGGCGGCGATACGATGGAGCCCGCGCGCAAGACCGGCTAGAGCCTGTTCGGTTCTGATTGAATCAGAACCGGGCTCTAGCTTTTTGTTTTGACGCGTTTTCCTCACGCGAACCGGTATCCACTTCGCTCGAAAACGCTATAGATTCCGCTGATGCCGGACTACGACCTCGCGATCATCGGTGGTGGCTTGAACGGCGTCTGCGTCGCGCGCGACGCCGCCGGGCGTGGCCTCAGGGTAATCCTGCTAGAACAGGGCGACCTCGGTGCCGCCGCCTCCTCGGCCTCGCCGCGGTTCGTTCACGGCGATCTGGCGAGGCTCGAGCATCGCGCGTTGCTTCGGGTCCGCGCGGCGCTGACGGAGCGCGACAACTGGCTGCGGATCGCGCCGCATCTGGTGCGGCCGATGCGCTTTGCGATCCCGGTGCATTCCGATGAGCGTCCGCTATGGCTGCTGCGGTCGGGGCTGCTGCTCTACGACCGACTGGCCTCGCGCAGTCGCCTGCCGCGTTCGGCG
>DATNAR010000181.1:0-2003 GCA_035607385.1 Casimicrobiaceae bacterium
CTCGATGTCATGCGCCAGCTCATGCAGGAGGGCATGACGATGGTGATCGTCACGCACGAGATGGCGTTCGCCCAGGCTTTCGCGCACCGGGCGCTCTTCATGGCGGAAGGCGAGATCGTCGAGCAGGGCGAACCCGCGAGACTCTTTCGAGACCCGCAATCGACGAGGCTCCAGGCCTTTCTCAAGCGCTTCAAGCAGGGCTATCAGTTGTGAGCCTTTCCCGCGCCAGCAACGGGCAACAAGGAGACCCACGCAGCATGAGCGATTCCGCTTCATCCACGCCGGCGCCTCGCGGCCGATCGGGCCCCCTCGCCGGCCTGCGCGTGATCGACGCGGGCAACATGATCGCCGGGCCGCTCGCCGCCACGCAGCTCGCGGACTTCGGCGCCGACGTGATCAAGGTCGAGCTGCCCGGCATCGGCGACTCCATGCGCCACTGGACACCGATGAAGGAGGGCAAATCCCTCTGGTGGAAAGTGATCGGGCGCAACAAGCGGCTGATCACGCTGACGCTGTCCACGCCGCGCGGGCAGGAATTGTTCCGCGAGCTCGTGCGCACCGCGGACATCGTCATCGAGAATTACCGGCCGGGGACGTTCGAGCGCTGGGGCATGGGCTACGCCGACCTCGCAAAGATCAATCCGGGGCTGGTGATGGTGCGCGTCTCCGGGTTCGGGCAGACGGGACCGTACGCCAAGCGCGGCGGCTACGGCACCATCGCGGAGGCGTTCTCCGGCATTCCGTCGTTCACCGGCGCGGCGGACCGGCCGCCGACGCTGCCGGGTTTTCCGATGGCCGACTCCGTGGCCTCCACGTTCGCTGCGATGTCGGCCATGTTCGCCATCTACAACCGCGACCACGGCGGCGGCAACGGGCAGGAGATCGACGTGAGCCTTTACGAGCCGCTGTTCCGTCTCGTCGAGTCGCAAGTGATCGGCTTCGATCAGCTCGGTATCGTGAAGCAGCGCCAGGGCAACCGCCTTGCCGAGGATTCGCCGCGCAACACTTACGAAACGCGCGACGGGCGCTGGATCGGCATTTCCGCGAGCTCGCAGCGCACGTTCGAGCGCCTGGCGGCGGCATTGGATATGCCGGAGCTCGTCACGGACCCGCGGTTCGTCGATAACGCCGCGCGCTGCGCCAACGATACCGTCCTCGACGCGATGATCGCGGCGTGGTTCCGGCAGCGCGACTGCGATGCGATCATGGCGCACTTCGACGCGGCCGAGGTCGTCGCCGGGCCGGTGCTCGACATCCGCGACATCTTCAAGGACCCGCATTACAGCGCGCGGCAGAACATCGTCAGCGTGGCCGACGGCGATTTCGGCACGGTGCGCATGCAGGGCGTCACGCCGAAGTTCGCGCGCACGCCCGGCGAGGTCCGCCACTCCGGCGGCGCGCTCGGCGCGGACAACCGCGCCATCTTCATCGACGAGCTCGGACTCTCCGAGGCGGAATTCTCCGCGCTCCAGGAAGAAGGAATCATCTGACATGGCCGCCATCTTCGAAGGCGTGAGGATCGTCGGCGCCGGCCAGGCGCAGTACACGAAGAAGTCCACCAAGAGCGTGCAGCGCCTTTTCTACGAGGCGGGAAGCGCCGCGCTTGCGGACGCCGGACTCTCGTGGCGTGCTGTCGACGGCATCGCCGCGACCAGCTTCCTGTTCCCGCCCGACAACGTCGCGACGCTGGCGGAGCACCTGGGCATCGAGGCGCGCTTCCTTTTCCAGGGTCTTTACGGCGGCGCCTCGGGCGTCATAGGCATGGCGCACGCGGCCCGCGCGATCCGCGACGGCACCGTGGAGGCGGTCGTGTGCATGGCGGCTGACTCGTTCGACGTGGCGGCGCACAACGCGACGCTCGACCATTTCAACGGATCGGTGCAGGAATTCATGTCGCCGCAGGGTTTCGGCGGTGCGAACGGGATGTTCGCCCTGCACACCCGGCTCTACATGGAACGCCACGGCGCCACCCGCGAAGACTTCGGACGGTTCTGCATCGCGCT
>DATNAR010000195.1:0-7890 GCA_035607385.1 Casimicrobiaceae bacterium
CGAACGACTCGAGGAAGTATCGGGTTCTGTCCAAGGGCAACGAAAATACGATCGTCATGACCACTGAGCCGGCGTCGGAGCGCGGCCAGGTCATGCTGATGAAGGGACGCGATCTGTGGATTTTCCTGCCGACGATATCGCAGCCGGTGCGGCTCGGCCTGGCGCAGCGCCTCACCGGCCAGGTTGCGAATGGGGATCTGGCAAGAGCCAATTTTGCCGGCGACTACCGACCCAAGCTCCTCCGGACGGAGAAAATCGACGGCGAAAGCGTATATGTGCTCGAGTTGAGCGCCGTCGACCGCGCCGTGACTTACCACCGGGTCCTGTATTGGGTTCGCCAGTCGAACTACTGGCCGCAGAAAGCAGAGTTCTACTCACTGTCCGATCGCCTGCTCAAAACGTGCGTGTACGAAAACTTTCGACCGCTCGGCGGGCGTCCGCGTCCCACCCGCCTGGTGATGCAGGACGCGCTCAAGAGCGGGGAGGAATCCGTCCTCGAGTACGCGGAGATGCGCTTGCGGGATCTGCCCGACAAGATGTTCACCAAGGACTATCTGAAACGCATCGAATAGCAATGGCACTGTCGGCGCGGCGGCGGCCCTGCGAAGCGATCGCAGTGCGACTTGCCGGTCTGCTGTGTCCGGCCGGCCGCGCATCGGCTTGACAAGCGCTTGAGCCAAGGGCCAAGCTAGCGCGGGAACGAACCGCGAGCCGGAACGAACCGCGAGTCTCGAAACAGCGTGGGCCTTGAAAGAATCGATACGCAAGATCGTCAAGAAACTCCGCCGCGACAAGGGGAGCGTATCGCCCGTGGCGGGCAAGACGATCTTGCCGTCGGCGGCACGGCAGACCGACAGCGTTGCGGCGGCACGCCCGGCTAACGCCCTCCCCGCGTCACGAAAAACCGGCGCGGCGCCCACCGCGGCCAGGAAGAAGACCGCGAAGAAATCGCAACCCAGGACGCATCCCACCGACGTCACGGGCCAGACGGTATTCGATGACCGTCCGTTGCGCTTCCGCAGCCTCACGCTGACCGAAGCAGACGTTCCGGCGCTCGAAGATGCGTCGACGATCGAAGGCGCGTTCAAGATCCGCGTCGCCAAACGCACCGGCGCACGACGCGACGCCTGGTCGCTGGTCGAGCGACGCTACACCGGCCGCGGCTACACGATCCCCGGTCGCAAGCCCAAGAGCAACGTCTTCACCTTCATCGCCTATGACGAAGGCCAGATCGTCGGCACCGTGGGTCTGGGCGTCGACACCGGCAAGGGGCTGTCGGCCGACCAGTTGTACCGGGCGGAGATCGATGCGCTTCGCGCAAAGGGCTGGCGCATCTGCGAATTCACCCGGCTGGCCGTCGATCGCACCGCGGCAAGCAAGCCGGTACTGGCCGGCTTGTTTCAGACGGCATACCTTTACGCCGCGGTGATCCGCGGCTACACCCACGCGGTGATCGAGGTGAACCCGCGCCACGTCGTCTTCTACGGCACCGCGCTCAAGTTCGAGCCCACCGGTCCGGAGCGGATCAACCGACGCGTCAACGCGCCGGCGGTTTTGCTCTGCGCATCGTTCGCGGCGATTGCCGACGGGCTCGCCAAATACGCCGGCAAACCGCCCGCGCCCGGAACGCGGCGAACCCTGTTCCACTATGGATTTCCGCCAAGCGAAGAGCAAGGTGTGCTGAAGCGTTTGCGCGAGCTCGTCGCCGCACGCTGATGGGGCGACGGCGTCCCGAGCGTCAATTCCTGCGACACGCCTGGTTCTGCGCGACAGCTGTACACCGCAACTCGCATCATCCGGCAAGGCGACGGTCGTGGTGTCGCCCCTAGTCCTACAATGCTTTCATCCATCCGCCGATGGGCAGTGCGCCCATCGCGGGTGAAAATCGCTGGGCACATGCGGCCTATCCAAAACTCTCGCATGCCAACGACAAAGGCCGATCATCGACCGCGAGGTATGACGCACAGCGCGGGGCACGCCTGGCGTCATTCGCTCGGCCTGGTCGCGCTGGCTGCGCTGCTGCTGGCCGGATGCGCGACGCTGCCGCCGGGTTCCGACTATCCGAGGGCGGCGTCCAACGCGCTCGCGCATCCCGAGCAGACGCGGCTTGGGCGCCAATTCGCGGCGGCGGCGGCAGCCCACCCCGGCCTGTCCGCTTTCCGCCTGCTTCCCGTTGGCATCGACAGTTTTCTGCTGCGCATGGAGATGGCGCAGCAGGCCGAGCGCACGCTCGATGTCCAGTACTTCGTCATCGAAAACGACGACACCGGAAGGCTGCTCCAGGAAGCGCTGCTGCAGGCGGCCGATCGCGGCGTGCGCGTGCGTGTATTGCTCGACGACGAGGGATCGCGCGGACGCACGGTCAAGCTGACGCCGCTTGCGGCCCATCCGAATATCGAGCTGCGCGTATTCAATCCGGCGGCGTACCGCGGTCCGATAGAGTTCCTGCACGACGTCGAGTTGCTGAGTGACGGGGCCCGGATGAACCGTCGGATGCACAACAAGCTGTTCGTCGTCGACAACGAGATCGGCATCATCGGCGGACGCAATATCGGCGACGCGTACTTTCAGGAAGGACGCGACCTCGACTTCGGCGATTATGACGTCATCGCGGCCGGCGGCATCGTCAAGGACATGTCGGCGAGCTTCGATGACTTCTGGAACAGTCCGCTGGCGATTCCGATCGAGGCGCTGTTCGGCGGCAAGGCGTCGCAAAAGGCGCTGGCCGACTATCGCGATGCGCTGGCGCAGCACCACGTCGCGATGAACGACAAGGACTATATGCGCAGGCTGGCCGGCGGCGAACCGCTGCGCCCGCTGCTTGCCACCAACGCGCCCTGGGTATGGGTGCGTGCGGAAGTCGTCTACGACAGCCCGCAAAAAAACAAGGTCGAAGACGGCGACGAGCCGGGACGCCTGCTGCGCCACCGGCTGGCCAAGAGGGTCGAAGAGACACGGTCCGAGCTGCTCATTGTGTCCCCCTATCTGGTGCCCGGGGATGCCGGTGTGAAGTTCCTGGAGAAGCTGCGCGAGCGCGGGCTGCAGGTGCGCATACTCACCAATTCGCTTGCGTCGACCGATATGCCGATTGTCCACTCGGCGTACCAGAAGTACCGGATCCCATTGCTCGAATCCGGGGTCGAGATCTATGAGGTACGGCCGATACTCGGGCAGCCGGTGGTGAGCGGCAACGCGCTGAAATCGCCGAGCGCCGGGCAGTTCGCCCTGCACGCCAAGGTGTTCGTGTTCGACCGGCAGCGCGTCTTTGTCGGATCGATGAACCTCGATCAGCGCTCGCTGCACGTCAATACCGAGGTCGGCGTGATCATCGACAGTCCCGATCTGGCGCGACAGGTCGCCGCGCGCTTCGAGGCTATCGCCCGGCCGGCCAACAGCTATGTGCTCGCGCTGGATGGAACGAATATCGCGGGGGGCCGGACACTGGTGTGGCGCACACTGGAGGACGGCAAGCCGGTCGAGTACCGCCAGGAGCCCGCGGCCTCGATCTGGCGCCGCGCGAAAGTCGACATGCTGTCGATGCTCCCGCTGGACGAGCTGCTGTGAATGGGCGCCGTCGCGTCGTTTCGCCGGCGGCCACCGCCGCTGCGGTGACGCGGGCATCCCGGCTCGTCGCCTGCTGCCTCGCGGCGGTCGCGCTCAGCACGTCGGCGGCCGTCCCCGATGAGGACATCGTCGTGCATGCCAAGAAGGAGGGCCCGGAGATCGTCGTCGAAGTCGATTGCCCGGTGCGGGCTCCGCTCCTGGCGGTCTGGGACGTGCTGACCGACTACGACAACATGAGTCGATTCATTTCGAATCTGCAGTACAGCGGTATCCAGGGGCGCGTCGACAACGTGCTCAAAGTGCGCCAGTACGGCAAGGCCACGCGCGGCCCGTTGACGATCACCTTCGACAACGTGCGCGAGGTCGAGCTGCGACCTTTCAGCGAAGTGCGCTCGCGCCTGATCAGCGGTGATCTGAAGGCGTCGGTGTTCACCACGCGCCTGGTCGACGTCGACGGCCTCGTCCACATCGTCAACAGCGGCCGTTACACGCCGAAGATGTGGGTACCCCCGGTGATCGGACCCGCGCTGATCGAGGCGGAGACGCGAAAACAGTTCGGGGAAATCAGGACCGAAATCCTCCGCCGCAGCGAACGTCGCGCGGCGGAGCTTGGGCCGCGCTGATCGATTTCCCGCGATGCGCGGCGGGGTTGTCCTTGACATGATCGGGCGCGCATGGACGTTCTGGCAGCGGCTTGGGAATTCATCGGCAATCTCGACAACGAGCTCGCGCTTCTGCTGTTGGACTACGGCCGGTGGATCTACCTGATCCTGTTCCTCATCATTTTCTGCGAGACCGGGCTCGTCATCGCGCCGTTTCTGCCCGGCGACTCGCTGCTGTTCGCCTCCGGCGCGCTCTGGGCAGCCGCCGACATGCCGGTCGAGCTGCTGGCGCTGACGCTGATCGTCGCATCGTTTGGCGGCGATAACTGCAATTACTGGATCGGCCGGCTGTTCGGAAGCCACACAGTCAAGAAAGCGCATTCACGCTTCCTGAACCGGCGGGCGCTCGAGCGAACCCATCGGTTCTACGCTCGCCACGGCGGCAAGACGATCATCCTTGCGCGCTTTGTTCCGATCGTGCGCACCTTTGCCCCTTTTGTTGCGGGCATCGGGCACATGGACTACCGCCGTTTCCTGATGTTCAGCGCCGCCGGGGCGATGCTTTGGGTCGGCTTGCTGGTGTCTAGCGGCTACCTGTTCGGCAAGCTGCCGATGGTAAAGGACAATTTCGCGCTGGTGATCGTCGCGATCATCGCCTTTTCGCTCGTTCCCGTCGCGGTCGAGTACCTGCGCGCGCGGCTGCGGCGCTAGCAGCACGGTCGTGCGGCTTCCGCACGTTGGCCCGGCGAGAGCTTGTGCGCTATGCTGTGCGCTACTGGCCAACGGGAGCGCGCGTGAAATTGCCGATTTGTCTTGCCCTGGCCATGCTGCTCAGCGCCTGCATTCCGATCGGCATCCGCGGCACCTCGATCACCGACGCCGGCGCCCAGCGTGCAATCGCCGCCTCGCCGGCCGGTGCCGCCGACTTGCCCGCCCCTGGCGCGCCTGACCCGCGGCGCGGCTGACCTGCGGCGCGCCTGACCTGCGGCGCGCCTAAAGGCGGCGTCCGCGGCGCCGCACCGCGGACTAGCGCCTGCCTCCGGGCATCGACTGCTGGGCGCTTCGTGCGAAGTCGCCCATCAGACGCTGCATCGACGAGAACGCCGAGCTACCCGACGACATCACGCCCTGCATCGCGTTGACCAGGTTCTGCGCCTGCTTGAGATCCGGCATCATCGCCATCATCGCCTTCGCCTCCCTGGCGCCGGGCACGCCGCTCATCTGCTCTTCCATCAGCGCAAACAGCCGCTTCTGCATCTCCACGATCATTTCGAACATCTGGCCCCAGTAGTGCATCGCCTTCTCGACCGCTTCCTGGGTCACGCTCTGTCCCGCGGCAACCAGCGCCTGCGGGTCCCCCGCCTCCGCGGCGTGGCGCGCCGCTTTTTTCTGCA
This sequence comes from Casimicrobiaceae bacterium, assembly GCA_035607385.1. Classification (GTDB taxonomy): domain Bacteria; phylum Pseudomonadota; class Gammaproteobacteria; order Burkholderiales; family Casimicrobiaceae; genus PALSA-1003. The sequence goes on from DATNAR010000195.1 coordinate 5,561, forward strand.
TCGAGCGCGCCTCTTCCTCTCCCTCGAACTGCAGCCGGCGCAGCTTGGCCGTGCTCTCGATCGCAGCATTGATGACGTCGAGCGCGATCTTCGCGTTGGCGCGGTAAAGCTCGAACGCCTGCTCCGGCGTCATCAGCTTGCCCATTTTCGACAAGTCGCCGAATGCGCCGGCATGCGGCGCGTCGAATGGCGAAGTCTGCTTCACCGCAGCCTTGGCGCGCGGCTTGCGCGGTTTGTTTGCGCCGGCCTTGGCCCGGCGTGCCGTTTTCGACGACGATTTGTTGGCCATCGTAGGACTCCTCGAGCAAAACGACTGCGATCGGCTTGCGCCGCAGATATTCCGGCGTCCGGTGGTGCGTGGCTATTGCACGCTTCCGCGCCGCCCCAGTCAACCGGAAAGGGAGGCTCGCTCCCGGCGGTGCGCCGGGGCAGGTTAGAATCGCCGTTGCGTTCATGGTTCCGATGCCCAAGCTGCAAGCGATGGTCGCGGCCCAGCCGCGCGGGGCGCCGCGCGCTCCGGCGTTGTGGAATGAGCTCGTCGATCCCGATGTGCGGGCCCTCGCCGCGCTGATTGCATCGCCGCTGCTGATCGCCGAAGACGCGGCGCCGATTGCGACGCTGACCGATGCCTGGCGCATCGAGTCGCTGCGCTTGCGGCACCGCTGGCTGCTCGACCTGGACGCGGCGCCCCAACGCTTGCGCGAGCATCTGGCAGCTTCCAATGCACGGCAACTCGGCCGTTATGCCGAGGCCCTGTGGCGCTTCTGGTTCGCGAACCTGCCGGGGGCGCGTCTGCATGCCGCCGGCTTGCCGGTCAAGGACGCTATGGCCGTGCGCGGGGAGTTCGACTTCATCGTATCGCTGCCCGGGCTCGCCGAAGTGCAGCATCTGGAGATGGCGTACAAGTTCTATCTGTATTGCCCGCCGGGCGATGATTTCTCGCGCCTGTTCGGACCCAACGCGGCCGACCGGCTCGATCGCAAATGGCAGCACATGCTCGATGTGCAACTGCCGCTGTCGCAGACGGCGCTCGGCCGCGCGGCGCTGCCGCACGAGGTCGACTCGGTGACACCGCGGGCCTGCCTTCAGGGCTGGTTGTTCTATCCGCTGGCGGCGGGATCGGCGGCGCCGATTGCCGGAGTCTCGTCGGCGCATTGGCGCGGCTGGTGGTGCCGAAGCGACGACTGGCGCAGCCCGGGCGCGCCGTGGACCGAGCTTGCCCACGCGTGGACGCTGCTGCCGCGCCGCGCGTGGATCGCGCCGGCGGCGATCGACGATCCCGAGGCGATGCTCGCGCCGGAGGCTTGCCGGGCCCGCATCGATGCGCATTTCGCGGCGTCGTCGCAAGCGCAACTGGTCGCGGGCCTCGAGCGCGCACCGGACGGCATGTGGCGGGAGACGGTCCGCATATTCGTCGTGGCGCCGCACTGGCCGCGGGGCAGCGCCGGGGCCTAAGGCCGCAGCGGCCGGCGATTCGGGGGAACCTATGCATCACTTTGCGCTGTGGGTGGAGTTCGACCTGCATCCGGGCCGTTCCGCCGCGTTTCTGGAGGCCGCCCGGCTCGACGCCCAGGGGTCGGTGGACTTCGAGCCCGGATGCCGGCGCTTCGACATTCTTCAGGATCCCGCCGTACCCGACCGCGTCTGCTTCTACGAGGTGTACGACGACGAAGCGGCATTCCTGCGCCACCGCGAGATGCCGCATTTCAAGGCTTATTTCGCGGCGACCGAACCGATGATCGCAGCCAAGCGTGTCGCCAAGCTGCAGGTCGTGCAGCGCGGCAAGGCCTAAGCCGCGCCCGCCCCTAGCCGGTCAGCTGCTGCAGCGCCTGGTCGATGCGTTCGACCGCGACGATGGCGATGCCGTCGATCGCCTGCCGGGGCTTGTTTGCCGCCGGGATCACTGCGCGGGTAAACCCGAGCTTCGCCGCCTCGCGCAAGCGCTCCTGCCCGCGCTGCACCGGCCGGATTTCGCCCGCCAGGCCGACCTCGCCAAATACAAGAGATTTAGCTCCCAATGGCTTGTTTTTAAATGATGAATAAATGGCCATCAGCACGGCAAGATCGGCCGCGGGCTCGCCGATACGAACACCGCCCACCGCATTGACGAAGACATCGAACAGCCCAGTCTCGACGCCGCCGTGGCGATGCAGCACCGCCAGCAGCAGAGCCAGGCGCTGCGGGTCGAGGCCCACCGCCAGCCGCCGTGCCAGTCCGCCCTGCACCGGGTCGACCAGCGCCTGAACTTCGACCAGCAAGGGCCGCGAGCCCTCGATCGTCGCCAGCACGCAGCTGCCGGCAACGGCTTCGGCATGCTGCGACAGGAACAA
>DATNAR010000198.1:0-3151 GCA_035607385.1 Casimicrobiaceae bacterium
GACGGTGCTCGATGTCAAGATTCTCGATTATCCGACGCATGCCGCGAGCAAGCCGGTCGGCATGATCCCGAACTGCGCGGCGACGCGGCACGCGCATTTCACGCTCGACGGGTCCGGCGCCGCGAGCCTCGACCCGCCCGACCTCGCGCGCTGGCCTGATGTGCGGTGGGCGCCGGCGCCGACGGCAACGCGAGTCGACCTTGACCGGCTGACGCGAGAGCAAGTGGTGGCCTGGAAACCCGGCGACCGCCTGCTCCTGTCCGGCAAGCTCTTGACCGGCCGCGACGCCGCGCACAAGCGGATTGCCGATCTGCTGGCGCGCCGCGAGCCGCTGCCGCCGGGAGTCGATTTCAACAATCGCGTGATCTTCTACGTCGGTCCGGTCGATCCGGTGCGCGACGAAGTCGTCGGTCCGGCCGGGCCGACGACGGCGACGCGGATGGACAAGTTCACCGAGATGATGCTGGCCAGAACGGGCCTCGTCGCGATGATAGGCAAGGCCGAGCGCGGCCCGGTTGCGATCGAAGCGATTCGCAAGCATCGCGCCGCGTATCTGATGGCGGTCGGCGGCGCAGCCTACCTGGTTTCGAAAGCGATCAAGAGCTCGCGGATTGTCGCGTTCGCCGATCTGGGCATGGAGGCGATCTACGAATTCGACGTCCGCGACATGCCGGTGACCGTCGCTGTCGACGCGACCGGATCATCGGTGCATCAGACCGGCCCGCGGGAATGGCAGCAACGCATCGGCAAGATCCCGGTCACCGTCACTTGAGCCAGCGCGTCGCGACGCTGGCCCTGACGATCGCGGCGGCGCTTGCCGTACCGGCGCTCGCCTCGCCCCGCGTGCTGTTGTATGCGGCCGGCGACACGCAGCAGCTGCGCGCCGCGCAGCGCGGCGTGCGCGAGGCGCTCGGTCCGACCGCCATTGTCGAGATTCCGGCCGACGACAGCGGAGAGCGTCTGAAGTCGGCGGCGCGGGAGGATCCGGACGCCGCCCTCATCGCGTTCGGCCCGGAAGCCGCGGTGCGCGCGGCGCACGATGCGCCTGCGCTCGCCACGGTCGACTGCATGTCGACGCAGGCCGGGGCGAGCGCAAAGGCGGTTCCTGCCGCCATTCCGGCAGACCAGCAGACGGCCTGGCTCAAGCGATTGTTGCCCGACGCACGCTATATCGGCGTGCTGTACGATCCGGCGCAGAACAGCGCGCTGGTCGGTGCGCTGGCGGCGGCGCTGCGGGCCGCGGATCTCAATCCGGTGCTTGCGCCGGTCGCGACGCCGGCGATGTTGCCGCCGGCGCTCGCGCGCCTGTCCAGCTCGGCCGACGTGCTGCTGGCCGTCCCTGACACGACCGTTTACACGCGGGAAACGGTCAAGGCGCTGCTGTTGTTCTCTTTCCGCCACAAGCTGCCGCTGATCGGATTGTCGGAGACCTGGGTGCACGCCGGTGCGCTCTACGCACTCGACTGGGATTACCGCGAGCTGGGCGCGTTCTGCGGGCGGCTCGCGCTGGAGGAATTGGCCGGCGCACGCACGCCGGCACCGCTGCCGCCGCGCCTGCACATCTATGTCAACCAGCGCAGCGCGCGATTGTTCCGCATGCGCTGGGACGAATCGATGCGGCGCTCGTTCGACCGGGTGGTGGAATAGGACGATGGCCGGACGCGCCGCACCGACCAACGACGAGCGTGCCGCGATAGATGCTCCCGCGCGTCGGCGCGTCATGCGCGCGGGCTTGCTGACCAAGCTCAATCTGCTCGCCATCGGGCTGATCGTGGCGACTGCCATCGGCGTCAGCGTGCTCTTGGTGACGCAGCAGATCGAAGCCGAGCAGGAACGGCTGAGAACGCAAGGGCAGACGGTGGTCGCCATGCTGGCCGACCTGTCCGAGTACGCCGTTTATACCGCCGATATCGGCGCGCTCGAACGGCTGTTGCAAAGTCTCGAGACCGACCGCGACGTCGCCTATGCGGCTGTGCTCGACGACCAGGGCCGGCTGATCGCGTCGAGGGGCTACGGCGACGCGGCGATGCCGCCGGCGCCGGCCGCCGAGCTCCATCCGGGCGCCATCGAGAGCAGCGTGCGCCAGGTGAAGGGGCGGCGCTATCTCGAGCTGGTCGCACCGATCGCCGAGGCAGGGAACGAGCGCGCGCCCGCGGCGTCCGGCGCACCCGCTGCGGCCGACCCTCCGATCGGCTACGTCCGGCTGGGCTTGAACTACGAGCGCAATCGGGCGCTGATGCAAAGCAACATCATCGGCGCCCTGTCGGTCGTCGCCGTGCTGACGGCGATCGCGATCGTGGTCACGCTGTTGCTCACCCAGCGGCTTCTGTCGCCGATTCGAGACCTGATGCGCGCGGCCAAGGCCGTCGGGGCCGGCGACCTGGGGGTACGCGTAAAACCGACCTCGAGCGACGAGCTCGGCATGTTGACGCGCGCGTTCAATCAGATGACGCAGCGGCTCGCGCAGTCGCAAGGCGAGGTGACCGGCTACCAGCGCACGCTGGAAGAAAAAGTCGTCCAGCGGACCAAGGAGCTCGAGATCGCGATTGCGCAGGCGTACAAGCTCGCGCAGCACGACATCCTGACCGGGCTGCCCAACCGCGCGCTCCTCAACCAGCGCCTGAAGCAGATACTCGCGCAGGCGGCGCGCGACCATCACCAGGTCGCATGCCTGTTTCTCGATTTCGACCATTTCAAGCGGATCAACGACACGCTCGGCCATGACGCCGGCGACCACCTTCTGCAGGCGGTGTCGCAGCGGCTGAGCCACGCGGTGCGCGAGTCCGACACGGTGGCGCGCCTCGGCGGCGACGAATTTGTCGTCATTCTTCCCGACCTCGACCCCGAGCGGGCGACGATCGAGATCATGGCGGTGCTGACGCGGGTGCGGGAATCGTTCCTTGCTCCGTTCCGGCTTGGCGACCAGACGCCGACGCTGACGTGCTCGATCGGCGTGTCGATCTATCCGACCGATGCGACCGATCCGGGCGGGTTGATCCGGCAGGCCGACACCGCGATGTATTCGGTCAAGGATACCGGGCGCAACACCTATCGGTTCTATACCGCCGACATGAATGCGCGCGTGCAGGCACGGCTGCAGATCGAGACCGACATGCGCCGCGGCCTGATGGACGACGAGTTCTTTCTCGTC
>DATNAR010000211.1:0-4939 GCA_035607385.1 Casimicrobiaceae bacterium
GATCAGCGCCGCGCTCGAAGCCCAGATCGCCGACCTCGACGACGCGGACAAGCAGATTTTCCTCGCCGACATGGGTCTCGCCGAAGCCGGGCTCGACCGCCTGATCCACGCCGGCTACCAATTGCTCGGTCTCGAGACCTATTTCACCGCCGGGCCCAAAGAGGTCCGCGCCTGGACGATACGTCGCGGCAGCACCGCGCCGCAGGCTGCCGGCGTCATCCACACCGATTTCGAAAAAGGCTTTATCCGGGCCGAGGTGATCGCCTATGATGACTTTCTCGCCTGCAACGGCGAGCAGGGCGCAAAAGAGGGGGGGAAAATGCGACTCGAAGGCAGGGACTACGTCGTCCGCGACGGCGACGTCATGCACTTTCGTTTCAACGTCTAGAACGTGCGCCCGCTGCGCCCGTGAGCACGCCGGTCCTGCTCGTGGCCACGGCCACGCAGTGGTTCGGCACGGCGCGCATCCCGCGCTCGCTGACGCGAGCGGGGTTCGAAGTCTTCCTGCTCGCGCCGAAAGACACGCTGGCCGAGAACAGCCGCTTCATCGCCCGCACCCAGCACCTGCCCGACAATGCAACGCTGCGCCAATGGGTCGATGCTTTCGCCGACATCGTCGAGCTGACGTCGCCGAGGCTGGTGCTGCCTTGCGACGACACGGCGTTTCGCCTTTTGCAGACGCTCGCGCTGTCGCCGCCCGGCGGCATGCGCCCCGAGTCGCATTTGCAGCTCGCCGGGCTGATCGCCGACTCGATGGGCGACACGCGGTTCTATCGCACCAGCGTCGAGAAAACCCTGTTGCCGCCCGCCGCCGAGGCGCTGGGCATCCGCGTGCCGCGGTATGCGGTCATCGACACGGCGGCCGCGGCGCAATCGTTCGCGGCCACCCATGGTTATCCGATCGTGCTCAAGCGCGATCACTCGACCGCGGGTGAAGGCGTGGCTATCGTCGAGTCGTCCGCCGAGCTCGCTGCCGCCTTCGAACGTCTTGCCCGGCCGGATCCATCGGCCCTGGCTCCCGCCTCCCCGAGCGGCGCCGTCCTCATCCAGGTGCTCGTCGAAGGCGACGTGCATTACGAAAATACAGCGGCCTGGAACGGCCGTCGCATCGGCGGCTTCGCCGTGCACCGTTTGGAGTACGCCGATGATGTGAAGGGCCCTGCCGCCGTGATTCGTTGCTATCGTTCCGACGAGATCGGCGATTTCTCGTCCAGGCTGGTGCACGGCTTCGGCATGACGGGCTTGTTCGCGACCGAGTACATCGTGGAGCGCACGAGCGGCCGCGCCTATCTGCTGGAAGTGAATCGGCGCATGACGCCGGGCCTTCACGTCGGATCCCGCATAGGCGTCGATCTTTGCGCCGCGCTTCATGCCGCGATGCACGGCCTGGCGCCGACGACGCGCGCCGATATGGATGAAGGCGAGGAGCATCTGAACGTGCATTTTCCGCAGGAGTGGCTGCGCGACCCGCGCAGCTCGTACCTGCGCAATCATCCGGTCGACTTGCCCTGGGACGAGCCTGAGCTCATCAAGGCGATGCTCGCGCGGCGACCGAAGTCCTGACGCCTTTTATCGAGAGACCCACATGTGGCCATTCCTGCTTAGACCGATTGTCGCTTTGCTGCTGGCGGTCTGCGCGAGCTCGGGGTTCGGCGCCGACCAGGCGGCCTACCCGAACCGTCCGATACACATCATCATTTCGTATCCCGCCGGCACGTCGACCGACACGCTGGCGCGCGTCGTCGGCCAGAAGCTCGAGGCGGCGCTCGGGCAGCCGGTCATCATCGATATCCGTACCGGCGCCGCGGGCAACAACGGCCTCGCGGCCGCGGCGCGCTCGGCTCCGGACGGCTATACGCTGACCATCGGCGGCGCGGCGATGTGCATCAATGTCAGCATTTATGGTGACCGGGCGGTCGATCCGGGCCACGACTTTACGCCGGTAGCCAAGCTCGCGACCTCGCCCATCATCATCGTGGCCAATCCCGCCGCGCATATCGATACGATCGCCGACCTCGTCGCGCGCGCCCGGCGCGAGCCGGGAAGGCTCGCCTATTCGACGCCCGGCGTCGGCACGCCGACGCACGTCGCGGCCGAGCTGCTGGCCGCGCTTGCCGATGTCTCCTTGCTGCACATACCTTACGCCGGATCCGGGCAACTGATGACCGACGTGCTGTCCGGCAACGTGCCGCTGTCGTTCGCGTTGCCCGGAGCGACGCAGCAGTTCGTCGCCAGCGGGCAGTTGCGCGCCATCGCCGTGACCGGTCAGCATCGGATCGCAGCGCTTCCCGACGTTCCCACCGTCGCCGAGTCCGGCTATCCCGGCTTCGATGTCACCTCATGGCACAGCATCCTCGCTCCAGCCGGTACGCCGCCGGAGATCGTCGAGAGGCTCAATCGCGAGCTCGTGCGCATCGTCGCGATGCCGGACGTGCGGGAGCGGCTGGTCGCCATCGGCATGGAGCCCTCGCCAAGCAGCCCGGCACAGCTCGAGGCGGAAATCAGGACCGAAGTGGCGCGCTGGGGACCGGTCGTCAAGCGCGCGGGCATCCACCGGGAATAGCGCCCGCGCGCAGCCTCGGGTGTTACCGCGCGACGATTCGGACATGCGCCTCAAGTTCACCAAGATGCAGGGACTCGGCAACGATTTCGTGATGCTCGACGGCATCCGGCAGCGCGTCGAGCTCACGCCCGCGCAGATCGCACGCCTTGCCGACCGTCATTTCGGCGTCGGCTGCGACCAGGTGCTGCTGGTCGAGCGGTCGTCGCGCAGCGACGTCGATTTCCGTTACCGGATCTTCAACGCCGACGGCGGCGAGGTCGAGCAGTGCGGCAACGGCGCTCGCTGCTTCGTCCACTTCGTCCGCGACCAGGGGCTCACGGCCAAGCGGACGATCCGCGTCGAAACGCGCGGCGGCATCATCGAGCCGACGCTCGAACCCGACGGCCGCGTGCGGGTCGACATGGGCGTGCCGCGCTTCGAACCCGAGGTAATTCCATTCGTCGGCGACAGCGCGGCGCCGACGCAGACGCTTATCGTGGATGGCGAGCCGGTGACGATCAGCGCGCTGTCGATGGGCAATCCGCACGCGGTGCAGCTCGTCGATGATGTCGAAACAGCGCCGGTACGCAGCCAGGGTCCGCTGCTCGAGCGCCACGCGGATTTTCCTCGCGGCGTCAACGCCGGCTACATGCAGGTCGTCGATCGCGCTAACATTCGCCTGCGCGTATGGGAGCGCGGCGCCGGCGAGACGCTGGCGTGCGGAACCGGCGCTTGCGCGGCGGTCGTGGCCGGAATCCGGCGGGGGCTGCTCGATCCGCAGGTCCGCGTCCAGACGCGAGGCGGCGAGCTCGCGATACGCTGGGACGGGGCGGGCAAGCCGGTGCTGATGACCGGTGCGGCGCAGACGGTGTTCGAAGGCGAATGGCAGGTCGACGAATGACGAACGAAACCGACAAGGAAGCAGCGATGAACGCCGAGGCGGTCGCCGACTATCTTAAGCAGCATGGGGAGTTCTTCGCGCAGTATGCCGATCTGCTTGCCGAGATCTATGTGCCGCATCCGCACGGTGGTCATGCGATTCCGATCGCGGAGCGGCAGATCGTGACCTTGCGGGAAAAAAACGGCCAGCTGGAGTCGAAGCTGCGCGAGCTGATCCAGTTCGGCACCGACAACGATGCGATCAGCGAAAAGCTGCACCGCTCGACGCTGGCGCTTTTTTCCGCTGCCGACCTGGAGACGACGCTGGGCGTTTTGTACCACAGCCTGAGCGAAGACTTCCGGGTGCCGCAGGTGGCGCTGCGTCTTTGGGGCAGGGTGCCGGAGCAGTCGTATCTGCCCGAGCTCGCCGCGACCAGCCAGGAAATCCGCGAATATGCCGGCGCCCTGGGCGCGCCGTACTGCGGCACGCAGGCGCCGTTCGAGTCGCGAGAATGGTTCGACGGCGGCGTGTCGCTGGCGTCGTTCGCGCTGTTGCCGCTGCGCACCCATCACACGTTCGGCCTGCTCGCGCTCGGCAGCGAGGATCCGGGCCGGTTCTATGCGGGCCTTGGAACGATGCATCTGACCCGGCTGTCGGAGCTCGCCAGCGTCGCGACCGCTCGCTTTCTGCCGCAAGGCTGATGACGATGCGCTCTTCGTCCCGCGCCCGTCCGCCGCCGCGGGATGCGCGAGGCGAAACGCTGATCTCGGCGTTCGAACGGCATCTGTCGACGCGACCGGCGCACACGCGAAGCGCCTACCGCCGGGACGTCGCGATGCTGCAGCAACTGGCCGGAGACCTGCCGCTCGCCAAGCTCTCCCCGGCGGAGCTCAGGCGCTTTTTGGCGATGCTTCATGCGCGCGGCCTGTCGGGCAAGAGTCTCGCGCGCGTACTGTCCGGCTGGCGGGCCTTCTACCGTTTCGCCATCGATCACGAGCCCTCGATCAAGGACAACCCGTGCGCGGGACTCAAGGCTCCGAGGTCGTCGCGGCATCTGCCGGCAGTCCTCTCGCCCGACGAAGCGGTCCGCCTCGTCGCCATCGCCGACGAAGACTTGCTCGCGGTGCGCGATCGCGCACTGCTCGAGCTCGCGTACTCGTCCGGACTGCGCGTGTCCGAGCTTGCCGGCCTCGAGCTCGCGGCGCTCGACCTGGCCGAAGGCGAAGTGCGCGTGCTCGGCAAGGGTGCGAAAGAGCGCATCGTGCCGGTCGGCGAGCCGGCGCGCGTCGCTCTTAAAGCGTGGCTCGCGCTGCGGCCGAACTTGCCGACGCCGAGTCATGAAGCCGTGTTCATCAGCCGCTCCGGCAGGCGGCTCACTGCGCGGGCGATCCAGCAACGCCTCGCCGGGTGGGCGGTCAAGCGGGGACTCGCGCGCCACGTGCACCCGCACATGCTGCGGCACTCGTTCGCCTCGCACCTGCTGCAATCCTCCGGCGATCTGCGCGCCGTGCAGGAGC